>NZ_JBNPWO010000006.1:0-300748 GCF_050433785.1 Mucilaginibacter sp. 3215
GTTTTGCCCAATGGCGAAGCCCCGTCATTTATAACTCCTCAAAAAAACTTTTTTAAAATCCTTAGGTTAACGGCTATGGTGACAACACCAACAACTGCGAAGCGAAAAGATAAAAATGAATAATACAGAAAATAAAATTGAAAGTCAGCACCCTCTTCAGGGGGCCGGGGGGCTAATTATAAGGGAAGCCATTCAAACCGACTGTCCGCGCCTGATGGAGCTCGTACATGAGCTTGCCCTCTATGAAAAAGCCCCGGATGAGGTTACCGTAACCTTGCAGCATTTTGAAGAAACCGGGTTTGGCCCTAACTCGGTTTGGAAAGCTTTTGTTGCCGAAGTTGACGGCGTTGTGGTTGGTTTTGCCTTGTACTATGTTCGCTACTCCACCTGGAAAGGCTCCCGCATGTACCTGGAAGATCTCATTGTAACTGAAGATATGCGTGGCAAAAAGATCGGCAAACTACTTTTCGACAGGTTGATCCAGGAAGCTAAAGAAAGAGGTTTCAGCGGTATGGTTTGGCAGGTGCTCGACTGGAATGAACCGGCCATTAACTTTTACAATAAGTACGGCGCGAATATTGAGGCGGGCTGGTTAAATGCCTCGCTTTCAAAAGAGCAGTTGTTAAACTACTAATACTATACCTATGAAAAATCTGTGCCTGTTGTTTTTTATCGTGTTGGGGGTGTCATCGTGCCAGTGGGGAGTTCCTAATAAGGTTAACGAAAAATCATTTGATACCCTGCACTATGCTTATAAAGTAATAAAAGCAAGGGCGGCAGATTGCGGCACTAAATCCGATAGCGCCTGCACGGTGGTGAAAATTAATTACCCGGTTTTTGACAGTGCCAAGGCTTTAAATGATACCATAGTTGCTAAGCTCACCTTAATGTTTGCTATGGATGGTAAAGCTGACAGCAGCCTGGAATTGATGACTAAAAATTTCCTGAAGTCATACGATGATTTCAAGAAAACGGATCCCCGGTCGGGAATGTTTTTTACGCTGGATGATTCTGTTAAGGTGATCCACCAGGATTCAAGCCTTACCACGTTGCAGGTGCAGGGTTATACGTACACTGGGGGGGCTCACGGCGGCACATCTGTCACTTTCATTAACTGGGATTCAAAAGCCGGTAAAAACTTAAGACTTGCCGATATTTTTGCAACCGGTTATCATGATAAATTAAATGCCGTTGCCGAGAAAATCTTCAGGAAGAATGAAAAATTAAGTGATACCGCATCACTCGCCGCTAACTATTTTTTTAAGGATAACAAATTCGCGCTCAATACTAATTTTTCCATTACGCCACTTGGGATTAAATTTTTGTATAATCAGTATGACATTAAACCATACGCGGCCGGTATTACCGAATTGTTTATTCCTTACGCACAGATCAAATCATTAGTACAACCGGGTTCGGTTGTAAGTCAATTCATTAAATAAATGCTTGTTTTTAAATTCGGAGGGGCATCAGTTAAAGATGCCGCGGGTGTTACCAACCTTGCTAATGTTGTAAAACAATATACGGGTCAACAATTGCTCATCGTGATATCGGCTATGGGCAAAACTACCAACGCACTTGAAAAGCTCACCAAAGCCTATATGGATCAGGCGGATGATATGCACGGGATCTTTAACGAGATCAAAGAATATCATTACAACATCCTGAGCGGATTATTTGAACCGGGCCACCCTGTATTTGATGAAGTTGCCAATACCTTTGTGGAGATTGACTGGGCCATAGAGGATGAGCCACACGATAGCTATGATTTTGTATATGATCAGATCGTATCCATTGGCGAACTGGTGTCAACCCGGATAGTTAACGCCTACCTGAACCAGGTTGGGCTCAAAAGTAAATGGCTTGATGTACGCGGATATGTGCATACCGATAATACATACAGAGAGGGTATAGTAGATTGGGATAAAACTAAAGCAAGTATCGGTAAGGATCTTCCAACCTTACTTGAAAAAAGTATTGTTGTAACCCAGGGCTTTTTGGGCGGCACCTCCGAAAATTTTACCACCACACTTGGTCGCGAAGGGTCTGATTACACAGCATCTATATTTGCAGCTTGCCTAGGTGCCGAATCGGTTACTGCCTGGAAAGATGTTCCGGGCATCCTGAACGCCGATCCGAGATTTTTTGCTGATACGGTTAAATTTGATGAGCTCTCCTATACGGAAGCCATCGAAATGACCTATTATGGGGCCAGTGTCATCCATCCAAAAACCATCAAACCCTTACAAAATGCTAAAATACCCCTGCTGGTAAAGCCGTTTACAGACCCATCTGCGCCCGGCACAGTAATTAAAGAAGATGGACATAATCAGTTTACCAAGCCGGTGATCATCCTGAAACAAAACCAGGTATTACTGTCAGTATCAGGTAAGGATTACTCTTTTATAACGGAAGATCACCTGAGCGATGTATTTCGCCTGTTTGCCCAAAACAATGTTAAGGTAAATGTGATGCAAACTTCCGCATTAAGTTTTTCGGTTTGTTTCGACCTAAATGAAGAGCGCTTTGAAAAGTTGTTAAATGGTCTTAAAGCGGATTTTAAGGTGAAGTATAATGAGGGTTTAACGCTTATTACAGTACGCCATGACGGGGCGAATACCGTTAAGAAACTAACCGAAGGCAAAACCATTTTGCTGGAGCAAATTAGCAGGAATACGATACAGGTGGTGGTTAGGTAAACGTAAAAAAAGTTGGTTTATAAACATTCGGCTGTGTTTAAATACCGGCCTTTAGCCTCAAAAAGCTATATTTGGGCATGAAGGCAATCAACACCATCAGGGATTCAGCAAATATCGGACTCGGGATTTTATCGGCAGCTTTTGGCCTTAAGGGTTTTTTACTTTCAAGTCATTTTATCGATGGTGGTGCTACCGGCGTTTCCATGCTGATATCTGATATCACCCTCATACCTATATCCATATTGATCTTTGTTATCAACGTGCCTTTTTTGTGGATCGGTTACCGGAAGCTGGGGCTTTGGTTTGCTATTAAAAGTACCGCCGCCATTGCTTTGCTTTCATTATGCCTTGCATTAGTTCAGTTTCCGGATGTTACTCATGATAAATTGCTTACCGCGGTATTTGGTGGTGTATTTATTGGTACCGGCAGCGGGTTGGCCATGCGTGGTGGAGCCGTGCTCGATGGCACTGAAATAGCAGCTGTGCTGGTAAGTAAAAAAACGCAGCTGCTTAAAGTGAGCGACTTTATTTTGCTACTTAACGTTTTGATATTTGGAGTAGCAGCCTCGGTACTTGGTGTTGAACCGGCCATGTACTCAATATTAACCTATATGGCTGCCGCCAAAATGATCGACTTTTTACTCAATGGTATCGAGCAATACTCGGGTGTTACTGTCATCTCAACCAAAAGTGACGCTATAAGACGCGCTATAACTGTCACCCTCGGCCGTGGCGTTACAATCTACCAGGGTAAAAGCGGTTATGGAAAGGATGGCCATGTGAATGATCCCCGTGATATTGTTTTCACTGTAGCCACCCGTTTGGAGATCCCTTCGTTGAAGCAAACTATTTTACGGATAGATCCCAAAGCCTTTATTGTACAACAAAGTATTGACGATACAACAGGCGGGTTGTTGAAGCGCAAGAAACTACATTAAGAAGCTTAAAGCCGAAGGCTGAAAGCGAACATCTTTAAATAATGGCAATAGGATAGCATTTTCTGGCTTTTAGCTGTCCGCTTTAAGCCCTCAGCTTACAAAACGCTTACAGGGTGCTTATGATCATCAATGGCAACAAAGGTAAAAGTGCCGGTGATGGCTTTTTCGCATACAAAGGAGTACATTTCTTCAATATAAATCTCAACCAAAACTTTTAGGCTGGTATTGCCGATATGGGATATACGGCCAACAAGTTCAATAATGGTACCTGCGGGGATAGGACGGTTAAAGTCGATCCTGTCGGATGATACGGTAACCATTTTTTTACGGGTGAAGCGGGTGGCCGTAATGAAAGCCACCTCATCCATCATGGCCATTGCCGAACCGCCAAAAAGCGTGTCATAATGATTGGTATCGCTTGGGAATACGGTTTTGAATATCCGTGATTCGGCTTCTTTAATTCGTTCTTCAGTAGTCATTGAGTTGAATTTTAACTCCCTCTCCAAAGGAGAGGGTTGGGATGAGGTTGATTATCTCAATTTACCCCATTTTAAATAAGTAGCGCCCCATGAAAACCCTGCGCCAAATGCTGTCAGGATTATGTTATCGTTCTCTTTAAAATCTTCTTTATAATCCCACAACGCCAGCGGGATAGTGGCGGCTGTGGTGTTACCATAACGGTCGATGTTGATCTTAACACGGCTTTCAGGCAGGCCCAAAGCATCACCTACGGCATGGATAATGCGATAATTGGCCTGGTGAGGGATTAGCCAGTTGATATCATCTATGGTAAGGCTGTTACGCTGCAGCACAGATGTGCAGCTTTCGGTCATGCCTTTAATGGCCGCTTTAAAAACTACGCGACCGTCCTGACGTATATAGTGCAGTTTACCATCGAGGGTTTCTTCTGATGCAGGGTTCATAGAGCCGCCGCCAGGTACATATAAATGTTCCCGCCCGTGACCATCAGTTTTAAATACACTGTCAATAACGCCCAGATCTTCAGAAGATGGTTCAAGCAATACCGCGCCGGCGCCATCGCCAAAGAGGATACAGGTGTTGCGGTCGGCATAGTTTACAATGGCGCTGTTTTGATCGGCACCGATAACTATTACTTTTTTATAACGGTTGCTTTCAACCAGGCTCGAGCCAAGGGTAAAGGCATAAAGGAAACCACTGCAGGCCGCATTAACGTCAGACGCCCAGGCATTGCTTAAACCGCATTTATCACAAACGATGCTGGCGGTAGAAATAAGCAGATAATCGGGGGTTGAAGTGGCTACAATAACACAGTCAATTTCAGAAGGATCAACTTGGGCATTTTCAAGTAAATTTTTTACCGCAAAGGCAGCCATGTCTGAAGTAGCGAGTGTTCTGTCGGCGAGGATTCTTCTTTCTTTGATCCCTGTACGTGAAACTATCCAGTCGCTGTTAGTTTCAACCATTTTTTCTAAATCACTGTTAGTTAAAATGTTGTCGGGAACATATCCACCTACACCGGTAATCACCGCACTGCTTTTTAATGCCATAAATATTATATACTCTCAAAAAAACATGCAAAGATAGAGAAATTTGACGGTTTAAAGCTGTCATGCAACTGTATGTTTATACAATCTCATCTTTTCGCACACCGATAATTTGCTGTTTATCGACACAAAAACGCATCTAACCGACACATGTTTTAACACTTACTGTACTGCTTTTACTTTTGAATCAACGATTTAGATTAAACTTAAAAGGAGAACAAACAATGGAAAGAAAGAACTTTTTAAAAAGCCTGGTAATTGGCGCAGTGTCATCGTCGGTATTGGTTGAGGCCTGCAAAAAAGATGCTGATACCGTCACAACTACTACCACTTCATCTTCCGGCAGTACCTCGGGTTCAACCGACACAGGCAGTTGCAGTGTTGCGCCTACCGAAACGGAAGGTCCATATCCAACACATTCGCCTGCTTCATATGTAAGGAGCGATATTACCGATGGCCGTACCGGGTATAAACTTACCGTGAAAATTACAATCAACAATAGCAATAATAGCTGTAGCGCGCTATCGTCAGCGTTGGTTGATATCTGGCATTGCGATGCGGAGGGCAATTATTCTGAATATGGCGGCAGCGGTACACAATCAACAAATTATACATCAGTTCATTTTTTACGTGGCAGGCAAACTACCGATTCAAATGGCCTGGTAACTTTTACCTCTATATTTCCAGGTTGGTATACGGGCAGGGCTACGCATATTCACGTTCATGTGTATAACTCATCGGGTACATCATTGAAAGTAACACAGATCGCTTTTCCGGAAGGTTCCGGCACGGCCCTGGCGGCTGTTAATGGTTATGCTAAAGGCTTGAGCGGATATACGTATAATGCGAGTGATAATGTGTTTAGCGATGGATATACGCTTGAAACTGCTACTGTTACCGGTAGCACCACCGCCGGTTTTGTATTGGCTATCAGCTTAAGTGTACCTGCTTAAAAAACCATTTTGTTTTTTGAACCATCATATGCAAAAGCGCGTCATCATTTTATGTTATCGTAAAATCATCGATATCCGGTCGTTCAAGCAATGGGATAAGCTGGTTTTTGAAAGCACCTACCTGGAATTTAAAATGCAGGCCCAGAACTTTAGCCAGGGAACAGCCTATACTTCCTATTCCGAATTGTTAAGAAATGTGCCCAATGCTCAGCGTTTAGCCGGTATGGTTACACCATCGGTTACAGGTTATATTCAGCAGCTTGGCAGTATTATGCCTGATATTTTAAATAATGTTGGCAGACGGTTTCTGACGTTCAGCAAGTTTCAGTTGGAGATCATCAATTCGGATATTAATGATAAGGATAAACACCAGGTCGCGGTTAATTTTTATTCCGAATCGTTGTTTTGGCATGATACCATAGATAATTACCTGCTGATATCCGCTCAACAGGCCGAAAATCAGTTAAATGTCGAAAATAATTGCATATCCACCAACCTTATGCAATTGCAGCCGTATATAAACATAACTTCATTGCAATATCACAATTAACATGGAAAAGATCTCACCGGGGCAAATACATTTGGCCGACCAAAGAGGTTTCACGAAAACCTCAACCCTGCGGCGTTACAGTAGTTTCAATTATGGTAACTATTTTAACGAGCATCGGAAACCCTTTGGCAAGCTGGAAGTATGGAATGATGAAATGCTGGCCGGTGGTAGTTCAATTGATGTAGCTGTCGAAAACTCCGGCTGGTTTGTTGTAATGCCGGTAACCGGCGAAGTATTGTTAAAAAGGGCAAATGGAGATATCCGCCTGATTGATGTTGGAGAGGTGTTTGCAGGTTATACAATTGCCGGTGAGCGTCTTGAATTAACTAATCTTTATAAAAGCGATTGGATCAATTACATTTATTTGCAGTTAAAGGATGATGAGGTTATAAATCTCCCACACGACGCAGTTTTTAAATTTGATATTACCAACAGGCAAAATGAACTGATTGACCTGGTTCCCACCAGCGGAATGCATCCGTTTCGATTGCATGCAGGAGTATTTGGCGGGAGGGTGGATGCCTTTTATCAACTTCAAAATAGTAAATCGTTGTTTTACGCATTTGTACTTGCCGGAGCATTTGAGCTGCAGGGCCGCCTGATGCATGAGCGTGACGGATTGGCATTATGGCAGCTGGAAGAAGCCGACATGGAAGCGTTAAGCAATAACGCGGTGATTGCGATATTGGAAATATTAAAATAAATCGCCTATTGTGGAGACGCATTATAGGCGCCTTCCGTAATATACAGCCGGCTCCTTACAAAAGGGGTACCTCATTAATTTAAAGAGGTACCCGACTAATCAAGATATTTCTCATTTAAATTGCCATACCACCCGATGCTTCAATACGCTGGCCATTAACCCAACGCGCATCTTCAGTACAAAGGAAAGCTACAACGCCGCCAACGTCCTCCGCAACGCCTGGTCTGCCCAGTGCAGTTATGCTGCTTACCATTTTTTGGGTTTCTTCGCTGTTGCGCAAATGGCCGCCGCCAAAATCGGTCATAATGGCGCCTGGGGCAACCACATTGGCCCTGATACCTCTTCCGCCAAGTTCTTTAGCCAGGTAACGGGTGAAAATTTCCACCGCGCCTTTCATAGATGCATATGCCGAAGAACCTGGAACTGATAACCTTGTCAACCCGGATGATACATTGACAATCCCACCGCCATCGGCCATCCACGGGATCAATTTTTGAGTTAAAAAGTATACACCTTTAAAGTGCACATTCAATAAATCATCAAAAAACTCCTCGGTAACATCGCTAATGGCGCTGTAACCGCCTTGCCCGGCATTATTAATTAAAAAGTCGATATGATCGGTGCCAAATTTATCCGTCAAAACTTCACGCAGTTTTTCGGTAAATGCGTCAAAGCTTTTAATTACTCCGGTATTGAGTTGCAATGCTGCTGCCTTTGCGCCGCTTTGTTCTACAAGGCTAACTACCTTTGCTGCTTCCTCTGCATTGGTATTGTAGGTTATAATAACATCTATTCCTTTTTCGGCAAGCCTTAAGGCCATGTCCCTGCCTAAGCCGCGGCTGCCGCCGGTTACCACGGCAATTTTATTTTTGTTTTCCATTTTCTTTTTTGTTTTGATACAAAAGTAAAACAGATGGGAGGGGAGGCGTTTTAATAAATCAATCCATTATTTACAAAATTCAAATAATGGTTAAAATATCGGCGCTTTTAATAATCGTACAACTGTGGTTTAAATCTTTTAGCCAGGTAGCCGGTAGCTTTTTCTAAATCGATATCAGCTATAATTACACCGGTTGTGCCATAAGCCTGGTAAACTAAACAGGTGCCATCCGGTGCTATAACCGAACTGGCCGATTCGGGGTAAAGCGAACCATAATTGGAACTCGCAAAATAGATGGTATTTTCCAGCGCCCGCATCATCATGGCTTTTTCGTAATAAGGGTTGGCCATACTGCCCCATTCGGTAAGCAATACCCCCTCAGTATTACTGCCCGAAAAATGCGGATGGAAAACAATGTGCGCGCCATTACGCGCCGCCCATCTTACCGATTCGGGATAACGGAACCCTTCGTGGCAAATGGTAACACCAAATTTTAAGCCATTTACCTCGAAAATATTTCGTTGTGTGCCCGGCACCCAAATGGCATCTTCCGATGGATCTAACTGGTTTTTAGTTTGGTAGCCGAGTACATCGCCGGTTTGGGATATTACGTGTGCAATATTTAAAAGGCCGGTATCTCCATACCAGTCCATCGGCATAACAACTGCTATATTATTTTCGGCCGCCAATCCGCATACTTCATTCAATGCCGATTGCAGTATCTCCGGCGATGTTGGCTCCGGATCGGTTATCATACCCGGATATCCCGGTATATATGATTCAGGGAAACAGATAACCTCTGCCTGTTGAGATGCTGCATCTTTAATCAGCTTTTCGGCTTGTTGCAGTCCATCATTAATTGATTTCGGGAAAGGCGGAGTGGCAATGGCTATTTTCATGCGGTGTTAATCTATATGCTAAATTAAAGGTTTGCGAATATCTGTGGTTAATATTTATCCTCTCATGTGTCACTTTTTTATTTCAACCCATACTTAGCCGATATTTATAAAATTATCATTGTACATTTGTTATGGAGATCCTTTCCAAACCCAATAAATCATCATTCACACTACTTAACGTTTACTACTATGATTGAAACTAAAGCGTATGCTGCGCAAGATGAAAATACACCGCTTGCCCCCTGGACTTTTGAGAGGCGCGAAGTTGGTGCTCATGACGTGCAGTTTGATATTTTGTACTGCGGCGTTTGCCACTCCGATTTACACCAGATCAAAAACGACTGGTTCCCCGGCATTTTTCCTATGGTGCCCGGACATGAAATTGTTGGCCGCGTAGTTAAAGTTGGCGAGCATGTAAAAGGTTTTAAAGTTGGCGACCTTGCCGCTACCGGCTGTTTGGTTGACTCATGTCGTACATGCGAAAATTGTAAACGCGATTTGGAGCAATATTGCCTTAATGGCAACTCACAAACTTATAATGGCCTTGAACAGGATCATAAAACACCTACTTATGGTGGTTACTCAAACACCATTGTTGTTAATGAGGATTTTGTGCTGCACCTTAAGGTAGGAGTTGACCTCGCCGCCGTTGCCCCGTTGTTATGCGCCGGCATCACAACCTACTCGCCGCTAAGGCACTGGAAGGTAGGCAAAGGCCATAAGCTGGCCGTACTCGGCTTAGGCGGCTTAGGCCACATGGCTGTTAAATTTGGCGTGGCCTTTGGTGCCGATGTTACCGTATTAAGTACATCGCCTAAGAAAGAAGAAGACGCTAAAAAATTAGGTGCCCACCATTTTGTGGTAACTACCGATCCAAAACAGGTTGAAGCAGCTAAAAACTCCTTCGATTTTATTTTGGATACCGTATCGGCCGAGCATGACTTTAACATGTACCTGTCGTTATTACGTACCGATGGCGTTCATATTTGTGTGGGCGTTCCGCCTAAACCAGCTCAGATTGCTGCTTTCAGCTTATTGGGCGGCCGTAAAAGCTTAGCGGGTTCAGGAATTGGCGGTATCAAAGAAACCCAGGAGATGCTTGATTTCTGTGCCGAAAATAACATCGTCTCTGATATTGAAATGATTGATATCAAGGATATTCACACCGCTTATGACCGTATGGAAAAAGGCGATGTGCGTTACAGGTTTGTAATTGATATGGCTACGTTGTAAAGTAATTTATAATTGATAACAGAAGGCCGTGCGGGAGCATGGCCTTTTTACTATAGTCATATTTACACCCTTTAAAAGTCGCTTTAGCCCCCTGCATACGAACGAGCACCGGTTTAATTTTGATATAAAAAATATAACCACTGATATTATGAGAAACTTAGTATTGTTTATGCACATTTCACTCGATGGTATGGTTGCCCGCACTGATGGCGCTATGGACTGGATCAAAGTGAGCAACGAGATGTTTGAGTATGCCAACGCCCGCACACAGGTAGCTGACTCCGCCCTATATGGCCGTAAAACCTTTGAAATGATGGATGCCTACTGGCCAACAGCAGCCAATGGGCCAAACCCCTCAAAGCATACTATTGAACATGCTACATGGTATAATAATACACTTAAGTATGTAGTGTCTGAAACTGCTGCCAAGCAAAATACCGATAAGATTAAATTTATCAGTGATGATGTAAAGGAGCGGATTTCAGACCTCAAAAAACAGGAAGGCGGCGAGATCATCATGTTTGGCAGCCCTGTTCTTGCCCGTTATTTGATGCAGGAAGGATTGATTGATGAATTTTGGCTGTTTATAAACCCAATAGTACTTGGTGCCGGTATTCCGCTGTTTCCTAATACGGAGATAAAGCTCAAACTGGCAAAAAGCACCACTTTCGCCGACGGTGTTCTCGGGGCACATTATATAAAAGAGTAGTGTTTTGCAGGGAGATATCTTCCGTTATAAAAAAATCTGCAACCCGAGGCAACGCCTTTGCTAAAATGGTAGTAATCATTATGTACACAAACATATTATTACATGAAATTACTATCAAAGTTAACAGCAGCGGCCCTTGTGACAGGAGCACTGTTTTTTTCAAATACGGTAAAAGCGCAAACCACTCCAGCAAATGCGTTCCGTTTAGGTTTAGGAATTGAAACCGGCTTGCCTACAGGTGTAGCAAAAATTGGCACTACTTTTACCTTAGGTGGTACAGCCCGTTTACAATACGGTATAAGCAATAGTTTTGCGCTTACTTATACTATGGGCGGGTATCATTTTTTTCAGAAAGAAAATCCTGCTACGGGTAAACGCTATCCAAGCTATGGCGAAATCCCTATTAAATTCGGTTTCAAAGAGTTTTTTGTACCAAGTGTATATGTTGCCGGCGAAGCTGGTATCGCTTATGAAAAACTGGAAGAAGGCTGGGGCCCGCACAGGCTTGATCTTTCGCCTGGTATAGGCTGGGCCAATAAAACCTGGGATGTAAGTGTACGCTATGAAAACTTTTCGGGTGCTAACCAGGATCATTTTGGTATGGTTGGCCTGCGCTTAGCTTACGGATTTGCTTTATAATTTCGCACTTAATGTAACGATTAACTAATATGAACTAACAAACACCCGGCTCACCCAGGTTATGTTAGGTTGACTGGCCCTCTTTCGGTTATTACCGAAAGAGGGTTTTTATTTGTTTTCCAAGTTAACGGTAATTATGCTATCCTGATTTAAGATCAGATGTTAACTACCTGTTAAAATTATGCCACCAGGGCAATTGATGAGTTTAACTTACCAGCTAAACTTTAAAAGAGCCACCCCTTGCCTTGGTAACAATACAGTGGCACCTGCCAGCCCTGATTTAGCCTGTAGCGTAACCTGTTTGCCAAACTGTTGTAATTGCCCCGCTTTTTCAAGTTCCTTAATTTGCGCAGCTGTAGGTTTTTGCGGTGAACCCATCTTTTTCCATACCTCATAAGCATTGCTGTGTTCGTCATCAATGCGGTATTGGGTAAGTTTAACGAAGGTTGGTGGCAGGTGTTCTATCCTGATCTTTACGGTTTTTCCCGCATCGTGCAGGTCATCATCATGGTAGTTCCACAGCAATACGGTCATTTCTTTTTTATCTGCGGCTGCCAAAGCACCGATATCTGTATTATTTCCCCCGATGCTTGAATCAGCTACGGTTTTAAGCGAATACATCTGGTCGCCGGTTACTTTCAGGCGTTTGCCTTTCATCATGCCCAACATCCGGAAAACGTTAATTACCGGTTTATCAACTCCGTTTGTAGCCAAATCGCGGAAGCCATAAAACCAGGGCTGATTTTCAAACTCGAACGACCATGATACCGAGCCCATAAAGTTTACACCTAATGAGTCGGCCAGTTGGTATTCGCGGGCTATGGAAGCTGCTGTATAGCTCGAATACATGGTGCCATTACGGTAAGCATTTGAAGGGTTGGTAGCCATACCGCAGGCGGCGCAACCTTCCGGGTCCGATTCGCCTATTACTATCGGCGTGTTTTTAGTTTCGGGATATGATGCCACAATTTTAAAGCCCTCCCTGATATCGCGGATCTGCGGGGCCATGTTCATGCGCACCCGGCCATTGATCAGCGTAGGCTGCCCTTTGGCATGGAAAGAGATCACATCAATAGGCGACCCTATTTTGCCTGTTGCGTAATTGGTATCAGCAATACAATGTTTGATAAATGCGTTCAGGAATTTCATTCCGCCGGGGCTTGAGCCACCTGCAACTTCCGGTCCGCCCACGTGCGCGGTAGGGAGGGCGCGTTTTACACCATGGGCGGCATAATCGTACAGTTTAAAGAACTCTTTCATGGTACCTTTCCAGTAGCCTATGTTGGGCTCGTTCCAAACTTCCCAGTACCAGCTTTCAACCTCGGCCTGGCCGTAGCGTTGTACACAATGCTTTACCCATTGGTAAACAAGCTCTTCCCATTTGTTATAATCTTTAGGAGGGTACGCCCATCCTGTGTAAACATCATCATAGTTATCGCCCGGTTTCCAGTAATGGCGGTAAGGTTTGGGGTGGGTTGACAAGGCCTCGGGCATAAAACCTATCTGGGCATAAGGTTTCATGCCCAATTTAATGTAGGTGTCAAAAATGCTGTCAACCAAATGCCAGTTATAAACCGGGTTGCCATTAGCGTCTTCGGTATAAGCGTTGGTCGATCCCCACTTTAGGGCTGCCGTGCCATCACCGCTGGTAAGCAGGTTATGAACCCGCATGCGTACAGGTACAGGGCTCAAAGCTGCCAGTTCGGAAAGTAGTTTGCGGCCATCCTTCATGTAAGTGTAGTTAGGTTCATCATGACCAAACCATGCCCAAACGGGGTACATATCGCCAATTTTATCATTTAGGTTGATGGCGATATGGGCCTGTTCCTGGGCAAAAATACGGGTGCCTGTAAGTAATAGGAAGCAGCAGAGGAGTTTGATGGTCTTCATTCAGGTGGTTTGGTGGTTTATAAGGAGTACAGATCAAACATAGGTAATTTTATTTATTGTAAAAAGAACAATTAAAATGAGGGACTGGCCTTTCAATCAATTTTAAATGGCACACAACATATCTAACATAATTTACGTTAACAGCGTGTTAATTTATTGTTTACGTGCTTCAGAAATTATACAGAATTGGACTGTATAATTGTATTTTATCAGCGCTTAATAAGGGGGATTCTTTGCAAAAGTTTAGGTTTTATTTTATTTCGATGCTATTGGCAGCTTCGTTCTCGCTGCCATTATATGCCCAGGTTAAGGATACATTACAAAAAGATACCGTAAAGAAGGATTCTCTGCAGAAAGACTCTGCCAGGAATATCCTGACATTGCCCGATACAGTTAAACATCTTCAAAGTAAGTTTCCCTCATACATACCGCCGGCCGCTTTTATCACTTATGGCCTACTATCGTTAAAAGTAGGATTTATACGTAATATTGATTATCGCGTACGGAATGATATGAACAAGGATCATCCCGGTTTTCGCACCAGTGTTGATAATTCACTCCAATATGCGCCAATAGTTTCAGTTTATGCTTTGAACCTGGTCGGCATTCATGGTAAAAATACATTTATCGACCGTACTATGCTGCTCGTACTTTCCGAAGCCATTTTTGCAGGTTCAACTTTTGGCCTAAAACGCATTACCCATCGTGAGCGGCCTGACGGTTCCGATAAATTTTCGTTCCCTTCAGGCCATACCGGTAACGCCTTTGTTTCTGCCGAGTTTATGGCCCAGGAGTACGGCGACCGCTCGCCCATATACGGTGGTGTGGGCTATGCATTTGCAACTACCACTGCTATTTTGCGTGTATACAACAACAAGCATTGGTTTAGCGACATCATAGCAGGAGCTGGTTTTGGTATTCTGTCAACCAAAGCGGCTTATTACCTCTACCCGCTTATCCGTAATGGTGTATTCCGTGGGGGGAATGAGAAAGGGAAAAACAACAACTCCTTATTGTTGCCAACTTACCAGGACGGCAAGGTTGGGTTAACCTTTGCTAAGAGCTTTTAAACGACTGATCTTATTATTATAATGTACAACCACCTTAGTATTAGGGTGGTTGTTTTGTTTTAGAGTTTTTTTTTAATAAAAAATAACTTAGCTATTGCAACGTACGTTTTTGATACGTATCTTTGGTTTATGAGTTTGTTTAAAAAGGATATTACTGCTGATTTAACGCCAACCAAAACAGAAATGGACGTTTTGCGGGTGTTGTGGCAGCATGGCCCGTCGACAGTGAGGTTTGTGCATGATAAGCTTAATGAACAAAAGGAAGCGGTAATTTACACCAGTACCCTTAAGCTGATGCAGGTAATGAAAGAGAAGGGGATGCTTGAACGTGACGAAACCAATATGAAGCACATTTACAGCGCCGCAGTTGAAGAAGACAAGGTGAAAGGGAACATGCTTGGGCGCTTTGTTGATTCGATGTATAATGGTTCGCCGAGCGATTTGATGGTAGCCTTGCTGGGCAACGACAAAACATCGGCCGAAGAACTCAGAAAAATAAAAGAGCTGCTCAAAAACCTGGACGATAATTAAACTTTACAGATATGTACCTGCTCCTTAACACCAACACCGTTTCCCACAGCCTGATACAGGCTTTTAGCTGGATGCTGATCCATTCACTATGGCAGGGGATGTTGCTGGCAGTTATGAGCGCGGTGGTGATGCTGCTTACCAAAAAAACAAGCGCGGCAGTAAGGTACAACCTGGTACTGGTACAGTTTTTATTATTTGTTGGCGCCTGCCTGTTCACTTTTGTTTGGGAATGGAACAAGCAGCCGCAGCAAGGCAGTTTGGAAATAGGCAACTCCATTGGCAGTCGGGCATCGGCTTTATTAAACCTTAATGCTGATGGGATACGGGCTTTTGCCGGCACCTGTATCGGTTATTTTACAGCCAACGCGCCAATTGTTGTATTGCTTTGGTTTGTGTTTTTCCTGTTCCGGTCGGTACGGATGATGCGCGGGCTCATGTTTGTCCATACCGCAAAACACAGGCAGGTATCCGAGCCTGTTGGCTATTGGAAAAACAGGGTGGAACTGCTTTGCAAAAAGCTGCAACTGAAACAGGCAGTTAAACTACTTGAATCGGGATACGTGAAAATGCCTATGGTTATCGGGCACCTGAAGCCGGTGATCCTGATTCCTGCAGGTTTATTGGCTGGGATGCCGCCCGAGCAGGTGGAGGCTGTACTGCTGCATGAACTGGCGCACATTCGCAGGCATGATTATTTCGTTAACTTTTTACAAACCATTGCCGAAACCGTATTTTTCTTCAATCCCGGCTTGTTATGGATCTCGGCCCTGCTGCGCGATGAGCGGGAAAATTGCTGCGATGATATCGCCATCGCCCAAACAAAAAATAAGCGGGAGTTTATAGAAGCACTCATCAGTTTTAAGGAACATTCGCTTTATGGTACAAACTACGCGGTTGCATTCCCCGGTAAAAAAAATCAGCTGTTGCAAAGGGTAAGCCGCATTCTGAATAATAAAAACAAAACGGTAACCTCGGGCGAAAAGGTATTTTTGATAAGCGGCGTTATTATCCTTTCGGCTATAATAGCAACCGCAGCCATTGCACAGATCCGAAAAGTGAATTATCCTGAAAACGGCAATAATCATACGTATAAACAGGAACAACGCGTAACATCATTTGCCGATACCCAATCTGCAGCGATTGTTAGGCAAGGAGATAAGCCGAAACATTTAAAACATAAATATCTTGCTGCTGCCCGGAAACCCGTTCATGCAAATGGAAACACAGTTATGGCTAATGATGAACCCGTGTCTCCGCAGGAGCAGCTTGAGCGCGATGCATTGGCAGCAAAGCAGCGGGCCGAACAGGATAATCGGCAGTCGGTAAATAATAAAACCGCACTTAACCCCGAACAGGAACAAGCCCGCCGTGCACAGGATCAGGCCAAACGTGACCTGGAGCAGGCGCGGCGCGATCAGGAACAAGCCATGCGTGATCAGGTGCAGGCTAAACTTGACCAGGAACAGGCCGAAAGAGATCAGGCACAAGCAAAGCGCGATCAGGAGCAGGCAAAACGTGATCAGGCACAGGCTAACAAACTAAAGACAGAACCGATAAAAAGTAAAACAAGCGTTCAGGATTAAGTAAAACCTTTCTTATTTAGTCTGTAAAGCAGGGATACATACTGCTTTATAAGCTATAGTAATCAGTCATTTCAATAATCAATTTTAAACTGCCAAATGGGCGGAATGGAAAACTATTGCCCAATTTTTAACCTTTAAATCAACAGAAAAATGAAAACAAATTATTTAAGAAGTGCCCTGTTGCTGATAGCGGCAACGGCATTAACGACTGCAGCAAACGCTCAGAAACCAGGAAAGAAAACGGCCTTAAACTCTTATAACAATTACGATACTTTTGATGGCAAGGGGCGCGAACGTATCCAAACCGACTGGAACGGAAAAACTTACCAAATGGAATTAGCAAACAACAAGCTGGTGGCTTTGGCTGTTGACGGCGAAATTATCCCGTCGACCAAATGGGGTGAATACAGCACAGTTATAGCTGCCATTCGCGAGCAGATCAGGAAGGACAAGATCCAGGCAAAAAAGGATCAGGCACAAGCTAAGCGTGATCAGGAACAAGCCCGGCGCGATCAGCAACAAGCCAAACGTGATCAGGAACAAGCCGCCCGCGACCAGCAGCATGCAAAAGCTGAACAGGGAGAGGCTGAACGCGGCCAGCAACAAGCCAAACGTGATCAGGAACAAGCAGCCAAAGATCAGTTACAGGCCAAACGCGACCAGGAGCAGGCTGCCCGCGATCAGGAACAAGCCAAACGTGACCAGGAACAGGCGCACCTGGATCAAATCCAGGCAAAAAAAGACCAGGAGCATGCGGCCGAAGATCAGCGGGTATTAAAACAGATGACAGATGATTTAGTAGCAGACCATATTATCTCTAATGAAGAGGCCCTGCATGAGCTTTCATTTAACGGTGAAGAATTAATCGTTAACGGAGTGAAGCAACCAGAGAGCGTATTTAAGAAATACAGTGCGAAATATCCACGTTTTGCAAAAGGAAATACCAGCTATGAAAATGGCAAACGGCAGTTTAATGGTTTGCATATTCATAGAGATTAAATATAATGCAGAGGCTATAACCTTAAAAACGTTAAAGGCAAACTAAGGGCGTCATTGCTGTGAGGTACAAAGCAATGACGCTTTTATATATTAAATGCGTGAGTTAAAGTATTAAATTAAAGAGTAAAGCTAAGTCAACTCGCCAGTTACTTTTTCAAACTCCTCGACCTCAGCTTACTCAAAAATTCGGGCGAGATACCAAGATAAGACGCTATATAATGCTGTGGCACCCTTTGCGGGATGTTTGGATAACGGTTAATAAACTCAAGGTATTTTTCCATGGCTGTGGTTGCTATAGTTTTATAAAGCCGTTTTTGAACCACAGTTAAATGCCTTTGCAGCATGAGCCTGAACATGCGTTCCAGTTTGGGAACTTCGTTAAGCAGCTTTTCTTTTGAGTCGCGGGTAAGGATGAGCAGTTCGCAATCTTCCAATGTTTCAATATTCATGTGGGCAGGGCTTTGATCCTGGAAGCTGGCCAGATCGCTTACCCACCAGTCTTCAACCGCGAATTGCAGGGTCACTTCTGCGCCGTTCTCATCAATAATATATTCCCGGATACAGCCTTTGTTTACGTAGGCTTCAAAATTACAAATGTTGCCGGCTGCAAGTAAACGTGTTTTTTTAGGTATTTTCCGGTATTCCAGGATCTCATTAAACAGCGCTGTTTCTTCTGTGGTTAAACTAACCGATCGCGCCGCGTAATTATTGATATTTTGAAACATTGCCCAAATATAAGCCCCGAGCGAGTGATACCCGCGAATATTGACCTGTAAATAATTTTATTTCTTGTTCCAGTTCAATGGATTTTTGGAATAGATAAGTCAATTTTGCCTTATATAATTTTTATCGATCAAATATGACCTATCTACCCAATCAAGACCGTTACCAGGGCATGGAATACCGCCGTTGCGGTAACAGCGGTTTAAAGTTGCCGGCGGTGTCACTTGGCTTGTGGCATAATTTCGGCGGCATCGACAGCCTGGAAAACGCCCGCAATATTTTACGTTTAGCCTTTGATAAAGGCATCACCCATTTTGATTTGGCCAATAATTACGGGCCGCCGGCTGGTTCGGCCGAAGAAACTTTTGGCCGTATCTTAAAAGATGATTTTAAAAGCTACCGCGATGAGCTCATCATATCAAGCAAAGCCGGCTGGGGAATGTGGCCTGGCCCCTACGGCGACTGGGGCTCGAAAAAATATTTGGTAGCCAGTTTGGATCAAAGCCTGAAACGGATGGGTTTGGATTATGTGGACATTTTTTATCATCACCGTCCGGATCCGGAAACACCTATTGAAGAAACAATGGGGGCATTAGACCTGATAGTGCGCCAAGGTAAAGCCCTGTATGTTGGTATCTCAAGCTACAGCGCATCCGAAACTGAAAAGGCAGTTGCCGTGTTGAAAGAACTTGGTACGCCATGCCTAATCCATCAGCCTAAATATTCCATGTTCGACAGGTGGGTTGAAGGTGGTTTGCTTGACGTACTGGAGGATAAAGGTGTAGGCTGTATCCCATTTTCGCCGTTGGCACAGGGTTTATTAACCAATAAATACCTGAAAGGTATCCCCGAAGGCTCGCGGGCTGCTGCCCACCGCGGCAACGGCGCCATTGACGAAGATGCCATAACCGAACAAAATATAGCCAAAGCCGCAAAACTGAATGAAATTGCCCTGCAGCGTGGTCAAAACCTGGCGCAAATGGCATTATCATGGATTTTGAAAGATAAGCGCATCACTTCGGTGTTGATCGGTGCAAGTAAGCCGGAGCAGGTTACTGACTCTATCGGTTGTTTAACCAATACTTCATTTAGTGATGAAGAGCTGAAGCTGATTAACCAGATCCTGGCATAAGACAACCAACTTCGATATAGCGTAATCATTTGTTATTAGCCTTCGGTATAAACCGGAGGCCTTTCTTTTTTTATTACCAGTCAGTTTATTACCTTTGCGCCAGTAATAAAAAAACTCTCAAAAATTTGAGCCATGTAATCTCATTAGCATAAACGTTTAATGAGCTTCCCCATCCCAGGGGAGGAGGTGAATTTCTATTTCTTTTAATTAAAAATTTTACAACATGGCTATATCAAAAAAATATGGTCGTACGTATCATTATCCGTTTTCGCCGGGCACAACCAGCGATGACAGGATACAACACGACTATTGGAAACACATACAAAAAATACCCACGCTTATCCATACTGAAAAGCTGGATGGAGAGAATAACTGCTTGTCAAAGCGCGGTGTTTTCGCGCGTTCGCACGTTGCGCCAACGGTTTCTGCCTGGACTGAGAGCATCCGTAGGTTTTGGCAGTTGATCAAAAATGACTTGGGTGATCTGGAGATCTTCCTTGAAAATCTCTACGCAATTCATTCCATCGAATACCGGAACCTCGAACATCATTTTTATGTGTTCGGTATCCGCGAGCATGACCGTTGGTTAAGCTGGGAAGAGACAAAGTTTTATGCCGCAATGATCGGCTTGCCGACGGTACCTGAACTGGGAAGTGTTCATCTACCTGTTGATCAGTTGAGATTTGAACAGGATGTTTTGACATTGACTAAAAGCAGGGGCACTTTTGAGCCCCATGATGCGGGGGACGGAAAGCCTGCAACTATTGAAGGGATTGTATCCCGCAATGCAGACAGTTATGCGATAGATGATTTTGCGCATAATGTATTTAAATATGTAAGGAAAGGGCACGTTAAAACCGACCAGCACTGGACACGCAGCTGGAAACGTGCGCCATTAAAAAACGAAGGAGGTACCTATGTGGACCATTACTGAAAATAAAGACTGGACATATCTTGAAAGCCATTTTGATTGGGTGGGGCGGATGGAAAGTGTACCGCAGGATACAATATATCATGAGGAGGGTAACGTTGCAATTCACACCAAAATGGTGATTGAAGCATTAGTTGGTCAGCCTGCTTATCAGCAGTTACCTGTACAGGAACAGGAAATACTCTGGGCAGCAGCTTTGCTGCATGATGTTGAAAAATACAGTACTACTGTAATTGAACCGGACGGCAGGATTACCTCAAACGGTCATGCCCGAAAAGGTGCAATGACTGCCCGGCAGATATTATACAGAGAAATAGCGACACCATTTTCAATACGTGAGCAGATTGTTGGGCTGGTGCGCTATCACGGCTTGCCGCTTTGGGTTTTTGAAAAGCCCGATCCGGCAAAGGCTCTCATTATGGCAAGTATGGAAGTTAATACTCAATGGCTGGCCTTGCTTGCCCGTGCCGATGTATTGGGGAGAATCTGTACCGATCAGGATGAAATGCTTTATAAAATAGATTGTTTTGAGGCTTTCTGTCGCGAACAAAGCTGCTGGGGTACTGCCCGTAACTTTGTAACTAACGAGGCGAAAATGTATTATATGCAGCACGAAGATGCTTACCCGAATTATGTACCGTTTGAACAGCCAGCTGCCGAAGTAATATTAATGAGCGGCCTGCCGGGAGCAGGTAAAAATACCTATATCCAAAAGCACTACCCGGATCTGCCGGTTGTATCACTTGATGATATCCGGATAGCACGTGGTATTTCGCCCACAGATAAAAGCGGTAATGGTTTGGTTATTCAGGAAGCTAAGGAGCAGGCCCGCGTGTTTTTAAGAAAGCAAAAAAGCTTTATCTGGAATGCTACCAACATTACCCGGCAAATGCGTTTGCAGTTGATTGAATTATTTGCCACCTACAAAACCGCAGTAAAGATTATTTATGTGGAGGTGCCCTATGCCGGATTACTAAAGCAGAACAGGAACCGCGAAGCAGCCATACCAGATGCGGTACTTGAAAGGTTGATTGATAAGTTGGAAACTCCGGCATTGTGGGAGGCACACGAAGTGATTTATCAATTAGCCTAAGTAGTTAGAAAAGCGCTGCAATTTATGGTGGCGCTTTTTTTGTCAAAATTGGTATTGCTTCTTTGAGACGAAAAAGTGTAAGTTTTATTTGTAACGGTCTTTAAAATTTGCCATCAGTTTTAATTCAAGAATTGTATTAGTTTTATAAGTCGAAAGCAGAGGCTTGGTTTGCTTTATTATTGTTTAAATGACAATTAAAATATTGTATTTTAGAACTCATTAAATTTTCAAAGACCCTCGCATGTTGCTTTGTTTGATTAAGAAGAATTTTTATTGACACGGATGCTTTGTGATAAATAAAACAATTTAGCAGAATATGCTTATAAATTTGATAAAAAATATTTTAATTGTTTTTTGAACAATTAAAATAAATATTATACCTTAGATTTTCATTAGCGTGATAACCTCGCTTTAATGAAGACCAATAGCCAATTATATTGAATTAAACCATACAAGAACTGTTTCACGGTTTTTGATCAAGTAAATACAACCGATAAGGAGATGCTGGACACCGAGATTAGGTACTTACTTAATGATATTGCTCTAAACAGCAGCAGGGCTTCCTTTAAAAGGCTGTACCTGGCTTATTATGGTAAATTATTTAACCTGGCAAAATCACTGGTAAAGCAGGATGAACTTGCCGAAGAAATCACCGATGATGTTTTCATGAACCTTTGGGGGCGCCGGGCTTCGATTGCGGAGATCAGTAACTTTACTTATTACTGCTATACATCGGTTAAAAATAAGTCGCTTACCTGTCTATCCAAAAATCGGCTTAAAAGCGTAAATATTGATGATATAAAGGTAGACGTTGCCGATTCGGGCGCTACAGGTGAAGATAAGCTGGTTTATGAAGATCTTACCAAACTCATCAATACTACTTTAAACAAACTTTCCGAACAATGCCGCCTGGTTTTTAAGCTGATAAAAGAGGACGGCTTGAAATATCGCGAAGTAGCCGAGCTGCTCGATATCTCTATAAAAACAGTTGAATACCATATGGGCAACGCATTGAAAACCCTTGCGCAAGGGTTAAAAGACACCGAAAAAGCGGCGATGCCTGCCAGCCCCGAAAAAATTTCAAAAAATATTTGATCTGCCCACTGGGGTATCCTGATTATTTACAGTCTTTATATATAGAGCCGTAAATAATGATCAACAACATCTGGATACTTATTGGTAAAAAGTTAAATGGTGAAGCTTCGCCCGAAGAATTACTTGAACTTGAACAACTGTTGCAGCAACAGGAAGCCGCCGGTATGTACCCAATGGATGGGCTGGAAGCGATCTGGAAAAATGATCAGCAAACAAGCCAGGATGAAAAGCTGTTAAGCAAATGGGATGCTTTTGAAACCGAACTTGATGTCATTGAAGAAAAGGAAGCTGAAGAAGCCGCTCAAATCATCTCAATCCAAAGCAAAACAAAAAAAAACGGGATCATTAAACTGGGATCGTTATTAGCTGCCGCATGTTTGATGCTGGGCATATTTTGGTTTACACGCAAAGAAACTATCACTACCGGGAAACCCAATGAAATAACTGCTCCTAAAAACGGAATTAGCAAAATTCAATTGCCCGATGGCAGCCGTGTTTGGCTTAATATGGGCAGCAAACTCACTTACAGCAATGATTTTGGTACCGATCAAAGAAGGGTAAGCCTTGTTGGCGAAGCTTTTTTTGATGTGGTTAAAGACGCGCAGCACCCTTTTGTCGTTACTACGTCAACAATCAGCGTCAGGGTGTTGGGTACTAAATTCAATGTGCGTTCATATAATAATGATAAAACATCTGAAGCTGCACTGGTACGCGGAAAAATTGAACTCACTATTTTAAAAAATCCCGAAAAAAAGATCATCCTCAACCCTTCAGAAAAACTTACAATAATTAATAACCAGGAGCCGCAAATTAAAAGCAATACCCCTACAGATAAGGTGGCTGAGGAAACACCACTTATAGCACTGAGCCGTATCCACCAGGCCAAAAAGGACACTTTGCCATCAGAAGCCTTATGGCTTGAAAATAAACTGGCCTTTGACGCTGAAGATTTTGAAAATATCGCCCAAAAAATGGAGCGCAGATATAATGTGAACATCGTTTTTGAAAATGAGGATGTAAAAAAGCTGCGCTTTACCGGTAAGTTTGAAAAAGAATCGATTAATAAGGCTTTATTGAGCCTGCAGAAAACGGCGGCGTTTCGTTATAGAATTGACACTAACCAAATTGTAATTTATTAATTAATAAACCTTTATGAAAGAGCCTATGCGTAAATAAATATCAAATCTTAAACCATAAAAAATGGGAAGATGTTCCCGCATCCCCCCATTATAATGTGGTACAAGTTAACTACCAGTCCTTCTATAAACCAAATAGTTAAAATAACCTTAATGCTAAATTATGAAAAAAAATGCACACCGCATTAACCCATTGCGGCTGAACCAATTTTTGAAAGTACTTCTTATGTTTAAATTTATCTGTATCCTGGTGCTCGTCTCCTCATTGCAGGCGTTTTCAAAAGGATATGGTCAGACCAAGATCAACGTAAATTTCCAAAATGTGTCCCTGAAGAAGGCACTTAAGGAGATAGAAAAGAAGTCTGATTATCGCTTTTTGTATAACGACGATATGTTGTTGAAAAATGACATGCCCGCCAGTTTAAATACAAAAGATGCATCGCTTGAAGAGGTGATGAAAATTGTACTTAGCAATACCAACCTGAGTTATACGCTGGGTGATAATAACCTCGTTATCCTTACCGAAAAAGGCAAGGCAATGGCCCCCGGCACTATTAACGGTAAAGTTACCGACGAGACTGACTTGCCCATGCCTGGTGTAACGGTAAAGGTAAAGGGCACCAATGTAAGCGCCCAAACTGATTTACAGGGGCGTTATACATTAAATATTCCCGATAACAATACCGGTAGTGTAGTACTTGTTTTTTCGTTTGTTGGCTATGCCTCGCAGGAAATAACAGTTAACGGCAACTCGTTGATCAATGTACAGTTAAAAGCAGCATCCAACTCGTTGAACGAAGTAATTGTGGTTGGATATGGCACGCAGAAAAAGGAAAACCTTACAGGTTCGGTTGCTGTGGTAAATCTTAAAGATGCCAATAAACGTGTAACACCGGATGTTGCGAGGGCTTTACAAGGCCAGGTTGCGGGTGTGCAGGTAAACGGCTCGGGTGTGCCGGGCGAAGGCGTTTCTATCCGTATCCGCGGTGTAAGTTCGCTTATCAATAACAACCCGCTTTATATTATTGATGGCGTGCCAACTATGGAACCTTTCGATTTCCCAACCACTGATATCGAAAGTATGCAGGTGATAAAGGATGCTTCGGCGGGGGCAATTTATGGTTTCCGCGGTGCTAATGGTGTGGTGATCATTACTACCAAAAAAGGTAAAAATGGCGCCATGAAGATCAATTACAATGGTTATGCAGGCTTCCAGAAAAATCCCAAAACGCTTTCTGTTACCGATAGGGTAGGTTATCAGAAAATTGCCAACGCTGCCGAAACCAATGCAGGTTTATCCCTGGCCCCGGGCAACGATCCCTCATCAAGCAAATTTATCAGCAATGTAAACACCGACTGGCAAAAATCGGGGTTCAGAACTGGTTATACCCAAAGTCATGACCTGGGCCTATCGGGCGGTAACGAAAACATGAGTTATAACGTTGCCTTTGATTACTTTAACCAAACCGGTACAACTGTATCTGGACCTTCTTATACCCGTTATAACCTCAGCGGCAATATCCAGGGTAAAAAAGGTATCGTATCTTTCGGTACTAAGTTTGCCTATACCGAAGGCGACTATAACAATCTGGCGTATCCTCACTTGCACGGTACCGGTAATCAGATAGTTGACCTGGTGACAGCTATCCCTACCATGCCTATTTATGACCCTAACCGTGTTGGCGGCTACGGAGGTGTTGATCAAAATACACAAAGAGCTATCTCTTTGAATATCATTGGTGTAAATAACCTGCTGAACAGCACCGGGCAACGCAACCGTATGCTGGCATCGGCCTGGATGGAGGTTGAGTTTATTAAAAACCTGAAATACCGCCTAAATGCAAGCTATGATCGTAACGATTTCAAGAATACTTACTTTGATCCTATTTACGATCTTGGCTGGTTCTACCCAAACACTACTGCTTACTACAGAGACGCACGCGGTAATTATTACACCGCACTTATTGAGAATACGTTAAGCTACAAGTTTGATATCAGCAAGCACCATGTGGAGTTATTAGCGGGTACGGCTTATCAAAAGGATAAAAATGATAACCTTACAGGTATTGCGTATAACCTGCCCCAGCCATACCTGTTTGCGTTTGATAATGTGAGCAATACCACCGATAAAACCGTGTTTGGCAACAGTAACGAACGTAAATTTTACTCGCCCATATTTGGTCGTGTAAATTATAACTATGATGACCGTTACCTGCTGACAGCAAACTACCGTCGTGACGGTACATCGCAACTGCCTGAATATAATCGCTTTGGTAATTTTGCAGGTGTATCAGTAGGCTGGAACATCAACAAGGAGAAATTTTTGCACCTGCCCGAAACCATCAGCCAGTTAAAATTAAAAGCCGGTTATGGTACATTAGGTAACGTAAATGCACTTGCATTTTATCCTTACCAGGCGGTAGTAAATGCCAATGCCAGCTATGTATTCGGTAATACACTTGCATCGGGAGCAACCCAAACCCAGGTGTTTGATCAAACCAATAAATGGGAGCAAAAGCAAACAACTAACATTGGTTTGGATTTAAGCCTGTTTCATGATCAGCTAAGCTTTTCGTCAGAGTATTATATCAACAAGATCAAAGGCATCCTGTTATCAGTACCTATCCCGGTTTCGGTAGGGGCTATTAACACGCCGCTGGTTAATGCTGCCTCATTTACCAATAAAGGTATCGAGTTTACGGTAACTTATCGCAGCAGGGATACCGGTCCGTTTAATTACACCATTAGCGCAAACGCTTCAACCGTTAAAAATAAAGTAACATCATTAGGCAATGGCGGTAACCCGATATACGGCGCATACAGCAAAACGGCTGTTGGCGGCGAAGTAGGTGAACTATACGCTTTTAAAACTGAAGGCATTTTTAAAGATGCTGCGGATGTAGCGGCACATGCCACCCAAACAGGAGCAGCCCCGGGCGATGTTAAGTTTGTTGATACCAATAAAGATGGCATCATCAATGATGCCGACCGTGTTTATTTGGGTTCGGCTATTCCTAAATTGTACTATGGCTTTAACTTCAGCGCTAATTATAAAAACTTTGACGCGTCAGTATTTATACAGGGCAACTATGGCAGTAAAATAGCCAATGGTGTGTATCAGTCTTTAATGACCGGTCAGTATACCAATGCCAGCACTGATGAGCTGAATTACTGGACACCAAACAATACCAATACCAACGTGCCGCGTCCAATAATTGGCGATCCTAATGCCAATAACCGCAATTCTGACAGGTTTATTCAAAGCGGCTCATATGCCCGTTTACAAACTGCACAATTGGGTTATACGCTGCCAACGGGTTTATTGAACCGTACGCACGTGATCAGGAGCCTTAGAGTTTACCTGTCGGGACAAAATCTGTACACCATAACCAAGTACAAAGGTTTCGACCCTGATTTTATTAACGATGGTACCATTAACCGTGGTTTTGATTATGGCTCGTTCCCAAATCCACGCACTTTACTGGTAGGCTTACAATTAGGATTATAAAAACTGATTAACGATTTAACATTATTTATAATGAAAACGATATATACAAAGGCAGTATTAACGCTATTGTTGGTAGCTGTATTGGCCATGGGATGTAAAAAGAGCGATCTGACTACGGTAAACCCTAACGCGCAAACAACTCAAACTTTTTGGCAAAATGCCAGCGATGCCGTAAAGGGAATTAACGCGGTATACGGCAGTTTAATCATTGATGGTTCATACATGCGCTTTTCGCCGATAGTAGAAAACACACGGGGCGATGATGCGACAAGCTATAGCCCCTGGGACCAGATCTATAATATGGGTAAGTTTAACATGCAAAGCACCGGCGATGGCGTACTGTTTTCATGGACAGCCTACTACCAGGGTATTTTACGCGCAAATGAAGTGCTGAAGTATGTACCCGCCATTAATATGGATGCCGAACTGAAAAAACGGGTATTAGGACAAGCATATTTCCTGCGCGCCCTGTACTATTTTCACCTGGCCGATTTTTATAAAAACGTGCCTATGCCGTTGGTACCTGCCGGCTCAAGTGCCGATTATTTCCAGAAACAACAACCACAGGATGTAGTTTGGGCACAGGTGATCAGCGATTTTAAAGCGGCCGAAGGCATGCTGCCAACAACTTACAGCGGCTTATCGCCCGACGGACAGATTGGTCGTGCTACAAAAGGTGCGGCATCTGCATACCTGGGTAAAACCTATCTGTTTACAAAAAAATATGCTGAAGCGGCTGCCGAGTTCAAATCAGTTATTGATATGGGTACCTATAGCCTGGTGGCCAATTATTACGATAACTTTTTTGCAAACAATGAAAACAACTCCGAATCGATTTTTGAGGTTCAGTTTTCGACGGTTGCCGGAGGTACAGATCTGGGCTGGGGAGGCGATCCATCATCAGGATGGGGCCGTACATCTGCCCGTGCAATCACTTTTGGCGCGGCGAGTTTCGGTTTTACCGATGTGCAGCCAACGCCTGCATTATACAATGAATATCTGCAGGAAAAAACAACCAGCGGCGGTGTTGATCCCCGTTTGGATGTAACCATGTATTACAACAAACCCGGCGAAAAATTATATAACCAGGATTTTGCCGCCCGCTACGCCGGCAGCTCCTCATTAAATGCCCTGTTTTGCCATAAGTATGAAAACGGCGACAGCGGCCAGGCTGATGAATACGACTGGAGATCGGGCATCAACGAAAGGCTGATGCGTTATGCCGATGTACTGCTGATGTACGCGGAATGTTTGAACGAATTGGGCCAGACAAATGACGCCTATCAATATATCCAGAAAGTGCGCAACCGTGTAGGTTTACCAAACCTGGCCACTGTTAAGCCGGGTATGAGCCAGGCCGAAATGCGCGAGCAGATAGGTCACGAGCGTTTCCTTGAGTTTTCGCTTGAAGGGCACAGGTTTGATGATATCCGCCGCTGGGGCTGGCTGCAGGATGCCACCAAACTGGCCTGGCTAAAAGCGCGCGACCCTGAATTTAATACGTACACACCGGGTAAGGAATATCTGCCAATACCACTTACCGAGGTACAAACTAACGTGGGTTTGGTGCAGAATACGGGGTATTAGAGAAAAAAGAGCGGGTGGAGGCGCGATTCCTTCCCTTGGGAAGGAGGAGGAAGGGGTTTATGAATCACGGTAAATACACTGCTTGCATAAACCCCTCCCCGCCACATCACAATCTATTACACCCCTCTCGAGGGAGGGAATAAAAATTAAGTGCAAGAGATGACAAAGACGATGACTAAAGCGAAAGATCTATACTTAATAGCAGCGTTGGCAACAGTAATGTTTTCCTGCTCAAAAAAGGAAACACCTGCGCCAACTAAAACGGATACTACCACAACTCCACCGGTAACAACCACATTTGATATCAATAGTATCAGTGATACTTATGCGGATATTGCGGCATTTACCTATTATCCTAAGTGGACAGTGTATAACGTGCATGACCCATCCATCAAAAAGTTTGGTGATTATTATTATTGCTATAGTACCGATGTGGCTTTTGGTACTGATGTAAGAGCGGGCCTGCAAATCCGCAGGTCGAAGGATTTGGTGCAGTGGGAGTATGTGGGCTGGGTATTTTCGTCATTACCGGCGCAGGGATCTGCCTATATTACGGGTAAAGGCGGCACGCCTTACAACGCCTTATGGGCGCCTTACGTAATGAAGGTGGGTTCGGAGTACAGATTGTATTATTCGCTTTCATCGCCTGTAGCACGCCTGAGTGTTATCGGCATGGCGACAGCTTCATCGCCTGATGGTCCCTGGACGGAGAAAGGCCTCGTTGTAACATCAGCCAATGATGCCAGTATCCAAACAAACGCTATCGACCCAACCGTAATAACTACAACAACCGGCGAACAGTACATGTATTATGGCTCGGCCTGGGATGGGATCTATATCCTGAAACTTGATCCTTCAACCGGCCTGGCGGCCAATTCGGGCGATAAGGGTAAGCGCATAGCTAACCGCGGTTTTACCGGCGGCAAATACAATGGTAATATTGAAGGTGCTGAAGTGATCTACAACCCCGATCTGAAAAAGTATTTCCTGTTTATCAGTTATGACTGGCTGCAAACCAAGTATAACGTAAGGGTAGGGCGGGGCGATAGCCCGACCGGTCCGTTTTATGATTATAACGGGCATGACATCAATACCGATGAGGATCATGGGCCGATGATCCTTGCCCCATACCAGTTCAGCAACCAAAGCGGCTGGCAGGGCACAGGGCATTGCGCGGTGTTTGATAATGGCAGCGGGCAATATTACATGGCACACCAGGGCAGGCCGGGTATTAACTCGTACTTTATGGACCTGCACGTTCGTAAAATATCATGGACGACCGACGGCTGGCCAATAGTATCGCCCGAGCGATATGCCAATGTTGCTCAAACAACTATAGCATCAACCGATGTGGCAGGAACCTATGAAAAAATTACGCTGAATTATCATATTGTACCGGGTTATGGTACCGAGCAAACCAATCCGGACTTCCAGGTTTCAACAACCTTTAAACTGGACGCTGCCGGTACTATTGATGGTAACGCTGCCGATAAATGGACATTTACCGCTCCATGGCTTGAGCTTAAATACAGCAACGGCGATACGTACAAGCTAAAAGTTGAACGTGAGCGCGACTGGGAAAACAAAATAACATCAACCCTGATATTTACCGGGTTAGATAACCATGGCACTGCCATTTGGGGAAAGAGAAAACAATAGGTTTGTTTTTATATAGGTTGGTAGCCCTTCGGTTTAATTACCGGGGGGCATTTTTAATCAAAGAAACCGAGATTGTTGGTGAAGCTATTTTGTCAGCGCTTTTTATTATTGGGTAACTTATTCAAAAAGTTACGATAAAAACAAAAAAAGAAGTTGTATAAACATGGCGTCAAATCTTCTGTAAAACCTCCATTGTTTTTACTCTTATTAGTTTTATTGTCTGATTTTTAATTAGTTATGTATGTTTTATTGAATGTACTAATTAGCTGATTATCAATTTGTTTCATTTTTACACTGTTCCTTGTTTCACTCTCAAAAAATGGAACAATTGTTTTTTTACAAAAAAGACAGCCGGCATTTTTTTAATTTTTTTTCGGGAATCAAAAAATTGGGGCACCTGATTTGTTACAATATAAGGATTGGTTTAAACTGCATGGCCGAACGGTTTTTTTAGCCTGAATAGATTTTGTTTTCCACAATCCATTGTTTTTCTGTTACTTATTCGTATCTTGAATTTACCAAATTAACCTGAGTATTTATGAAAAGTGTAAAGCATATCCTGGCCCGTAAGGGGAACAACGTTACTGCAGTACCTGCCGATACCACCGTGTTTAACGTGTTGAAACTGATGGCCGAAAAAAACATCGGCTCGGTAGTAGTAACTGAAAATGGCAGGTATATGGGCCTGATGACAGAGAGGGATTACTCCCGTAAAATCATTTTAATGGGTAAACACTCTGATGAAACCACCGCCGGCGAGATCATAAGTACCAATTTCCCGAGGATCACACCCGAATCATCAGTTGATGAATGCATGCTGATCATGAGCGAAAATAATATCAGGTATTTACCGGTGTTTGATGTGGCCGATCAGCTATGCGGTATTATTTCTATGAGTGATGTGGTGTACGAAACTATCTATTCGCAAAGGGAAACCATTGAGCAATTGCATAGCTACATCCAATCAACATAAGCAAAAATGCTTTTGGATTGCTGATAATGGTTAACAGGAGATTTGTTTTTGCATAAATTAATCAAAGCAAATATTTAGGTTTGTTAACCACTCCGTTGTTATGAGGCGACCTCTTGTTTTTTTGTTTTTTATTTTAACTTCTTCTTTTGCTTTTGGTCAGCAAACGTTTGATGCTTTTTGCAATGATTTTGTAGCCGGCTACACCAAATTGCATTTACCACAATTGGAGTTAAGCTACGTAAGTGGCTTAGAGCGTATTGGCACAGCCGCCGATGTGCAAAAGCAACTGGACTTTTTTACAAAAGTCAAAACCGGCTTATCGGCTTTTAAGGCAGATCAGCTCAGCGAATCGGAAAAAGTAGATTATCAGCTGATCCGTTATGAAACAGGCCTCAATTTAGAGCGGATTTCCCTTGAACAGGATTGGTTAAAAAACAAACCGGCGGCTGTTCCTACCAATGGTATTATCAACCTCCCTAACGGAAAAGCCTGGTATGCCTACCTGCTTAAACGCTGGACCAGTGCCAGCGCCACTCCTGATGAGATCTACCAGTTTGGCCTTAGCGAAGTGGCCCGCGTTCAAAAGCATATCGAAGCTATCCGCCAGCAAACCGGGTTAAACGAAGATGCTTTTTATAAGCACCTCAATGATCCGTCCTTTTTTATCAGCGACCCGAAGTTAGTCCAGAAAGCCTTCGAAAATACCAAAGCGGTCATTTATGCCAACATGTCCAAACTGTTTAGCAATACCAACATAGCCCTGCTAAAAATTGTAAAAGGCGAAAGCAGGCAGCTGGCACAAACGCCCGGCTATTACGATAGTAATGCGTTTTACTATAATCTTTTTGATAAGCCATACAATAAACGGCAGGTCGACTGGCTTTTTATGCATGAGGGAGTTCCCGGTCACCATTACGAGGCGAGTACGGAGGCGCAAACCAAAACATCAGCCGTGCAGCAGCTTTTTTATTATATGGGCTTTGCTGAGGGTTGGGCGGCATATACCGAAGAGTTAGGCAAACAACTTGGTGTATACAAAACGCCTTATGATGACCTGGGTAAATGGGAGTGGGATATTGTACGGTCGGTACGCGTACCCTTGGATGTAGCGCTTAATTATTACGGCTGGACAGATGAACAGGCGCTGGCATTTTGGAAAAAGAACATCCGGGGGCAGGATGATATTGCCATGCGCGAAATTGCCCGCATGCGCCGCTGGCCGGCACAGGTAGTTACCTACAAGTATGGCGCATTACAAATACTGCACTGGAAAGAGGAATTGCAGCAAAAACAAGGCGTTAAGTTTAATATCAGGGATTTTCATTCGCGCGTGCTTGATCATGGCTCGCTGCCGTTGTTTATGGTGAAGGAAAATGTGTTTAAAAAAAGTTAAACTTTTTATCTTGTAAATCAATAGATGGAAAGATAGCACCAGAGGTGCTAAAGGTTTGTAGAATAATTATTAAAGATTTATAGGGTTTTAGCGTGCCAGAGGTACGCAACTTCTGCGCGTTTACAGTAGCCTAAAACCCTTTGTTCAGCAGCTCCTGGTAACAATCAATATACTGGCCCACGTGGATGCCATCAATCAATGCGTGATTTACATGGACGGACACCGGCATAGTACGCTTACCATGATGCTCTGTCATTTTTCCAAAGGAAATTTTGGGGCAGCTATCCACAAATGAAAACATCCGCGCGTGCGACAGCGAGGTGAAGTTGATCCAGGGTAGCGAAGAAAAACGGATTACATTGTTTAACGCCTTGCGTTCAAGCAGGTTGTTACTTTGCACCCGTTCAATTTCCTTGTTGGCGTCGCGGGCGAAATCTTCGAACAACGGATGAAAAGGCCATTCACCAAAGCCAAATGTGCCATTAGCCCGCGGCACGGTTGAGCTGGCATCAATCCGGTCATAAATAAAAACATCATCGCCCTCCATACGATATTTGAAAGGCTCAATAATTTGCGATGCCGCTAAAGACTGGTACATGGTGTAAAGGAAAAATGAGATCCCGTTATCCTTCACAAACTTATAGGCGGCTGTTACATCAACGTTTACGTTTACGCCATAATAGGGCTCCTCAAACTGTTTAAAAAAGTTGTAATGCTCTTTCCTGATCCAGTTTTCTATATCTACTTTTTGTTTCATAACCATTGCAACTACAATAATAGGGATATTAAGCCGGAAGTTAGAAGTCGTAAGTATTAAGTCAAAAAGCAAATTTCTGGCTTAAGACTCGTGACTGCAGGCTAACTTTTGTTTAATTTCGATAAACACTAATCTACCTTCAAATGTCATCAGCAATAAACAATTCCCAATATCAAAAAGCCGAAGTTTTTAAAGCACTGCATAAGCGTGATGGTTTATTCATTATCCCCAATCCCTGGGACGCTGGTTCTGCCAAAATTTTAACCGGTTTAGGTTTTGAAGCGTTTACTACTACCAGTGCGGGGTTGGCTTATGCACTGGGCCGGCCGGATGGGTATGCTCTGATCAGTCGCGATGAAACGCTTGATAATGCAAGGGCTATCATCAATGCAACCCATTTACCGGTAGCTGCCGATTTGGAGAATGGTTTTGGCGATACGCCGGAGATTTGTGCCGAAACTATCTTAGCCGCAGCGGGAGTGGGACTGGTTGGCGGTTCAATAGAGGATGCTACGGGGAATGATAAAGATCCCATTTACAATTTCGACCTTTCGGTTGCACGGGTAAAGGCTGCTGTTGAAGCGGCGCGGAGTTTGCCGTTTCATTTTATGCTAACTGCCAGGGCCGAAAATATGATCCACGGGAAAATAGACCTGCAGGACACTATAAAACGCCTTGTTGCTTATGCCGATGCAGGTACCGATGTGCTTTTTGCGCCAGGCCTCAAAACGAGGGAACAAATAAGGGAAGTAGTAAAAGCCGTTGCGCCTAAGCCCGTGAATATTGTACTTGGCGCAGCAGGTTTTGATATTAGCTTCAATGAACTTGCCGATCTGGGTGTAAAAAGAGTAAGCCTTGGTTCGGCATTGGCAAGGGTTGCTTTGGGCGCTTTTCAGCAGGCGGCTGTTGAACTTTCACAGGGAAGTTATGGTTTTATAAATGATGCTGTTCCTTATTCGGAACTAAATAAGATTTTTGGAAAATAATCGAATCTCTTTCCTTGATTTAACCATGATGGTTTTTGAACTGTTTTAACTTTTGGTCATGCCATAACCCGGTAATTTTCAGCATGTAAAACCAGTACATGTTGAATTATCAAAATACCAAGTGGTATATATTTATATCTTTGCGCCGATTTTAATAAAACCATCATGTTAAACAGAGTAGTTATAACAGGTCTGGGCGCTTTAACACCGCTTGGAAATAATGTAGAAACTTATTGGCAAAATTTAATAGCCGGTAAAAGCGGCGCTGCAACCATCACCCGTTTTGATGCATCATTGTTCCGTACGCAATTTGCCTGTGAATTGAAAGATTTCAATATCACAGATCACCTTGATAAGGCCGAATTAAAACGTACAGACACCTTTACCCAGTACGCATTGGTAGCATCTGATGAAGCTATCCTCGATTCGGGTTTTGATTTTAATAAAATGGACCCGTTTGATGTTGGCGTGATCTGGGGCAGCGGACAAGGTGGCATGGAAACTTTTGAAGAGCAGGTAACCGAATATGCCAAAGGTAATGGACAGCCGCGGTTCAGCCCGTTTTTTGTGCCGAAGTTTATATCTAACATGGCATCGGGTATGATCTCTATCCGCAATGGTTTTATGGGGATCAATTATACCACGGTTTCGGCCTGTGCAACGTCCAATACTGCCATTATGGATGCTTTTAATTACATCCGTTTGGGTAAGGCTAAGATCATCGTTACCGGCGGTTCTGAAGCGCCTATAACCCCGGCTTCTATTGGTGGTTTTAGTTCGATGAAAGCCATGTCGGCCCGTAATAATGATCCGCAACACGCTTCAAGGCCATTTGATATTGATCGTGATGGTTTTGTTATGAGCGAAGGCGCAGGTGCTTTGGTGTTGGAAGATTATGAACATGCAGTAGGTCGTGGTGCCCATATTTATGCTGAAGTTACCGGAGCATCTATGACTGCTGATGCATATCACATGACTGCCACTCACCCTGAAGGATTGGGTGCAGCACGTGCCATGCAACAGGCCCTAAATGAATCGGGGTTAAACATTGAAGATGTCGACTATCTGAATATGCATGCCACTTCAACGCCGGTAGGCGATCTTTCAGAGATTAACGCCCTGCTTGCGGTTACAAAAGGCAAAGCAACAGATACTATAATCGGTTCAACCAAATCCATGACTGGCCACCTGCTGGGTGCCGCCGGAGCTATTGAAGCTATTGCAGCCATAAAATCAATTGAAAACCAGGTGATACCACCAACAATCAATACTACAACCCTGGATCCTGCTATTCCAGACAATTTGAAATTTGTATTAAATGATGCCATTAACCATAAAGTAAAAGTAGCTATGAGCAATACTTTCGGCTTTGGCGGGCATAACGGAATAGTGGTATTTAAAGCAGTATAAAGCCATAGAAGCCTTACGAAGTTTTAAGAAACTTCGTAAGGCTGAATTTTTAGACCGCTACGGCAGCAGTTTCCATGTTTTAAGCTCTTCTTTGATCACTACCATTATTTTGTTGGTTACCATGCGATTCAGGATCACTTTAGCGCCTATCCATAATAAGCTTTTGGTAAGCCAGCCCAGGTCTGCCACATTAAGTATAATGGTTTGGATCCGGTCTTTCAAGTCGCTGCTAAACCTGTCGATATCTTTTTCTTTAAGCGTAGGCCAGTTGGTACCCGAACTAAATTTAATATCCGGGAATTTGATATCTTCTTCAAATACAGGGATGATCTGGTAACTATCGTTTTGGGTTGATTTAAATCTGGCCAGATCGGCATTAGCATAACCATCTTTAAAAATAGGGTTGGTGGTAAGCGCTTTGGCTGGTATGGTAAAGTAATCGCGCAAAAAGATCTTACAATTGTGCCGGCCTAAAAAGAAATCATGCACCCTGAATTCTTTATTTAAAAAACCGCTAAATCCGCTCAGCGCACCGCAGGCTATGGCTTGCTCACCGGTTAGATCTGTCGATTTGCCATCGGGCGTATCTACGCGGCGCGATGGCGTGATCAGGTACTGACCTGCGCAATCCTCGTCCATAGCGTCTTTAATATTAACCGCTTTTGAGCGCATTTGCGATAGCATGGATGACAGCGTTAAGCCTATCACATTTGATATAGCCCGTGATTGCGAAATTGGTTTTGGCGGTTGGGTAGGGAAGGGTTCGATCATCAGTACGGTTGAAACAAACTTGTTAAAGTTGTTATAATCAACGCTGGGCTGACCGGTAAGATCGTCTAAAACACTTCGTACTTTATCGAACGGCTCATTGTTGATCATACCACCGTCGACATTCAGGGTTTGGTAGCCGCCTGCATCAATTGGAGTATTGGTTAAGTAGTTGCTTAACCATGGGTTATTGTTAACATATTGGGCGTCGCGTTTAACTATCCTTGATTGCAATCCAACCGGAAAGGCGCCGGTGGCCATTGCAGCGTCGGCGGCTATATCTGTGTTAATATTATTTTTCAGGTCAAGCGGCATCCATCCGTTATTATGCCCGGCAATGGCGTTTTCGGTAAGCTCAAAGCATGCGTAATCGTTGTGGATGCGCATATTATACTTGGTACGCTGCAGCGATGATGAATTGAACGGAACATTGTAGGCGTAGCCCTGTAGGTTTGTAAGCGTGGTAAAGATCTTTAAGCCGGGTTTAATATAAGCGGGCAGCGGTTGCCATTGTTTTGGATCGGCAGCAACTACGCGTTTGGCAACATCATTGATAAAATCAGAATTAAGTGCCGATATTACACCCGAGCTTTTGATGTCGCTGGTATCCAGCATTTTTGTGAACATATCAGCCTGCACAAGGTCAACCCAGGAGTGGTAGAGCTTGTTTTCGGGATGTTCGGCTAAAAGATCTCCGGATGGCTTGTCGATATGGGTTATCGGGTTATTAAGGGAGGATGCGGCCATGATACTGGTCATACCGCCTGCCGACGCGCCGCCCATTACCGGGATCTGCACCCTGTGAGATGGGACACCGGGTTCATTGCGGTGCTTTTCCCATTCGGTTAATGCCTGAAGCAGGTAATCAATAACGCCTGCTGTATAGGCCCCGGCAGACACGGCGCCGGCCATACAAAGTCCTACATAAAATACTTGCTGATCTGAAGTTTTATCTGCTGCCATGAGATAGATATTAGGTTGGGTTGTTAAATTTAAAAAAAGGATCATACAAAATGATACGTGAAACTACGCGAGTTGATAGCGGGTTTTACCCGATCACATGGCTTTATCGGCTTTTTGAGGTTTAGTGTGTTCCCTTGGTTTAAGTTCCCGGTCAATGATCTGCTTTTCAAAGTCTTTTTCGTCTTTACGGTTAGTTTTAACTATCCATATCATTAATGCTATTAACAGGGTTATCACAACGGCTACTATGAAATAATTGATCTGCATGTTTATATATTTGGTTAGCTCAATTTACCCCGGCTGTATTAACTGGCGATTAAATTTGAGTGTGAAATAAAATCAGCCAGGAACCCTGATTTCATGATTGGATAGGATCTAATAAAAAAATATACAATGCAGGCCCATGTAACAGCCATTACTCTTGCAGTTAAAGATCTTGACGAGATCAAGGCATTTTATACCGGCAAATTCGGATGGCAGATGCTTGCCGAAAACGAAAAGGTAATAATGTTAAAGCTTGATAATTTGGTGCTTACCCTATGCAATGAGTTGCTTTTTTCAGAGTACACAAATATAAGCAATAATGCTGAAAGCAATCGTTTTTATCTTACTATAAATCTGGCTTCAAAAGCTGATGTTGACGCCAAAATAGCCCAATTGAGGCTGGCAGAAGTACAAGTCTTGAAGCATCCGGCCGAAACTTTCTGGGGCGGGTATGCCGGATTTATTGCCGATCCTGAAGGGAATTGCTGGGAAATCTGCTATAATCCGTTTGTTGAAAATTAATAAATGCTTTTAACTATAGTTGTACATGAATATGGTCGTCATGCCTTACTGCACGGCATCCGTGAAATCGTAGTTTGGGTGTTTTGATGCCCAGGCGGTTTTTTAAATGAGGTTCGATAAATATTTTATTGATGACATTTTGCGATGCAAAGAGGGTTACAAGTGCCTTTGTTCGTAAACTGTCAAAAGTAAAATTAACTTTATTACCCTGGGGAACCATTTTAGTCAAAAAGCTATACTGCCAATAACCCTTTATCAGGCAAGCCTGTGTTGTATTGATTTCCCCGGCGCGCGGTTCTTCACTAATTCCGTATCCGATTGGCGAAGGTGCTTTATCAGTTTCTAAGTTTGTTTTATTATCGATATAAAAAAATGCGAGATCGAGTTTTTTACCATCGTTATGACTCAGATGGGGCATAAGCGGAAACCCATTAATGAACGGAAAGCTCGCGTCAAGATAATTCAGGGTGCTTCCCGGATACTTATCGTTCATTTCGGCGGCTACGGCAAATGCAGCCTGCTTAAGTTGTGGGCGAACATAATTACGATTGAACAGGCAGGTTAGCCGGTTTAGCGGCTTTAAATGATTGATTTGGGAGAACGGGAGCGGCACCCTGCCCGAAAGCCTGGCAAGCGGAGGTACAATTAAAAAAGTGGTAATGCAATATAACACCATAAAAACTACAGCCTTGGTAATTTGGCGGTAATATTTATTATTTACTGTTTTGTTGATTAGTATGTGCAGGCTAATTGAAATGAGATAAACCAACCCACCAATTTGTGTAAAAACAGTGAGCAGGCAAAACAATAAAACGATGATTAGGGGTTTTACTATTTTCAATCGTGATTTAAATTTCAATTTAACGGTATCGTAAACCAAAAGGTACTGCCTTTGCCAACTTCGCTTTCCACACCTATTTGGCCGCCATGGCGTTCAATAATCTCGGCACTGATGTACAAACCAAGCCCAAGCCCCGAGTATTGGATCCCTGATGTGTCAACCCTGTAGTAGCGCTCAAATAAATGCGGGATTTTTTCGGCCGGAATCCCTTTACCAAAATCTTGTACTGATATTTTGGCCATATTATCCTGTTTGGCAATATTGATTATTATGTGGTTGCTTTCAGGCGCGTATTTAACTGCGTTGTTTACAAAGTTAACAACAACCTGGTCAATACGTTGCCTGTCGGCAAATAACTGGAGTTCAGTTTCGCCGGTAAGTACTAATTCATGTGTACCTGCAAGCCTGATATGATCACAGCACTCATTGATCAATTGCGCTGCCGAAAAACTTATTTTATGTAAAGAAAGCTGTCCGGCGGTTATTTTTGATACATTGAGCAAACTATCAACCAATTGCTGCATCTTATTTAAGCTGCTGTTGCCGCGGCTTATAAATTGAGGGATCTTCTCAGATGAAGGATCAACCTTGATCAACCTGTCCAGCAATTGCATCGATGCTTTGATTGACGTCATTGGCGTTTTTAGCTCATGGCTGGCAACGCTGATAAAATCGTCTTTTTGCTGCTGCAAATGTTTAAACTCAGTAATATCAAGCAAAGTGCCCAATATGCGCAATGGTTTGTTTACAGAACCGTAATAAACCTTACCCTGCGTCCTGATCCAGCGTATTGAGCCGTTTGGCCAGATGATCCTCGCTTCATAAAACAGTTTTCCGGTAGTAAGAGCCGTTTTATGGGCATTATTGCGTAATTCCACATCGTCGGGATGCAATGCTTTTAAAAATAAATCGCGGGGTGCATCACGCCCAACGCCAAAAATAATGTTAAACCTTTCAGATGTGAGGATCTCATCCGTAACCAGATCGAGATCAAAGGTGCCAATTTCGGCGGCTTCAACTGCAAGCCTCGCCCTTTCTTCGGCTTCTTCAATTTTACGCCGGGCAAAAAACTTTTCAGTTACATCGATGGCAATAACCATAATGGCGCTGATCTCGCCGTCAAAACCCCTGATGGGCTCGTAAACAAAATCAATAAATACCATTTCTGGTATTCCATTGCGTACCAGTAATAATTTATGCTCTTTGGCAGTAATGGGGCGCCCCGTTTCAATAACATTGTCCATCACGGGGCGGTATAGATCAGCAGTTTCCGGTATGGCATCCCAAATAACCCGGTTTTCCATTTCTGCACGTTTTCGACCAACGAGTTCGAGATATGAATCATTAACTACCTCAATTACCAGGTTGTCGCTGTTAATAATACAGATGCCTACAGGGGCTTGCTTTACCATATTATACAAAGTATGCCTGCTCTCTTCCATCGCCTGCCGGGCGTGCTCAATTTCTGTAACATCGGTTGAGAAACAAATAACACCCACAATTTTACCACGTGTGTTGCGAACCGCCTGAAAAGTAAACTTGTAATAATTAATCTGCCGTTTACCGTTAATTACAAATTCTGCCGGTTCATTGCTGCCATGGTAGGTTTCGCCGCTGTGGTAAACTTTGCTTATCTGGCTGCTAAATGGCTGGCCGTCAAGATCAGGCAGCGCCTCGTCAAATGATTTGCCAATTACTGATTTATCTTTTCCCCAGGCTTTTAAAGCGGCTTCGTTGGCCATAGCGATAAGCTTATTTTTGCCCATACACATGTACACCGGAAAGGGCGATGCCTCAACAATACTTCGGAAAAAGTTTTCAGTAGGTTCCAAGTTACAGTGGGGTTTATATAGGTAAAAGATGCTCTCAAAAATAAAAATATTTTCGTAGAGATTTAAATACCTCCGGAGGCTTCTGATATTGTTTATTGAAATTAAGTAATTGTTTGATTGTTTTTGCAGGTTAATGGGCTAAATGCAAAAAATGTACTAAAAATGACTTTAATAGGCGAAAAGCACCTGCTTTCTTTGCGGCAGTACCATACCTGCCTGCTTAGGTGTGATGTGCATATTTTTTTGATGAAACCCTGCCCACATTTGATCAAAAAAATATCACAAATGAAAAATAAGTTTTTATTGGCATTTATAGTAGGACTATTATCTGTCAGCACCCTTTACGCCAGGCCAGTGGCCGAAACAGAGTACACCAATGTGATCCGCGATTTCATTGACAGTCATATGACCTCCAACTTTAAAAAATTAAAATCAATCATGAGCGATAATTCTGTATTGAAGCTCCCGCGCGGCGAAAAGGTACTTGTACAGGAAAAAGATGATCTGGTGAACATGATGAAAAAGGATGCCGGCACAACACAAAACTGCGCATCAAGCTATGAGGTTCTTGCCAAAAGCGATGCTATGGTGATTGCCAGAGTCGATTTTAATTATGAAAACTGCTCACAGCATGATTACCTGATCATCGAAAAAAATGATAAACAGGATTGGAAAATTACCCAGGTTTGCAAAATGTTTGAGGATATAAAAACACCGTTACCCAACGACAATTCTGTAGTAGCCAAAAACTAAATTTTATTTCCTTAACTGATAATAATTAATCACCCTATTGGGGTGATTTTTTTTATTTTAATTAGCTTTAATTTAACTTTTTAATTGTACCCCCATACAGGTAATTTAAATTACGTTTTTAATTGAATAAGCTATCGCGTTTCCCCGTTTTTCTGGTTTTGTGTTCCCTGGCAGGTATGCTGTTGTTTACAGGCCGGGCCCATGCACAGAAATACATTTTTGCGCACTATGATATTGAGGATGGGCTCATCCAGTCGCAAATAAACAAGCTATCCATGGATACCGACCATCGCCTTTGGATAGGTACCTTTGGCGGGGCCTGCCGTTTTGATGGTAAAGACTTTACCGCATATACCCGCTTAACCGGTTTGCCGGATAACTATGTTGCAACCATTTTTTCGGATAAAGGGGGCTGTACCTGGTTTGGTACCATGAACGGGCTTGCAAGGCTTTACAAGGGCCGGATTATAAGGTATAAACCAGATATCCCGCTGAAGCGTTATTTTGTAGGTAGTATAACTCAGGATGGAGAGGGGACTATCTGGGTAACATCGGCGGGTGCACTATTCAGGATTAAAAATGATAAGATGCAGCATGTGCCTGTGAGTGATGATCCTGACATTTTTGTTACCAGTTTGGCCGTCAACAGCGCCGGCACCCTTTACGCCGCTGTTTATAAAAAAGGCATTTATCGCCTGAAAGGGCAAAAATGGGAACATGCAATAGACATAGGCCCGCGGTATGAAGAGCAGGTTGTTAAACGTATTTTTTTCGATCGTTTTGATAAAAACAAAACATATCTTTTAACCCGCTCAAGCTTGTTATGCGCAAAGGATGGGGTTGCTAAGCCGCTGGATCAAAGAAACGTTACCGGGAAATTAAAAGGCCAGCTTCTATGTATTGAGCAGGATGCCGATGCCAACATTTGGCTGGGTACTGATAATGGTGCCTATTGCATTATGGACGACGATGAGGTGATCCACTATAACTCGTCAAACGGACTTACCGATAACTCTGTCCCTGATATTTATTTTGATGCAGATAAAAACCTGTGGATGGGGAGCCTTGGCAATGGCCTTTACCGCTGCGAAGGCGATAGATATACCGTTTTTGACCGTACACAGGGTATCCCCGAATCAAAGATAATAATGTCGGTGACCGAAGACTGGAACAAAAATGTTTTAATGGGGATAGATGGAGCCGGCCTTTTGCGATATGACGGGAAAAAAACCAGCGAAGTGCCTGTACCAACCGGCTCGCCATATTTAAAAGGGGTGCAGAGTTTATATACGGATAAAAACGGCACTGTTTGGATTGGTACCGGGCAAACCGGTTTATGGCAGTATGATAAAAAGGGTTTCAGGCAGGTAAAAAACAGTTCATCTTTTGCCTGTAATTTTATTACTGCCGATGACAGTGGTATTATATGGCTGGGCACGTCAATGGGCTGTTTCTATTACCAAAACGGCGAGCTGAAACAATTGGAAGGTATTCCCCCTTATTCGTCCGCAATGCTTAGCCTGGGGCGCGATTCTCTTTTGATAGGCACCCAAAACGGCGTTATGCTGGCCGTAAATAAAAAAATAGTTCCAGGGTTTAAACTTAAATCATTTCCGGCTACTGCGGTTTACAGCATGATCCGATATCGCGACTTGCTGCTGGTTGGTACAGATGATAGCGGTTTATACACCTGGGATATGACAACCGGGGCGGTAAATATTTATAATGTTGATGACGGGCTCAAAGCCAATAGTATTTACAGCCTTGCTGCTGATGAACGCGGCCGGCTTTGGATGGGTACCGGTAGGGGAATTAACCGGATGCAATACGACCCTGCAAAGAAAACTTTTTGGGTAATTGATAACATAGGCTCAAAAGAACCGGTGGTAGAGGCCAACCAGAATGCCATTATGCACCGCGGACACGAAATTTGGATCAGTACCACCAAGGCTGTTATGGTGTATAATACCATGACAAAAATGGTTCCCTCGCCACCGCCGCATGTGTTCATTAAATCGGTACAGTTGATGAAGGAGGATGGCGAAAAACGCTCTTCTATCGACCTTAATGACTGGGCTGAGCTTAAACATAATCAAAATCATTTGTCGATATCTTTTCTTGGTGTTTACCTCAAAAATCCTGACGCGGTATCTTACCAGTATAAGCTCGTTGGGCTGGATAGTGCTTTTAGCTCGCCCACGCGCAACAATGTGGTCAATTATCCTTCGCTGCCGCCCGGTACATATACTTTCAAGGTAAAAGCCATAAGCCCCGACGGGCAGGTATCGCCGAAGATGGCCAGTTTCAGTTTTGTGATCATTCCGCCTTTTTATCAAACTTTTACCTTCAGGTTATTAGCCATTATATTTTTAGTTCTGCTGGGTTTCGGGGTGCAAAATTTAGTTCATCAGCGTAAAATAAAACGTCAAAAGGCAATTGAAGCCATGAAGCGGGAAGAAAAATTAAAGATCCGCCAGCAAACAGCCGAAGATTTTCATGACGATCTGGGTAACAAATTAACCCGGATCACCGTCTTATCAGAAATACTGAATGCCAAAATAGATAGAGAGCAAGCGGATCAGCGCGGAATCGTGGATCAGATCAAGCAAAACGCGGCATCACTATACAACGGTACAAAGGATATCCTGTGGGCACTTGATCCTAAAAGCGATAATCTGTATGAAACCCTGAACCACATCCGCGAGATAGGGATAGAGGTTTTTCATGATGTACAGGTTGATTTTGAGTTTGCTGCCGTTGATGAAGATATCCAGCTGGTAAAACTGCCTATGGAATACAGCCGTAACATCACCATGATATTTAAGGAACTGTTAAATAACATCCTTAAACATGCCGATGCCGGACAGGTAGTTTTTGAGCTTGATCAGAGCGATAAAAATGCGATAGCACTCCGGGTTACCGATAATGGTAAGGGGTTTGATAGCAGTGCCACCCATCGCGGCCGGGGGATCAACAACATTAATGCCCGCGCAAAACGGATCAATGCATCACTGCTCATTAATTCGGAAGCAGGCAAAGGCACATCAGTAACATTAAAGTTTAGTAAAAATCAGTTAAGCAATTAAGCATGGCCCGTAACATTAAGGTAAGTATTATTGAGGATGATGAAACCCTGCGCGATGGCTATGCCTTTTTAATTGGTGCTACCGAGGGCTATGATGTGATAAGTACCTATTGTTCATATGATGAAGCTGCTAAAAAAATAGCTGCGGATAAACCCGATGTAATATTGCTTGATATAGAGCTGCCCGGTGTTAACGGTATTGATGCAATCCCTAAATTAAAAAAACTGCTGCCCAATTGCTATATCCTGATCCTTACTGTTTATGAGTCGGAAAAGCAAATCTTTAACGCGCTGGCAAATGGCGCTTCGGGATACCTTACTAAAAACACCCCTTCAGCCAAAATCATCGAATCGATAAAAGAAGTGCGGGAAGGTGGGGGGCCTATGAGCATAAACATCGCGCGCCTGGTAATTCGCTCGTTCCAAAAAAATCAGGAATCTCCGTTATCTAAACGTGAAACCCAGATCCTGGAGCTGATAGGCGAAGGCAAAAGCCGCGGCCAGATAGCTAATGAATTGTTTATTGACCTGGAAACCGTTCGGAGCCACATCAAAAACATCTACCTAAAACTCGATGTAAACTCGCGTGCCGATGCTATTAAGCTGGCAAGGCAGAATAAGCTGATATAGGCTTAGAGGCTGTTAAAAACGATAGTTCTTAAATGTAGAGACGCATAATTGCGTCTCCCGCCTGCAATTTACGGTACCTGATAAACTTTTGAAATTGGCTTGTTCTCCGGGAGACGCAATTATGCGTCTCTACAAAAATATTTCCTTTCATTTTTACAACATCTTAGAGGCGTTCGTGAGGACACGAACGCAGGGATGATTAATTATTTTCCTCCCCGATCTGTGTCCTTTCGAATCATCGCTATAAAATAACTGCCAATAACCCAAACCCTACTAATTCACAAATCCCCCAAATAGGGGGATACTATCCCCCTGCAGGTAAAGTACCTTTGATATGTTAAGTAGTTTTAACTGACCGGCTACTGTAAACCCGCTTCAAAAATTATCCTGTTTGCTGCCCCTGGCCAACAGGTTGGTTTCCATCATTACAATCTGGTTTCTGTTAATAGCTACTGTAAAATGAAATTGAAATATATACCTGTGTATACAGCTGACTTTGAGGGTCAAATTGATTTTTATACTCAAAAATTAGGCTTCAAAGTAACAGGCACAATGACATTTTACGAGGGCAGGGAAAGCACGGTGATCCAGTCGGATAAATTAAATGTGGCGCTGCTTGTAACTAATAATGACGGCAACAGTGATAAGAGTAATATTATCATTAATACTACCGACTGTTTGAGCGATTATCATGTCCTCCGTACTGCTGGCGTATTTTTTTGCAAATCGCCTGCATATTTACCGGCCGGACTGGCAGCCGAATTTTTAGACCCGGCGGGGAACAAATTTATGTTACTGGAAGAAAGAAATTATAACGAACAATAAAATCATATCACAATGGACTATTCAAAAGTATTACGCAACAACAACAAGATTGTAAGTCGCACCGGCGGCCAGAGGCAGGGGCCGCAGTATACTTCAGATTTAAGCCTTCGCTTTGTATTAAGCGGTAATGAACGTTATGATATTGGCCGCAGACATTTGTCCATATATCCCGATTCGTTCCTGATCCTGAACAGGGGTACACAATATTCAACCGATACCGATCTTGGCCAGCAGGTACAATCATTTGCCATCAATTTTGATCAGCAGTTTTTGCAGGATTTTAAAGATTGCTGGACCTTTGACAATGACACTTTGTTAAGTAAAGGCTACGGTAACGGTAAATTACAGCCGGAGTTTAATGAAACCATATATCCGTTTGCCGGCGATATCAAGTACAATGTATGTCACCTGAAACAACACCTGGATAATGGAATGCAGGATGAAATGCTGATCAACGAATACCTGCACCATACGCTCATTAATTATTTTCATATTTATAATGATGAGATCTGCAAAAAAGCCGAAAAGCTCGATTTTTTAAACCAGGGTACCAGGGTTGAGATCCTGCGCCGCCTTAATTTGGCTAAGGAGTACCTGTACAGTAATTATAATCAGAATATTAGCCTTGAAGACCTTGCTGAACATGCCTGCCTTTCGGTTAACCATTTGCTGCGCACATTTAAGCAGGCCTTTGGTTTAACGCCGCACCAGTTTTTAATTCAATTGCGTTTAAAACGGTCATTAATGTTGTTAAAGGATACCCGTTATCCTGTAAATGAAGTAGTTGGTATGGTAGGTTTTGAATGCCCAAGTTCGTTCATCAGGTTATTCCGCACGCATTATAAGATAACACCATTAAAATACAGACAATCAGCATGATAAGAGTTTTCTTTTTGTGTTAAGATGGTGCTTTTCACACATGTGCCACGTATTTAACACACTATGTTTGCAGTACCAGATAGTTTTTTGTTAAGGATATTTGGTCAGTTAATAGTTAATGAAAAAGTCAGTAACGCGAGGTCACTGACTTTTTGTTTTTGAGGGGAGGATGATTACTTTACCGCTTCATTGCCAATAACGGTTGTTACGGTAACTATCTGTTTACGAGCTGAATCCTTTGTTTAAAAGTATGCGAAAATCAACATTTGGCTAATTAACTGTAACATTCGCAAAAAAAGATCGTCTTTTATGTTAAAACCTACTGCTATGAAATTTTTTACCATACTGGCCGTTACCGGCGGATTGTTTTTTACTTCGCTCCAGATAGAAAAGACTAACGTTGCGGGCGTTAAACACAAAAACAAATGCTGTGTAAGCGCAAAAAAATCAAAATGCCCGCTTGCATGCAAACGGGCAAAATCAGCTAAGCTAAACAGTTGAAAACGATACAGGGTTTCATCCCCTCAAAAGGCGTCCGGCGATTAAAGGGGAATCTGTTGCCGGCGCCTTTGCAGTGTTTATTAGTTCAATTCAAATTTTAATAATTCAGCATCTCCTGCTTTTACCAAAACGCTTTTTGTGTTTACGTTAGTGCCTTGCAGTAACGATTTCGCATTTGCTGCTTTTCCGGCCTCCATACCAATCCTTTTCGGGTCGATAGTATACACTTTATCAGTTTCACTATAGTTAAACAGTGCCAGGTAAAAGCTGTTGCCAATTTTTTGCGTGAACTGCTCGGTTGTATCTGTCTCGGTGTTACCTTCAACCGGTCTGAAAGCCTTTCCATTTTGCACAATCTTTAAGACCTCAAGATTTTGATACATAGCTTTTGCTCTGTCACCCCATTGGCCATGGGCAGAGAAATCATCGCCGGTTATAAACGTTCCCGTAATAACTGCCGAGAGCATCCTTGCCCTGTTAGCGCCTTCGCTTTCGGTTGAAAGTACAACATGGTCGGCATCAATGTAATTGTACAGGTAAGTTTGCCACCAGCCGTAATTTACGCTGTTTAACGTATAACGGGTGTCCTTTATCGTTTTAAAGGCATCGCATGCAATACGCCTCATGTGTGCGTAACGCCCGGTTGCCAGGCTGGGAGAAATGGCAGCGTAAACCAGCATCTGATCACCCAACTGATCAATCAAGTGTTCCATCCCCCTTTTATACGCCTGCATACCGGTGGTGATTTTAGGGTCATAAAAATGGCTTGATTCGGCCGCCGCATGACCCAGAAAGTCGATCTTGATCATTTTAAAACCACAGGCTTTTAATTTACCAATTACATAGTCAATATGTTGCAGGGTACCCGGATGGGTTGGGTCTGTTGCGCGGGCACCGTCAATATCGTGGTAGCCGTCACCAACCTTAGTCCAGGTTTCGCCGTAGGTGTAGTTGCTGCCTAAAACTTTGCGGTCGGGGCCGCCTTTCCAGCCCCAGTCGGTAAACGGTGCCCAGTAAACGCCGGGCTGCAGGCTTTTTGATTTACAGTAATCCGCAAATGATTTCAGCTTACCAAAATCACCTTCCCAGCCCCCACTGATCATATTATCCCAAAACGAATCGAGATCAATAAACGCCGTATTACCATTGCGGAATGCAGGGATGCTGTCGGCAAAAAAGTTAGCTACTTTGATAGCTTTATCGTAATTGAGTTTTTCCTGCATAACGCCCCAACTGTTCCAGCCAACAGGGGTGGGCTTTGTCCAGTTAAAAATGTAAGGTGGTTCAGCAATACGGTTGGCTTTACCAAATTCATCCATACCGGTGCGCCAATCAGCAAACCAGCCAACAAACACTTTGGGCGATTTAACGGTATCACCGTTGATATAATCATGTGCTATCTTGTCGCGGTTTACGGCCTCTTCGGTATAACCGCCCCATATCTCAAAGGTATTGGCGCTGTCTTTTTTGGCCATGGTACGCACGCCGGTTTTCCAGATTTCGTGTTCCACAGATCCAAACACTAAACCGTTACGGCTGCTGTTATCAAAAACAGTACCTACTTCGGCGCTGGTATTGGTAAGCGGCGCTTTAAACGCTTTTGAATTATAACTGATAAAGGTATCGTTATCAAAAGGTACAAATAACGAACGGGTATCGCCGGGTATTGTCGCCATATTTCCGGCTATTGGCTCCATATAATTTGTTTTCAGGTTTTTGCCTTCAATATAAAGTTGAACAAAAAAATAGCCTTTATGCGATGGGTAGGTATAAAACACCTGTACCATGTTTGGCAAATTATTGTCGGTTAGTGTAAAGGTATGTTTAACACCCTTGCCAAAGTCATCAGTTATCTGGTTTTTGTTATAAGTGATATGTTTATAATCCCTTGAGATAATGAACTTTCCGTTGATATAGGCTTTACTATAGCAATTGTTAAGTACAGTTTTACCGTTTTCGGTAACAGAAAAGGTGCCGTTTTTTTGATCATAACAGATGATGCCGGCGGGGCTATATGAAAACGATATGCCGCCTTGTTGAGACGTCTGAATAGTGGCCGATGCCGAAACAATTGCCGGTTGCCAAACGCAAAGCAAGCCGGACAATTGCACAGCAATTATAAAACGGTTAAGAAACTTTCGCATGAATTTTGGGTTATTAAATGTATAAGTTCCATTTTATTTATTTGCGTTATGTTTTTTTGAATCATAACGTTTTCTTTACAACTGGTGCTGTTACGCTTTTTGGGCCATTACTTCTTTTAGCATACCGTTTATCTTCATTTTAACCTTTCGGGGTTGGGTGGAAGTAATGCGGTAATTGGTGATTTTGCCATTCTGCCATTTAAAATCAACAGTGAAATTGCCTCTTGCCTTTAAGCCTCTAACCTCGCCTTTTTGTTTCCAATTAGTGGGTACAGATGGTAGCAGCTCAATAAAACCTGCATGACTTTGGATCAGCATTTCGGCCAATGCTGCCGTGGCTCCGAAATTACCATCGATTTGGAATGGAGGCCCAGCAGAAAGCATGTTGGGATAAATACCGCCGCCATCGCCATAATTTATATTGGTGGCAAGGGTAGGATGGATGAGGTCGGTGAATAGTTTGTAAGCACGTTCGCCGTCATGCAGCCTTGCCCACCACGCTATTTTGTAAGCAATGGCAAAACTGGGGCCGTCATCGCCCCGGGCTTCCAGCGTTTTTTTGCTTGCTTCAGCAAGCGCAGGGGTAGCTTCGGGTGTAATAAGCGACGCCGGGTACAGGCCATACAAATGCGAAATGCAGCGGTGATGCGGTTCTATTTCGGCATAATCCTCCAGCCATTCCTGAATCCTGCCATCTTTGGCAATAATACCTGGAGGCGGCAGTTTTTTAAGTTTTTCCTGCAGTATTTTGCAGAAGGCGGCATCTTTTCCCAGCACCTTACCTGCTGCGATCACATTGTTGAACAACTCGCGGATGATTTGGTTATCGATAGTCGGTCCCATGCAGATACTAGCATGTCTGCCGCTTCCATCAGGTATTAAAAATCCGTTTTCGGGCGATGACGATGGCGAAGTTACCAGCCAGCCCGTTTTAGGATCATTGATGAGTATGCTGCTATAAAACAATGCCGAACCTTTCAGTACCGGATAAATATCGCCCAGGTATTTTTTATCGTTTGTGAAATCATAATGCTGCCAAAGATTATCGCATAGCCAGCCCGAGCCAACTTTGCAAATGCCCCATGAAGCCGCTTCGCCGGGTTCTGTCCATCCCCAAATATTGGTTATTACGTGGGCAACCCAGCCATCGGCATTGTAATAAGCTTTGGCTGTTTTTTCGCCGTTTTTTACCATACCTTTTACCAGTTCGGCAAGGGGTAGGTTTAATTCGGACAGGTTGGACACTTCAACCGGCCAATGGTTCATTTGAACATTGATGTCAAGGTGGTAGTCTCCAGTCCATGGTGTTACTATCTGGTTAGCCCAAAGGCCTTGCAGGTTAGGTGGTAACAAGCCAATCCGGGTACTGCAAATGCTCAGGTAACGGCCAAACTGATAGTACAAAACAGGCAAGGCATTATCAGCCTTCGGCGTTTTGTGAAAGTTAGCTAATCGAAGATCTGTTGGAATGGTATCCCTGTAGTTGCCGCCTAAATTGACGGTAACCCGGTTAAATAATTTTTGATAATTGGAAATATGTTGCTGTTTTTCCTGATTATAAGGCTTTTTCATGGCAGCAATCAGTGTACTGCTTACTTTTTGATCATAGTTAAGCTGTTTGTAATCGGTACCTGCCGAAATATAAATAATAGCTTCAGTAGCATTTTTAATCACCAGTGAATTTGAAGTAACGCTTTGGCTGCCGCCTTTTAAACTGGCTTTTACCTTTGCTACGTAACGCGTACCTTTACCATCGATACCATTATCCAATTGCCCGAACATTTCAAGCTGGTTGTTTTGTGAGGTAGTGGTGAAACGTTCCGGCCTATCCATAGTGAGGCTTAGGTTCAGCTTGCCGGGTTTATCAGCGCTGAGTTTAATGATGCTGATATCATCGCCAAAACTGGTAAAATATTCGCGCCTATAGGTAACGCCATCAACTACATAACTGCATTTAGCTACGGCAGTGTTTACTGAAAGCTCCCGGTGATAGTTAGTGTACTTTATATCTTTTGGATCGGCTGCGGCATAGTCAAATGCTATGTTCAGGTTACCCATGGTTTGGTAGCAGCCATAACTTACCCCTGCAGACCCCGGGCCTTTACAAATGAAATCTTTATCAATGATTTCCTGAGCATCTGCGTTTTTACCGGCGAGCAGCAGGGCCCGAATCTGGGGAAGCTTTTTATAGGCCTCGTAATTATTAGCATCTTGCGGTGCGCCCGACCACAACGTGATATCATTAAGGGTGATGGTTTCCTTTTTAACGCCACCATCGGGCATCATACCCAATCTGCCGTTACCTAAGGGAAGGGTTTCTTCCCACTGGTCAGCAGGGCGGTTAAACCAGATTCTTAACGGCTGCGATTGTGCAAAGCACAGACCAGGCAAGCAGACAATTGTAATGTTTAGCAGAAACTTTTTAAACATGGAATACTCTTTGACTGTAGTTGGAAATTCTCCTCTTGAGAATGTTTTTGTTGATTAAATTCTGGTCGCCAGAATATTTTTAACCTCGCCGTTAACTTTTACTTTAACCATACGAGGAGTAGATGAAGTTATTTTGTAGGCAGTTACTTTACCGTCTTTCCATTTCATATCAACGGTGAAATTACCGCGGGCTTTAAGGCCTTTAACCTCGCCCTGCGCTTTCCATGCATCAGGGATAGATGGGATAAAATCAATAAACCCGGCATGGCTCTGGATCAGCATTTCGGCAATACCTGCTGTTGCGCCAAAGTTACCGTCAATCTGAAATGGCGGGCCCGCCGATAACAGATTAGGATATACGCCGCCGCCTGCACCGTAGTTAATATCGGTTTTGATGGTTGGCTTCATCAGTTCCTTAAACAGTTTGTAAGTGCGGTTACCATCATGCAGACGTGCCCACCACAATATTTTGTAGGCGATAGACCAGCTTGGGCCGTCGTCGCCACGTACTTCTAAAGTTTTTTTAGCGGCTTCGGCAAGTGCGGGTGTAGCTTCTGGAGTTATTTCAGATGCAGGGAATAAACCATACAGGTGGGATACGTGGCGGTGTTGCGGTTCTGTTTCTTTGTAATCTTCCAGCCATTCCTGGATGCGGCCGTCTTTGGCTATAATACCCGGAGGGGGAAGTTTTTTTACCTTGGCTGCCAGTGTTTTACTGAATGCTGCATCCGTACCCAGTACTTTACTTGCAGTAATTACATTGTTGAACAACTGGCGGATGATCTGATTATCGATAGTAGGGCCTACGCAGATGCTGGCATGTGTGCCATCGGGCAGATAAAAACTATTTTCGGGCGATGATGAAGGTGAGGTGACCAACCAACCTGTTTTGGCATCACTGATCAGCATACTGTTGTAAAATTGGGCGGCACCTTTCAGTATCGGATAAATTTGTTTCAGGTAATTTTTATCGCCTGTAAAATCATAATGTTGCCACAGGTTATCGCAAAGCCAGCCCGAACCTACCTTACAAATGCCCCATGATGCACTTTCGCCAGGCTCGGTAAAGCCCCAGGGGTTGGTAATTACGTGTGCTACCCAGCCATCGGCGTTGTAATAAGCTTTGGCTGTTTTTTCGCCATGTGGCACCATCCCTTTAACCAGGTCGGCAAGGGGCAGGTTCAGTTCTGACAGGTTAGAAACTTCAACCGGCCATTGGTTCATTTCAATATTAATATCCAGGTGATAATCGCCGTTCCACGGGGTGTGCACTTCGTTAGCCCATAAACCTTGCAGGTTGGGTGGCAACAGGCCTACACGGGTGCTGCAGATGCTCAAATAGCGGCCAAACTGGTAAAACAGAACCGGCAGACTTTTATCGGCGTCAGGGTTGTTGCGAAAAGCGATAAGTCGTTGGTCTGTTGTTAATTTTTCGGCTTTTGAAGTGCCAAGATCAATGTTCACCCTGTTAAATAGCTTTTGAAAGTTGGCTATGTGCTGCTGTTTTTCTGAAGCATAAGGGTTTTTCATAGCGGCCTTTAGTGCGCCGTCCATTTTGCTGAGATATTGCGGATTCTTAAAATCTGTACCCGCCGATATATAAATGATCACCTCGGTTGCGTCTTTAATAACCAGCGAAGTAGGGGTGCTGCTTAATGAACCGCCGGTTAGTTGCGCCTTTACCCTTGCTTTGTAAGCTACGCCTTTGCCGTCGGTACCATTATCCAACTGGCCGATAAGATCAAGCTCGTTACCTGCTGTACTGGTAGCCCCACGTTCCGGGCGACTGATATTAATGCTCAGGTTAAGCATTCCCGGCTTGTCGGCGCTTAGTTTTATCACATCTACATCATTACCAAAACTGGTAAAGTACTCACGTTTGTAAGTGACACCGTTTACCTGGTAAGTAGTTTTGGCAAGCGCGTTATTTAATGATAGCTCGCGCTCGTAGTTATCGTATTTTATGTCTTTGCCCTCAATGCCCTTGTATTGGTAGTTCAGGTTAAGGTCGCCAAGCATCTGGAAGCAACCGAAAGGTACCCCGCCTGATCCTTTTCCCGTGCATACAAATGATTTATCGATAATGGCTTGCGCTTCCACATTTTTACCGGCGGCAAGCAAGCTTCTTATTTCGGGCAGTTTTTTATAAGCTTCGTAGTTATTGGCATCCTGCGACGAACCCGACCACATGGTGATATCATTCAACACTACTTTTTCGGCAGTAACACCGCCATCGGGCATCATCCCTAACCTTCCGTTGCCAAGTGCAACGGTTTCTTCCCAGCGCTGTGCAGGCTGTTTGTACCAAAGTTTTAATTGTTTTGTTTGTGCGTGAGTAAACGTTGTAATACCTGTTATTATTACAGTTATTAGCAGGGGCGTTCTTTTTAGCATGTTTATGTTAATTAGGTTTTCTGTTTTTATTTTATTTACCTGCGGCAATTACAGGGATTTCTTCGGCGTTTTTATTCAGTTCAATACTATAACATTGCTGTTTGCATCGGGTAAGGTTTGTGGCAAATCAATGATATAGCCTGTGGCATCCGGTTTATAATTTACTTTGGTCCCGCCCAGCACATAAGCATTGGTTATATTAATGCCCGGCAGGTTAGGCAGCACGATTTTATCACCTTTTTTCTGAAATATGTGCAAATAGATCTTGTTTCCCTTGCGTGTAACAGCATAGTTATCATTAGGGGCAATGGGCCCGCCTTTGGTACCATAAATGCTTTCACCGTATTTTTTTAACCATAAGCCCATTTGCCGTAATGTTTCAACTTGCCTCACTTCAATGCGGCCATCAGGCATAGGTCCAACATTTAATAGCAGGTTGCCATTACCGGCGGCTGTTTTTACCAGTGTTTGGATACACTCCTGCGCGGTTTTCATTTTATCATTAGGTTTCCATGCCCATTGCTGGCAAATGGTGATACAGCTTTCCCATGGCTCATTCATATTCAGCTGACCGATGCGCTGCTCGGGGGTTAGGTAATCACCTACTGATTGGTCGTTCAGTTTTTCGCTTTCTTTGCCTAATCGGTTGTTCACAATAACGTTTGGATCAACACTTTTGATGAATTTATAAATCTCCTGCCCGTCGGCGTTGGTCCAGGGCTTTTCCCAGTAACCATCAAACCAAAGCAGGTAAGGGTGGTATTTGGTGATGAGTTCTTTCAACTCATTCTTCATTTGCGTTTTAAAAGCTACCATATCGCCCTTAACATTCTTTGTCGAATCGTAAGGATTGTGGATAGGATAGTTAGGATCGTGCCAATCAAGCACGGTATGATAGATGCAAAACAGGATACCCTGTTTTTTGCAAGCCATAGCCAGTTCGGCAACTATATCGCGTTTATATGGTGTTTTGCTGATGTTATAATCAGTAAAAGCGGATGGCCATAAAGCAAAGCCATCATGGTGTTTTGCCGTAATCACCAGGTATTTCATGCCTGCATCTTTGGCGGCTTTTACTATGGCATCGGCATTAAATAAAACCGGGTTAAATTCCTTATACAGGTTATCATAATCATCCTGTGCTACTTCCCTATTTCTGCTCCAGCCAATTTCGGTGCCACGTAAGGTTACCGGCCCAAAGTGGATGAACATGCCGAAACGTTTGGTCATGAAATCGTCCAAAACCGCTTTTGGCGTTTTTACAGGAGCAGCCTGCTGAGCAAAGCTGAGCTTGATTACTAAAAACAGGTAAAGAAAGATAATTGCCGGTTTTTTCATTGCGGAATTTTTAAGGTGAACATTATAGAGGCCAGTCGTTTTTATACTTTTTAAAATATGACCAGGCCGCAAGTCAGCCCGGTCATTGGGGTGTTATTATAGTAGTGCGTTATTCCAGAAGGTAAGTTCACTCATATTGGTGTAGTTACCCTCGTTGTTTGAATTGTGTTTGATCCTAATACGGATGTAACGTACCGGCGGCGGATTAGGATCGAAGTTTACCTTTAACGGTGCGCTGCCGTCGTCGGTCCTTTTAATCTCTTTAAGCAGTTTCCAGCCTTTGGCGGTTGCCTCTGCAGTCCAGCCCGCATCATTAGCTTTTAGGGTAGTAGTAGCGTTGGTAATATCCGCTATGCCCCATACTTCAAAATCATCGGGATTATGACAGCAGTTGCGGCCTGTTTCTTCAATGGCTACAAGGCCCTTGTAAACCGCACCCATATCAAAAGTAATAACTACCGGCAACGGGCCATTGCCATCGCTATGGAAAATGTTAGGGAAACCCTGCGGGCCTGTACTGCCATCCCAGAGTCTGTCGATATCAGTATCTCCTTCATAAGGCTTGGCATCATTGGCTAAATAAACCTTTTTGAATAGTTTTTTATCGCAAACAGCAACGGAATTAATGGTTGGGAAATCCTCATAGTTAGCTACATAAAAGGTGTCAAGAGCATTTACCGTTGGTTTAAAGGCTGACAGGAACTGGATCTTCGTATCCGCCTTATAGTCTGCAAGGGTAACCGACATGCTATCAGCACTAAGTTTTCCGAAACTTTCTTTCCCGGCTTTGTTAGTGTATTTTATGTTTGTGAACACATTATGAGCGCTGGTATCAACCTTTAAGAAATTAAGTGTGAGCTTTCCATCGGCACTAATTCCATATGGATTGGTAACATTATACCCCCTGTTTGATAAGCCCGATTGGTAAATAGGCCCATAAACTCTTACATTGTTGATATCAAGCGGAATAGAGCGGTTGCCTTTGGAGTCGTAGGAGAAAACAGTGAACGAATAAATGTATTCGTTCAGGTTTGGTATAACAACGGTTAAACTATCCGACGTATTATGGTTGGTGGAATTGTAAATGATTGAATCAGCCTTATTGTTCCAGTATATCACGTAACGGGTTATGCTGGGATCGGAGCTTGGATTCCAGGTAAGGGCGGCACGTAAATTTCCGGGGCGGGAGTGGGCATTGGCCACTGTGCCCGGATACTTAACTTCATGACCGTTTAAGTATGATTCAAACCGTGTGTCTTGCTTGCTGCAACCATACAACAGGTATCCAAGCAAACAGAAAGCAGCTATTCTGACAATGTTTTTCATGTTCGTTTAATCTAAATGAGTTAATACCTATTGTGGATTACCATAAATTGAAAGCTCCATCATGTGTGCAAAGTCACCGTTTGACCATGTGTCATGCACCATGAAGCGGAAGTACTTAATAGGTGTTGAACCCGGAGGGATATTAAAGTTAACCCCGGCCGCGACAAAATCAGCATCGGCAGCATTGGTGAAGCCAGGTGTAAGGCCCGATGGCGGGTTTGGATAATGGTAGTTACCGATATTAACCCAGTCGCCAACTACAGTTCCTACAGGAGCATAATCAGGGAGCCTTATATCCTGCGGTGCATTAACGTTGGATCCCCAAATGCTGAAATCTTTAGGGTTACCATGCGCGTAGGCATACTGATTTGGCCTTTCCCATAATACAAAGCGGCTTAACTGTGCCGATACACCCAGGCTAAAGGTAACCTGTATGGGTGCGGGTGCTCCCGGAGCAGTGTGCCAGCCGTTTGAGTAACCGTCGGTTTTGTTATCCCAAAGATATGGTACTTCCCAGCCGTATGCGGTCGGACTGTCGGTAGGGGTTTTATATACGGAGAATTTGCTCTTATCCAATAATGTTTCAAATATTGGGGTGATGTTTACGATGGAAGTATCGGATATATTGCCAAACTTATCCGTTACATATACACCAAATTTTTGCGGTACCGCCGGATATCCTCTGATGGAATAGTTAATGGTATCAACCTTGGTATAATGCTGATCTACAACCTCCAGTGCCTGTGTTGATTTATCAAAGGCCAATAAAATAACACCTATATCTTTTTGATTAGGGTTCATCGCCTTGATGTTTACGCCGCCAAAATCAGACGTGATAGTTAGTGTAGGTTTTATCAGCTTATAAAAAGGAGTATCAGGATGCACCTTAACCACCAGCGGATCAGATTTAACATTGGCCCTGCTTACCGAATAAAGCGTTACCTCGTATTCCTGGCTTTTGGCAAAACCATCAACTGTAACGGTATCTGAGTAATAGCTCGATTTGGTTTGGCGTGTAATTTTATCGTTAATGCGGTACTCGGCCTGCACGTACAGCAGGTTATCTGAGTTTGGCAGATCATAGGTGATATAAGCACCTCCGTTAAAGTTTTTAACTTTTACGTTGGTAACCACGGCAGGCTTGGTCATATCGGTCGAAACCTCCTTAACGTAACCGTCGTTCTTTTTGCATGAATTTAAGCACGCCATAAACAACGCTACTGCAAGCACCAGTGTTGTTATCGTATAATTTTTAATGCGTTTCATAATTCTTATTTATGTTGAATTAATTCATTTTTAAATGGAGGGGGACGCCTACCAGTAGGTGGTTTGTACCAGGTTGTTGTTAACAATCAGGTCATTGTCCTTTATAGGCCAGAAATAATTTTTTAGCCCGAAAACCGGCGTTAACACTGTGTGTGGCCTGTAGTAGTTACCAGCTTCAGACTCATAAATATTCCAACCCTGCAGCGGTACGCTCAATACATTTTGAATTTCTTTCCAGCGGCGAAGGTCCCACCCGCTTTGCGCCTCAAAACATAGTTCAATACGACGCTCACGGTGTATGATATCCCGTAAGCCTTCTTTAGTTGTTGGTTTGCCCGGAGTTTTTGAATAGGCTGACCATGATTCCAACACGCCTTTTAAACCTGCTCTTGCCCTTACTTTATCAATATAGTTGTAGGCGTCGGCAGTTGGGCCGTTCGCTTCGTTCAGGGTTTCGGCATATAAAAGATATAAACCGGCAAGTCTCATCAGCGGCAAGTGAAATTCAATTGGCTGAAAACCATCATCATAAACAGAAAGGTAATTAGCCAGCTTTTTAGGCCAATAGCCGGTGATGTTTAGCGTGTTCAAATCTTTTGGACCTGCCAGTGAACCCGAACCGCGAGCCTCAACATGGTAGGCCTGGTCCTGGTTGTAAATGCCGTTGCCATACCAGATACTACCATCAAAAGCGATATTGGCATAAAAGCGGCTTTCGCGGCCATAGTGCTCATTAATGGTTGTATAACCCTGAGCTATGTAGTATTTATCGGCGTCGCCTGCTGTTTTCAGGGCGAAACGGTTGGCATAATCATAATCTTTATCCTCTGTTAACGGTACGCCGTTAGCAGTATAAAAAAGCTCCTGTGTTGAAATCGGAACAGCGAATGTTGAGGGGTTTGAGAATATATTGACCGCCGATTTTGGCGTTAACCTTGGCGTTGCATAGCCCTGGCATGGGAACGTTGGATTTAAGGCCCAGATCAGTTCGGGGTTTACATCCCATTTTTCGGTAACGGCGTTTTGGATGGTCAATTCATTACGCAACTGATCTGACAGGGACCCCACCGTTGGAGGCGATACAAATGTGTATAATTTAAGGCCGTTAGCTTCGCAGGCATCAATGGCCGCTTTACAGGCGTCAGCGGCACGCTTCCATTTCTGCGGGTCGACGGTGCTGGAAAACAGCGCCTGGCCGTCTTTATTTTTCATGCTGGCATAATCAGGGTTGCCGTTAAATAACGGGCTGGCCTGTGTTGCCAACATTTCGGCTTTAATTGATAAGGCGGTTAATTGGGTAATGCGGCCAAGTTCTTTTGCCTGGTTGGTGATAACCGGCGGCAGATCAGGAATGGCTTCGTCCAGCAACTGGACACAATAATTAAATACCGAATCAACCGGTGAGCGTTTTACCCTTACCTCTTCGGTGCTGGCCGTAATATCGATATTGGTTTTTACCAGCGGTACCGACCCATACAAGCGGCACAGGTAATAATGGTAATATGCTTTAAGGAACTTTACCTCGGCAATCCATCTTGCTTTTTCAGCCGGTGAAAGGTCAACAGGTTTGTCAATGTTTTCAAGCATGATGTTACACCTGCGGATAGAACGGAACAATGCCTGCCCGCCATTTTCACCATCCCACCAGTTTACACCGGGGCTTGCGCTGTTTTGTGTGCCACGGATAAGGCTAAAGCCATTTTCATTAAGCGGGTGGTTGGTGAGGTTGTTGGGATAAATGATCTCCGATGATGTGGTGAAACCTATGTTTGAAGTGGGGTCATAAAACTGCTGTAAGGTTGCGTAGCAGGTAAACAGGTAGTTTTCGGCCTCGTTACGGTTCCTGAATGCGTATTCGAGGGTACCGGTATTATCTGGTGTTACATCAAGATATTTTTTACATGATGCGCCCGAAACCAGAAGCCCTACCAGTAATAAAAGTTTATAATATTGTTTCATAATACTAAGTATTGATCTGTAAAAATTATAGGTTAACGTTTATGCCTAAGTTGAACACCTTTTGTATTGGGTAGGCAAAACCATTACCACCAAGCTCAGGGTCCCAAAGTTTAAAGGCGCTCCAGGTATACAGGTTTAAGCCGTTAAAGTAAATGCGGCATTTGGTTACGTTAAGGCGCTTTAAAATTGATGGCGGCAACGAATAACCTATCTCTACCGATTTAAGTCTCAGGAAACTACCGTCGCGCATCCACCAGGTACTGTTTTGGCGGTTGTTTTCGATCTGGTTCCCGGTTACACCTAACCTTGGATAGGTTGCATATAAATCCTGGTTTTCCTCGCTCCAGTGACTGTCGGCAAAAGCTTTAATTAGCTGGGTATTGCCATATATGTACGGATCGGGGCTTTGAATGAACGGGCTGGTACGGCTGGGGTCAATAAAGAACGATACACGCGCCTGGCCCTGGAAAAAGCAGGAAATGTCAAAGTTTTTAATCCCGGCTGATAAACCGTAGCCATATACAATTTCGGGCACTGTCGGATAGCCGATAAATGTTTGATCGGCGCCATCAATTTTACCATCGCCGTTTAGGTCTCGGTATTTGATATCGCCGCCGCCCGGAGCGATACCATTGGTTGAAAAGATCTGCGAAGGAGAGTTCTTAGCTTCATTATCGTCAACAAATAAACGTTCGGCAATGTAGCCGTACTGCCTGTTTATTTCTTGCCCTTTGTGGTAACGATAAGGTTCTTTATACTGGGGCTCTTCATAGTTGCCATATTTGCTGCTTGCTAAAGTAAAGTTGCCGCGGCCCTGCAGCCAAACATCTTTATTAATAGCCGCCTTATAATCCATTTGCAGGTCGATACCTTTAGTATCTGCCGTGCCAATGTTGGCAGTAACATTAGGAGTTCCATATTGGTTAAGTGCTTCAAGTCCCAATGTAGTAGGGAGCGAACTACGTGTTTGAAGAATATTATAACGGTGATATTTATAAACTTCGGCTACTATATTCAGGTTTTTAAACATAGTAAACTCCAGGCCAAGGTTTAGCTGGCGCGAAGTTTCCCAGGTTACATTAGGATTTTCGTAGTTGTTGATGTAAACACCGTTACGGCTATAACCATTGTAAGTGCCGAACGAAGCAGGGTTTCCGCCATTAAGGTTAACATCCGAAAGGAAAAAGAAACGTTGCGAACCGATAGCGTCATTACCAACCAAACCATAGCTGGCCCTTAACTTCATGCGGGTGACAACATCGTAAAGGCCCTGACCCCAGAATTTTTCGTCAGATACGATCCATGAACCGCCAATGGTAGGGAAGAAACCATACCTGTGATTGGCCGAAAAGCGCTCGGTACCGTTATAACCAAAGTTAAACTCCAGGAAATAACGGCTTTTAAATGAATAAGTAGCACGGCCTGCAAGGGTTAAGTTGCGGTAAGGCAACGAATATTGAAGGGTTGGCCTGTCAAGTACCGGATCTTTAGCTGCTGAATAAACTGTTTGCTGGCGCGTACCAATCAATGATGCGCTCACATTATGATCGCCAAAGGCGTGATTATAATCCAATACACCCTGAAAATAGATGTAGGTATTCAAGTTATCAGTGCTTGGGTCGCGGTAATAGCTCAAATACTCGGTGGCTACGTTATTGCCGGTTGGCTGTGGGTTAAGCCACGTTAAGGTGTACTGGTTAGTAGCTTTATCATAAGTATTCACATTATAGTAAAATGGCGAATACCCCATTTGCGACTGAAAGTATGAATACCTGTTGGTATGAAATAAGCCATGAAAGTTAAGCCCGTCGGTTATGAAATTCAGTTTCTGATTTAACTCTAACTGGGCAGATAACCTTGATTCTGAATAATTTTTATGGCCACGTAGCAATGCAGCATATGGGTTGTTATATGCAATGGCGTTTGATGCTGAGCCTGCGTTGGCAGGTGCTGCGTTACCAAACAGGATGTGCTTAACATTGCGGTTGGCCGAATCGGCAGGGAAATATGCCGGGAACAATACAGGGCTGGTATGCACAGCAACATTATAAAGATCTGTCGAGAATGAAGCGTCGGCTGTAAGGGGCCCGTTATACTCATTGAACGAACCTGCAAGCCTTACAATAAGCTCGGTGCTTTTGCTTAAATTAATATTGATGTTTGAACGCAGCTGGTAATTTTCAAACTTTACGTTGTTGTTATTATTATTGGCAATATCCTGCCTCAGGATGCCATGGTCAACATTATATGAGCCTGATACATAGTAACGGGCTACATCACCGCCGCCGCTTACGCTCATGTCGGCACGCTGCGTAGCTGTGCGTTTTTTGAAAAGCATATCCAGCCAATCGACAGCGGGATAAACATACTTGTTGCTGCCTGCGTCGCCTCGTATGGTGGCTTCTGTATTTAATATTTTATTTTGAGAGAAAGGGAGCGGACTTAACGGATCACGGGTGATGGTAGCTTCGTTAAACAACTTCATGTAGGTGATTGGGTCGGCAAGCTGCAGTGTTTTGGCAGACTGTGATATGGAATTTTCCACACGTGCGTTGATCTTGGCCTTACCAACCTTACCTTCTTTGGTGCTTACCAAAATTACACCGTTGGCACCGCGGGCGCCATAAAGCGCGGTGGCACTCGCGTCTTTCAGGATCGAGAAGCTGGCGATATCATCAACCTGTAAGCGGGCAAGGTCGGTTGTAGAAAGCTCAACATTATCTATCAAAATAAGCGGGTCTTTTTTATAGCCGAAGGTGGTTACCCCGCGGATAAAGAAGCTGGAATTATCCTGCCCGGGCTGGCCGCTTGGCTGAAACGCGATGATCCCCGCCACCTGGCCGGCAAGCGCGTTGGTTAAGTTACTGGCAGGTATTTTCAGGTCGGCGGGTTTAACGGTGGTTACCGAACCTACCACGGCTTCCTTTCGTTCTTTTTTGCCGTAGGCCAATACCACAACCTCATCGAGGCCGCGTTTTGATTCTTTAAGTACAATGTTTACTACCAGTTTGCCGGCCGAAACGGTGAAGGTTTGATCAATAAAAGTTACGTACGATACTTTAAGGATAGTACCGGGCTCGGCATCTATCACAAACTTGCCGTTAATGTCGGTAGTAGTGCCCAGGTTTTTGCGGTTGATAGCCACAATGTTGGCGCCTGCAATTTTACCGCCCAGTGTGTCGGTCACGAGGCCGGTAATGGTTACTTTACTTTGCGCGTGTGTAAATTGCGCCGAGCAAATAAAGCTCAGCAATAATAATACAAAGCAATAAAAACCCGGTGCAGACTTATGAGACCGTCTAAGCTCCCGCCGGGTTTTGATCCGTAGGTAAAATTCTTTCATAAAATTGGTTTGATAATGGTTTTTTGTTTTTGAGATTTGGTTGATGGGTTTATTTGTTTTAAGTGCCATTTAAATGCGCAGATGGTAAAAGGTTTTTCCAGTGGTAAAAGGTTTAATCATTTTTTAAATATGTTAAGTTGACAATTAAAAGTTTTGAGCTGCGTTTACAGCGTATTGCTGTTTTTTAAAAAAATTAATTGGTTAAGAAATAGAGTACCTGGCACGTGTTCCCCTTGCTGTTTTTATTCTTATCGGTGTCAATTTTCAGGCTGAGCGTGTGCTGGCCTTTTTTGAGGTCGGTACTAAAGGTTACATACCAGGGCAGATAAATCCATGAACTGAACTCTGTGTACAAGTCCATCGTTTTCTCGGTGCTTCCGTCAATGCTGTAGTTGATAATACCTGCATCCGGTCCGGATACAATGGCCATCCCAATAGCCGTGCCGGTAAAGGGCAATGTTAATGATGAGCCTGGTTTGGTAGCGATAAGCATCGGTTTGTGTACAAAGCCAGGGCGGGTGCTCAGGTTATTGTTTGGTGCCCAATCGGGGTTGATGGCCCAGCCGTTTAAATTTTTTGCATTTTGAATGCTGTAATAGCGGCCATTGTTGAGGTTAAGCGCGTTAAGCGGTTTGGGTAATGGATTGGCTTTAATAGCAGCAATCTGCTGTTTGTCAAAACATGAATTAAGCAGGCTTTTTATGGTTGCGAAATAAAGCTCCTGCCCGTAAATGGCCGGGTGGAGGTCTTTAAAATCATATTGCCATGAAAATTCCTGGTTATTAAGTTTATCAGTAACTTCTTTGGCCAGGTTAATGGACGGCAAGCCGTAATGTTCTGCAATTAATTCATGATTTTTGATTTGCAGCGGGGTTTTGCCATTGTTGTAACCCCTGATCTTATCCGGATCAACAAATGACATCATGACGATGTCCATCAGCGGATTTGCTTTTTTTGCATGCCTTACGATGCCTTCCAGTGCACGTACCTCGGTAAGGCTGTCCAGTCCGTTCACGTTATCGTTTACTGCGGCTTCAACAAACATCAAATCAACCTTGCCCGAATCAAGTACGTCCCGCTGTAAGCGGAAGGCATGCGGTACACTACCCAACGAGGGAATCCCCGCCTGTATAAAATGAAAACTGGTTAAAGGAAAGCGTTCGATAAGGTAGCGGCTTATCTTTTCGCGCCAACCGGGGTTATAGGTAATTGATCCGCCTAAAAAAGCTACTGTAGCTTTCTTGCCTGCACTGAATACACTGAGACTGTTGGCCAAGCCGCTACGGGTTATAAAGTAATCGGTATATGGCAGCACTTTTTTTACCGGATAACTGTAGCCCATGATCATATCAGCCCAGCGTTCAGGATGTTCAATAGGGAAGTGGTGCCCGTTCAACTCCTGCGGACCGGCAGTTACCGGGTATATCATCATCGGCCCGCCTAACGCGTTATAGCGTTGAGCAAGGATATTGGTGTTTTCGGCATTAGGTACCAACTTGTCGTTTATACCTATGATGTGCATAACGGGTACTTTAAAAGCAGCAAGGCCATCAAGGTTATCAATAGGATTGTCTTTGTAATCAAGCGCTTGTTGTTCGGTAATGTGATACACCTGTTGCAGCTGTTTCCACAAAGCGGCATCGCCCGGGGCACTTAGTTTACCTCCCGGCCAGCTTTGAATATTGCAAACAGGGGCTTCATTATAAATGCAACTAATTTTATCAGGATTGCGTTTGGCCCAGCCATATACATATAAACCGCCACGACTAACGCCTCCAAGGGCAACTTTGGCAGCGAAAGCTTGTTTAGTTGTTAAATACTGATAAAAAGCATCCCAAACCTGCAAAGCATAAGGGCTGCCATATTGATCATTAACATTTACGAAAGCGACATGAAAGCCTTTGGTTAGCAGGATGCTGTCGATATCGGTATGCCAATCAGGAAATGAAGCCCGCCAAACCCATGGATTACCTTCGAGCGCCTTTTCAGGTTTTACATAGTAGGCTTTGTGAGCGCCTATGGTAATATTGACACGTTCAAAACCTTTCCAGCTATCATTAGCTGTATGTTGAATAGTATATAAGGCAGGGGCATTGCCTGTGTCGTCAATTTGTTGGTTTTGAGCTAAGACAGTACCAGCTGTGAACCCCAATAATAGCGTAATTAGTAAAGCTTTAATCATTCAATTTTGGATATAAAAATTCCATTTCAAAAACTTCGTCCTTTTTTTGGATTGTGGTTTTTGATTAAAAATGTTTTGTAAACTTTTAGTAGCTGGTGTTTATAATCAGGGTAAAAATATGGAGGGTATTAACAATAAATTGCACTTAAATTGATTTGTTTCGATACTATTTTGACATCGATTTTTTGATTTTGGGAAAAAGGCGACTTGCTGAAACAATTTAGTTGTATTAAGTGTAGTTTTCACAACAAAATAATATTGAAATGCAAAAAGTTGCGTAATATGGTATTAGTTGCTTTTTTAGTTCATGGTTCATTGATGATGGTTCATGGCATCAAGAGGGATGAAGGTTCAGAAACTCACGAAGTAAAACTTCGTAAGTTTGGTAAAGTTAATGTCCAATTACTGTCAACAGAGGTTCTTCCGGCTCGTCGGAATAAAGCTTGTTTTTTACAACATAACCCTTCAGTCCGTAATATAATACGTATACATAGCACACCAGCGGCGCAATGAATGCCATCCTGATGCCTGAATGGTCTGATATCAAGCCCATTATTGGCGGGATAATAGCACCGCCTACCACTCCCATAATAAGTAATGACGAAGCAACCTTTGTATAATCGCCTATATTTTTGATGCTGAGCGTAAATATGATAGGATACATCACGGAGGTAAATAGCCCTACTATCGACAGAGAAATTATGGATACATAACCACCAGTAAGTACCGATACCAATATCAGCGTAAACGCACCTATGCTGCATAGGGTAAGCACTTTATTGGGTTTAACCTGCTTAAGCAAAAACGCTCCCAGCAAGCGCCCGGTTAAAACCAACGCCATATAAAGTGTAATAAACAAGGCCGATTTTTGCTCGGTAATACCTGTAATATTTAAGGACTTTGTATACCGAATAATAAAACTCACCACGCCAACTTCCGCGCCTAAATAGGCAAAAACTGCTAATACGCCCAATATGGTATGCCTGCATTTAAATACTCCGGAGAGTTTTTGCCTGCTGTTGCCTTCATGAATTACTGGCAACTTCAAAAAATAAAGTACCACGCAAAGGGCAATAAACAACCCCGCCAGTGTTAGGTAAGGAGGAATCACAAGGTGCGCCTCGCTGTTTAAAAACGACTTAAGTTGCTCTGAGGTAAATGACTGGATGAGACTTGCCGGGATATCCTTTTCATGCAATAAAAACTTAGAGCCGATGAAGGGCCCTATTGTAGCGCCCATTGAACCAACGGCTGCAGCCAGGCTTAACCGGCTGGATGCATGATCCGGGTCGCCAAGTTTTGAAATATAGGGAGTAGCCGTAACCTCCAGTATGGCAAAGCCTGATGCCATGGTAAACAATGCCAGCAGGAACACAGGATAATACCTGGTGGTTGCTGCCGGATAAAATATGGCGGCGCCAATAGCCGCCAAAATCAAACCGGTAAGCATCCCTGCTCTGTAACCCATTTTTTCGATAAAGCGACCGGCAGGCAAAGCCATCAAAAAATAAGCGCCAAAAAATGCCGACTGGATCAGTGACGATTGCAGATCAGTTAGCTGGCAGGCCCGTTTCAGATGGGGGATGAGTACATCATTAATATTGCGGCTCAAATTCCAGAAAAACATCAGGCTCATCACTATCAGCAGCGGAGCCAGGTATTTTGATGCGTTACTGTTGGTTTTGTTCATGGTTAAGATCTTGTTTTATCGTCTGTATCCAAGTTCGGCGCCGCCGCTTACGGGCATAATGCAGCCGGTTACAAACCGCGCCGCGTCCGAAAGCAGGAAAACTGCGGCATCGGCCACTACATCGCCCTCTGGGCAGTAACCTAATGCATGAATTTCATTAAGGTATTTTTCTATTGATCCGGGATCGGGCTGTTCGGCAGCCCATTGTTTAAGCAATGGTGTCCATACGCCGGCCGGCGAAACAGCATTTACCCTGATACCATATCGCGCGTAATCGAGCGCCATTGATTTGGTAAGAGCATTGATGCCGCCTTTGGTTGCGGTATAAGCAGCATGCAGGCTTTGACCAATATCGCCGGCCATACTGCTGGTATTTAAAATGCAGCCTTTTGAGGCTTTAAGTAAATCAATGCCATATTTGGTTGTCCAAAACAGGCTTTTGAGGTTAATGCTCATAAGGGCATCCCATTCATCCTCTTCGGTTTCATCAACCGGTTTTGATGGATGCGCTATAGCTGCATTGTTATGGATAGCATCGAGTTTGCCATAATGTTTCCTTATTGCATCGAAAGCTGCTTTTACGTCGGCCGCCTTTGATACATCGCCCGGAATACCTTCATGATTACCTCCAAAACGGTCGAGCGCTTTATAAAGGGTACGCTCATTTACATCCATTATAAAAATGGTTGCTCCCTCGCAGATATAAGCTTCGGCGCAGGCCAAACCAATGCCCGATGCCCCTCCGGTAATAAATATTATTTTGTTTAATAATTGGTTCATTTTTGGTTTTTAGCTGGTTACAAGGTCGCTGCTGTTGCCCGCTTCGGCAGGTACGGCGTAATAGCCCCCGCTAATATTAGCCGGATTTTTAAAGTATTTGGCCAAATGCGGTATATGTTCCAAAAATAAGTTTTCGTGACCAATAGCCACATGGTTAAACAGCACTAAGTGCTGATGGATCTGCCCCATGTCGCCAACGTGCGGAACTACCGGTATGTTGAATTTTTTTGCCAGCAGGCTTATCGTCAAAAACTCAGATACACCGCCCACCCGCACACAGTCAACCTGGCAAAAATCCATGGCGCCGGCCTGCAGAAAGTTTTTAAATATGATTTTATTAGGGATATGCTCGCCCGCAGCGATTTTAAGGGGCGCAATTTCTTTAGCTAATGTTTGATGCGCCAAAACATCATCAGGGTGGGTGGGTTCCTCTATCCAGTAAGGGTTTATGCTGCTCAGTTCTTTACAAATAGAAATAGCCTGAGGCAGGTTCCATTTTTGGTTGGCATCAAGCATAATGGTTGTTTTGTCGCCGGCTTCGGCTCTAACCAGCTTTGCCCTGCGGATATCACGTTGCGGATCATCTGAGCCAACTTTTAACTTCATGGCGGTAAATCCCCGGTCAATGGCGCGTGCTACGTTCTCTTTGATCTTCTCATCCGAATAATTAAACCAGCCTACTGATGTATCATACGCCTTATAACCTGTTTGTAAAACACCATTGCGTAATGTGCGGCCTGTAAAATTGCCCTTTAAAATGTTTTCTGCTTCATCAACGGTCAATACATCTTCCAGATAGTTCAGGTCGAGCGTGGCTACCAGTTCTTTCGGGCTTAAATCAAGCAAAAGTTTCCAGAGCGGTACCTGCCGGCTTTTGGCCCAAAGATCGAAACAAGCATTTACTATGGCTGCCAGCGCCAGCTGCATTACACCTTTGTGCGGACCCAACCAGCGGTAGGTGGGCGAATCCAGTATCGAACGGTAAACTGAACCAAAATCGGCCATAAGTTCCTCAATTTCTCGCCCCTTTAATGTTTCGGAAAGATATTGTATGGCTTTGCATACCAGGTCATTACCGGCACCAAGGGTAAAGGCCAGGCCAATGCCTTTTACGCTACTATCGGTATGCAGTTCGCAAATGGCATAAGCATACTGGGTTGAATCGTTTACTGCATCAGAACCGGCGCCATTGCCTAAATTAAAACGCTTGTCGGTAACTTCAATTTTATTGATGTACATGTAGGTAAATATATTTTGCAAATAGTTTCAGGCCGTTCTATGCCGAAAAGCCGTAATGAAATCTTGTTCCTTGTGTTTATAAATCGGTTTATTATACCTTTCCGGATAAGGTATGATGCTGTAAAATTAGCGCGGTTTGATTTTTTACTTTCACTTTAATTGGCAACTTTCGATAGTATTTTTGCTTATATTTAGCTTTTCTCTTCATGTTTTGTTAAAATGAAACCAATTTTAGCCGTATTGTCTGACGGGGTACAGTCAGAAGACCTGTTTGTTGCCAGGGAAGTAAAGCTTCCTTTTTTCTCAAGTGAGTTCCATTTTCATGAAGAATGCCAGTTGGTACACATTGTAAAAGGCTCGGGCAAGCGCATCATCGGCGATCTGGTTGATTATTTTGAAAGCGGGGAGCTTATTTTTCTTGGTTCAAATATTCCGCATGTTTGGCATAATACCCAGGAACAACCCAACGAGGATGACCCTGAACATTATGCGCATTCATTATCTATTCACTTCAATCCGTCAAAATTGCTCATGAATCTTTCGGCATTTGGTAACATACGCAAAGTGGAGTTGTTTTTAAGTAAGGCGCAAAGAGGGATGGAGCTAAAGGGTAAAAGCCGTGATATGGTAATAAAACTGATGTACCAGATAGTACAGCAGGAAGGGTTGCAAAGGATCATCACCCTGCTCGAGATCCTCAATATCATGAGTGCAGACCCGGAGCATAACCTGTTGGCCAGTATCAACTATATCAACTATTATCAATACCATGATAGTAAGCGCATGGATCAGGTATTTAAGTACATCTTTGATAATTTCAGGGAGGATATTTCACTAAATACCATTGCCGATGTGGCTAACATGAACACATTTGCCTTTTGCCGGTTTTTTAAGGCGCGTACCCAAAAGTCGTTTACCCAGTTTGTAAATGAAACAAGAATTGGTTATGCCTGCAAACTGCTAAGTAATAAAGATAACAGTATTACAGATATAGCCTATGAGTGCGGTTTTAATAATGTATCAAACTTTAACCGCTTTTTTAAAGTGATTAAAAAGGTAAGCCCGCGCCAGTACCGGAACCAGATTTTGTCTTAGTATCTGGTTATTGCTTGCCGCTTGCCGCGAAGTGAGCTTTCGCTGTAAGGTAATTTATTCCCTTAAAAATATCCCTTACCGTATCTTCAGAACGAAGCCGTGAAGCCTCACCTATGCGCCGCCGCACCCGGCAGATCCCCTCTTGTATTGATGGTAGTAACAATTCAATTACAAACCCATTCTTGCCAAAAATAAAAGTGTAATTAATACACAGTGAGTTTTTTAAATAGTAATATTGTGTTAGCCAATTGTTGAACAGCCTTTTTAGCGATACTGTATTTCATATTTTTTTGCCTTGTACATAAATCCTTTTAGCAAGGCGATGGGATTAATGCTGCTTTTATGGCTGTTCATTAAATGTAAACCAATAATAACCTCAAACATGTCATTAAAAACAAAACTCACCTTCGTTTTTTTGACAGGATTAACTTTCCTGCTCTATTCCTTTAAAAAGCCGTCTGACAAGCCGCGTGTGCTGGTGTTTTCAAAAACTTTAGGCTGGCACCATTCATGCATCCCGTTTGGGATAGCGGCCATTCAAAAATTAGGTAACGAGAATGGCTTTGATGTGGATACCACCACCAACTCTGCTAATTTTAATGACGATATTCTGAAGAAATACCGGGCAGTAATATTTAACTGCACTACAGGCAATGTGCTTAATGCGGTTGAGCAGGCAGCTTTTGAACGTTATATACAGGCAGGCGGTGGTTTTATGGGTGTACACTCTGCGGCTGATACCGAGTACGACTGGCCATGGTACGGCAAGCTGGTTGGGGCTTATTTTTCAAGCCATCCCAATAATTCCAACATTCGCAAGGCAACAATAGATGTAACCGATAAAAGCCAGCCGGCTACTGCTAACCTGCCCACAAGGTGGGAGCGTACTGATGAATGGTACAATTACAAATCTATTTACAGCGGTATCCATGTGCTGGCAAGCCTCGATGAAAACACTTACGATGGGGGTACCAATGGCGCCAATCATCCCATAACCTGGTATCATGAATTTGATGGCGGCCGGGCATTTTATACAGGCTGTGGCCATACCGACGAAAGCTACAGTGACCCCCTGTTTTTGGGGCAATTGCTCGGCGGGATCAAATACGCTATGGGCAGTGGCAAACCGCTTGATTATGGTAAATCATATTCTAAAGTAGCGCCCGATCAAACCAGGTTTATCAAAACTGTGCTGGTGAGTAACATTGCCTCGCCTATGGAACTGGCGGCGGCAAAGGATGGCCGTGTGTTTTTCACCCAGTTATTGGGCAGTTTGTCGGTTTATAATACCAAAACCAATAAATTTAAATTAATCCATAAATTCCCGATCACCTATGAAGGCGGTACGGGTGTTATCGGCCTCACGCTCGACCCTGATTTTGACAGGAACCAGTTTGTGTATATTTATTACATGCCCGCCGGGCAAACCATCGAACCGCTTAATTTCCAGCTTTCGCGCTTCAAGTTAAGTCCGGCGGATGTGCTCGACCTTAAATCAGAAAAAATCCTGCTTAAAGTACCGGTACAAAAGGTGAGCGGCGCTCACCATGGTGGCTCGTTGGCCTGGGATAAGGATAAAAACCTGTACTTGTCAACAGGTGATAGCTCAAGCCCCTTTCCTTCTGATGGTTATGCACCGCTGGATGAGCGCCCCGGAACAGAGCATTACAGTCTTGACGCGCAGCGGAGCGCCGGCAATACCAACGATTTTAAAGGCAAGATCCTGCGGATCCACCCCGAGGCTGACGGCACGTACACCATCCCCGAAGGAAACCTTTTCCCGAAAGGTACGGCTAAAACCAAGCCCGAAATTTATGTTATGGGCTGCCGTAATCCATACCGGATTGCGGTAAATCCCAAAACCTCGGTTTTATACTGGGGTGAGATTGGGCCCGATGCAGGTAAAGATTCACCGCGCGGGCCACGCGGGTACGATGAGTTTAACCAGGCGCGCAAAGCAGGCAACTTTGGCTGGCCATATTTTGTGGGCAACAACTTTGCTTACTCGCACTGGGATTTTGTGAATGCCAGGCCAGGGCCAAATTTTGATCCTAAAGCACCGGTAAACAATTCGCCGAATAACACCGGCTTAAACATACTACCTCCTGCTACCCCGGCCATGATCTGGTATCCGTATGCTGCTTCCGATGAGTTTCCCGAGTTGGGTATGGGTGGCCGCTGTGCCATTGGCGGCGATTTTTATGAGTTTGATAAGCATATTAAAAACCCGAACAAATTCCCTGAATATTATGACGGCGCCTTGTTTGTGGCCGATTGGATGCGCAACTGGGTGATAGACCTGAGGTTTGATAAGGATGAGAATTATTTACGTAACGAAGCCTTCATGCCAGCTAACGGCGATTTCCGCCGGCCTATCGATATGGAATTTGGGCCGGATGGTGCCTTGTATATGCTGGAGTATGGCTCGGTTTACGGTGCTCAAAATGAAGATGCCCGGTTGGTTAAGATTGAGTACAATACCGGCAACCGTGCGCCGATTGCCAAAGCCAGTATTTCGGATACAGCGGCATTTAATAAATTCGCCAAAACCAGGTTTTTAACCGCGGAGTTAAAAGAGTTTCCTGTTAAAAAGGAAATAGCCGGCCAGGCCCCGCTTAAGGTAAGCTTTAGCAGCCAGAACAGTAAAGATTTAGATGACGATGATAGGATCACTTACCAGTGGTTGTTTGATGGTAAAACTGTTGGGGCTGCCACACCATCGGCAAGTTATACTTTTACTAAGCCGGGCGTTTATAAAACCATTTTAAAAGTAACGGATAAGGGGGGCTTAACCGGTAGGGATACGGTAATTGTAAGGGTTGGCAATACCAAACCCGAAGTGGCCATAGCCAGTGCTGATAATAAATCATTCATCTGGAAAGGCAAACCTTTCCGCTACCATGTAGTGGTTAGTGATAAGGAGGACGGTAAAATAGATTCCAAAAGGGTAAAATTATTTTATATCTATAACCCGCAGCCCTCGGCCAATAGCACCACACAAAACTTAACGGCTTTGTCAACTACCGAGGTCAGCTATCCAGGTAAGGGGCTGATGGCTAATAGTGATTGCAAATCTTGCCATACTATTAACAAAACTGCCGTTGGGCCAAGCTTTTTAGCTATTGCAAAACGGTACAAAACACAAAAGGGAGCTATTGATCAGCTCTCTAAAAAGATAATTGCGGGCGGCGCGGGTAGCTGGGGTACCGAGCATGTAATGAGTGCGCATCCGCAACTATCAAATGCCGATACGCGAGAAATTGTGAAATACATTTTCTCGCTTACGGATAAAAAGAGCCCGGTATTGCCTTTGCCCTTAACCGGAACACTCAATCTGAAATTTAATGATGCCGAACCGCGCGGAGAATACACACTGCTGGCATCTTATACCGATAAGGGCGGTAAAGTTGTTGGTCCGCTGAAAGCTACGGATATGGTGGTGTTGCGGAATGCTGCAGAGAAGGCTGTTTATGCCGATGAGTTGAAAGGCTTTAATAGATTTAAAGATGACCTGTCGGCAGGTAACCATAAATCATATGTACTGTTTAGGAATATTGACCTGACCAACATTAGCAAGTTTGCTTATAAATATGCCTCGAAGGATTATGACGGGGAGATAGAGGTGAGGCTCGATTCGCAGGCCGGGCCGGTGATCAGTTCTGTGGCTTATTCAACCACGGGTTCCTGGGATAAAACCGGCGAAGTAACCGGGACTTTAAGTAAGCCCGTGAGCGGAAAGCACGATGTGTATTTCTTCGCGATAAAACATTCTAAGCCGAGTGACGGTATTTTAAATTTGAAGGATATTCAGTTTGTTGAGTAACGATTTCGAAGCGCAAAAATATGCAACCTCTGAAAGTGAAATGACAAAGCAGCTAAAGACTTACGAAGTTTTAAAAACTTCGTGAGTCTGGATTCTGCAATTATTAATCGTTAACCAATTTTAACCATGAAAAAATCAACCATTTTTATAGCCCTCGTAGCCGTCATGGCTTTGGGACAAAACAAAGCTTCAGCACAAGGCAAACCATTATTTACCGGCCCGATAGGGGTGCAGGCTTACACATTTCGCAGTAGTATGCCAAAAGCTACCTCTGCCGTACTGGATACTATAAAATCATTGGGCATCACTGAAATTGAAGGCGAAGGGCCGAAAGGGATGCCACCCGAAGAGTTCAGGAAAATGTGCGATGACCGCGGTATCAGCATCCCATCAACCGGGGCGGGGTATGACGCAATTGTTAATGATCCGGGTAGTGTGATCAAGCTGGCTAAAATATTGGGCGCTAAATATGTGATGGTTGCCTGGATCCCACATGGTAAAGAGTTTACTTTGGATGATGCCAAGAAAGCCGCTGCCGATTTTAATCGGGTGGGTAAGATTCTGAGTGAAGCGGGTTTAACCTTCTGTTACCATAATCACGGTTACGAGTTTGGAACTTATAACGATGGTACATTGTTTGATTATATCGCCCAAAATACCGATCCGAAATATGTCTCGTTCGAGATAGATATCCTGTGGTCGTTCCATGGTGGGCAGGACCCGGCTGCATTGATCAATAAGTATCCGTCGAGAATGAAACTGATGCATCTGAAAGATATCCGTAAAGACGTAGCTAACGACCTTACAGGTGGCACCGATACAAAAAATGACGTAGCATTAGGCACCGGGCAAATTGATATCCCAGGGGTGTTGAAAGCTGCAAAAAAGGCAGGGATCAAACATTATTTCATCGAGGATGAAAGTCCCTCATACAGTCAGCAGCTACCCATTACCATTGCTTATATAAAAGGTTTAAAAGATTAATATATGAGTAATTTAAACCGCCGACAAGTGTTAAAGGCTATAGGTTTAACAGCTGGGGCTGCCGTATTGAGCGAAACTGGAGCGGTAGCAGCGCCCATAGCTCCAAAAGCTGGCAGCGGCTTTGTTTACTCATTAAATATGAGCACCATCCGCGGGCATAATCTTGGTTTTGTTAAAGAGCTTGAAGTAGCTGCCAAAGCCGGTTTTACCTCAGTAGAGATCTGGATAGATACTCTGCAAACTTATCTGCAAAGCGGCGGGTCATTAACCGAAGCCAAAAAGATCATCAAGGGATTAGGCCTTAAAGTTGAAGATGCTATCGGTTTTGCCCCATGGCTGGCCAATGATGAACCTACCCGTAAAAAAGCGCTGGAGCAGCTTCAACGGGAAATGGAAGTGCTGGCACAGATAGGCTGCCATCGCATTGCAGCCCCTCCGGCGGGCGTGACCAAAGGCCCTGTACTTGATCTGGATGTGGTAACCGAACGATATCTTACCATCCTGAAAATGGGCGAACAAACCGGTGTTATGCCTCAACTGGAAATGTGGGGAGGCTCACAAAATCTGAAACATATAAGCCAGGTACTTTATGTAACTACACAGTGTTGTAACGCGAATGCCCGTATTTTACTCGATGTGTTCCACATTTTTAAAGGCCAGTCGGCAGCGGAAAGCCTCAATTATGTAGGCCATCATGCCCTGGATATTTTTCACGTAAATGATTATCCGGCAGGTATCAGTCCTGAGCTGATCTCCGAACCCGACAGGATCTATTGCGGAGACGGTATTGCCCCGCTTAAACAGATCCTGCAAATAGTTAAAAACCCCGAACAGCCGCTGGTGATCTCGTTCGAGGTTTTTAATAAAAGTTATTATGCACAGGATGCTTTAACGGTGGCCAAAACCGCGTTGAAGAAAATGAAGAAGGTAGCCTCTTGATTTTCGGAGGGATTAAACACCGTATAGACTCATCCCGACATCGCTGCGCTCGTCCCCCCTCTCTACGCGAGCGTAAAGAGGGGGGACGAGCGCAGCGCAGACGGGTTGAGTTGACTGTGCGCGAAGATGGGGGTTTACTTCCCTTCATAAACAAACGTTATACTGTCTTTCGCTATAAGCCCGCTCATATTTTGCCCTACGTAAATAACAGTATATTTTGATGGTTTACTGATATCATAAGCCTTTAGCAGGTCAATAGTAGCCGTTAAGCTATCCTTTGGATTAACTTTAATATAGCCGCTGGGCGGTGGCGGCATAATTCTTTTGGCCATAGCTCCTTTGTACAGCATTTCCTGACCGCTTGCATCTTTAACATCAAGATATTTGCTCATAAGCGGCTCAAACGGGGTGTGCCATTTGCAGAATTGACGAGCTGTATCGACATCGTTGTAAACGGTGAATTTTAGCTCAACGGCGTCTCCAATTTTAATTGTGGGTTTTATTTGCATTTTGGCAAACAGGCTCGGGCTTACAGCAGGGGCAGAACTTTGATTTTTAGCAGAATCAGAACCGGCAGATGTGTTTTTAACATGATTAACACTACATGCCGATAAAGTAAGCAGGGCTGCAGATAAGATTATTTTGTAGTTTTTCATGCCGCAAAGGTAAGCACTTCAGTTGCCATCAGATGATAGAATCTCAAACCACAATATCCATTGAAAATCCTGTTAAATATGTCAAATGCAATTTAATCCTGCCTTAATATTAGGTTGCGTAATTTTGTTGACATCATGGAGCAGATGGCTTTAATTTCCTCGTTAAAACACACAGGCCCGGTCATCAAAAAAGATCAGCCGGATGACAGCTATAAATTTCAGCCGCTGCCCGAACCCTCCGGGAATTATCCCTATCATCTATCCATACATGATGTAGTGCCCGGCATTGCTGATGACAAAATGGTTTTTCATATGGTAGGGGATACCGGCAGCATCCGTAATCCGGGTTCGCAAAGGCGCATAGCAGCTTTAATGGCTGCACAGTATAAAGTGCTTTCCAGCGCCGGTAAACCAAAGTTTTTGTACCATTTAGGTGATGTTGTTTACAACTACGGAGAGGCTCAAAACTATTATGAACAGTTTTTTGAACCCTATAGCCTTTATCCGGGACCGATATTCGCGATAGCCGGTAACCATGATAGTGATGTAAATCCTGCTGCTGCGATGCCGTATCAAAGCCTTGATGCTTTTACAACCGTTTTTTGTGATATTGTTTCGCGCCCTGTAATGCTGAGCCGACGGATAGACCGCAAAAGCATGCCGCAGCCCAATATTTATTGGACAATGGACACCCCGCTGGCAATCATCGTCGGTTTACATACCAATGTACCTAAATACGGCGTTGTTACCCGCGAGCAGCGCGAATGGTTTATGGAGGAACTGCGATCAGCCGATATGCAGCGGCCAGATAAGACAATTATCCTTTGTATGCACCATGCCCCTTATTCGGCAGATATCAATCATGGAGCCAGTTTACCAATGATTGATTTCCTGGAAGGTGTTTTTGAAGAAACCGGCATCAGGCCTGATATGGTTTTTAGCGGGCATGTGCACAATTACCAGCGTTTCAGTAAGCAATATGATGACTTAACCATGATGCCTTACATTGTTGCCGGTACCGGAGGCTTTGATGAATTGCATCCAATTGCCTTGACCGACAATACGGGTTTTACTGCCGAAGATTCCAGGTTTGATGGGGTTAGCCTTGAATACAGTTGCGATACCCGTCATGGTTTTTTAAAGATCGCTGTTGAAAAGATTAACAATGGGCTCACCTTAACCGGTGAATATTACACCGCAGCTGATGAGGACGAAAATACAGCTGTTTTAACGGATAGCTTTGTTGTGAAGATTTGATTGTTGAGACAATGATCACTCTTTCGTCATATCCAATTCGCATCTGGCAAAGCAATGGAGTCGTTCATCTCCAAATCAATTTTATTCATTGCCGTCGACTTTAGTCGACGGAACAAATAATCAGTATGCGAAGGCTTTAGCCGAATATCGCCTTATAATTGGGCTAAAGCCCGTTTGCTCTTTGCTTTCACCGTTGACTAAAGTCAACGGCAATGATAGCTTCATTTATAAGTTTAAACAAAAACGGGAAGCTAAAGCCTCCCGTTTTTGTTTAAATTAAAGCTCAATAGCTTCTATCGCTTTATCCAAAGCTGTTTCCTGCAGACCTGGCACTTTTACCCCTTCAACCCTGAAGGTTTTTACATCTGTCATTCCTAAAAAGCCTAAAACTGTTCTTAAATAAGGCTCGGTAAAGTCGTATGGTTTCATAAAGCCTTCGGAGTATACACCGCCCGATGAGATGGCCAGGTATACCTTTTTATTTTTAACCAAACCCTCGGGTCCTTTTTCGCCGTAGCTGAAAGTTTTGCCCGCGCGGCAAATGTGGTCAATCCACGTTTTTAAGGTTGATGGAATACCGAAGTTGTACATCGGTGTATCAATAACCAAAGCATCTGCGCTCATGAGTTCGGCAATTGCCTCGTCCGAATTTTTTGCTGCTTCAGCAAGCTCCGGTGTCCTTTTTTCTTCAGGAGTATAAAAAGAGGTGAGGTGTGCTTCTTCCAGGTGCGGGAATGGCGTGGCTGTTAAATCGTGTGTGATTAAAGTATGATCCGGGTTGTGCGATTGCAGTTCACTAACAATGGCATTGCCCAACTTTACGCTGAATGATGCTTCGCCCTGGGGGCTGCTGATTAGATGTAATATTTTCATTGCTGTATATTTTGTAGCAGCAAAATTACCTCTCATGACTATCAAAAAGATACTACTATCCTAAATGATACCGGTATCCTTTAGGATAGTAGTACTTGCCTTTCGGAGAATTATCTGAAGTTCAGGAGTACCGGAAATGTTCAGATCCGCGCATCGCCAAAATTCCTTGTTTTTAAACTTAGGCCTGTTTGGCGGCAAATGCTTAAACAAAAAAAGCCCGTTTTAACTATAGATTAAAGGTTTTGTGTTATTTTAACCTATTCATTACCACGTATTTATACGTGTTTTAATTACGTATAAATACGTGGTAATTAACGTGCATACACTTGCATGTTACTAAAGCCTGATGCCCAACTTTGGATTAACATCAGCAGCGGGACTGCAACCACCTATAAACATCTAATTATCATGATTTACCAAACCGTAAGTTTTTTAGCCGAGCAGTTAAATAACTATCTCAAAACAACCGACGGGAACAGCGGGCTCAGCTCAAGCTTCACCCAGCTTAAAAACGTGGCCCACCTGAGCGATGATGAGATCAAAGGACTTGAAAATATCCTGGTAACGCTGGTAAATATATCCGAAGAGTTTACCATGAAAAACATACCCAATTATGTACGCAACGGCGATGATATTAACTATCGCAACGCGCCAATGTACCTTAACCTGTATGTTTTGTTTTCGGCTTGTTTGCATTCTTCTTATGAAAAATCACTGATCTTCCTGTCTCATATCGTCGAATTTTTTCAGGGGAAGAGCACTTTTACCAAACAAAACAGCCCGACCACGAAAGTAGGCCTCGGCGATTTTCGCCTCATACTTGATATCTACTCGCCCACATTTGAGCAGGCCAATTACCTGTGGAGCACACTGGGCGGCAAACAATTTCCATATGTATTGTACCGCGTCAGGCTGATTGAAATACTGCGCGATAATGTGACCGAAACACGAGGCATCATTAAAAAGATAGAATTGAGCGATAAACTGAGCTAACGATTAGTGCCGGCGATTAACCTGTAAATTATAAACCCGATGGTACTGAACCTGAACTACGAAACGCTTTTTGAGGTTGACATCCGTCATCATTATCACCTGGATGACGGGATCACACTCTTTGACACGCTGAGTGCCGACGCGCGCCTGGCCATGCTGGAGCGTTATGATATAGGCAGTTTCATGAGCGTAACGCCTACTAAAGCTACAAGGGCAAAGTTCGCAGGCTTGCACATGGTTTATAAACAGACCGAAACCGGCATTATTACCGGCATTCCGTATACTTTAAACGGCACGAAGGAACAGCCGCAGATAGTACCGCCGGATAACACCGTATTTAGCTTTAGTATGGCTATTAACGACGGGCTTTTTGCGAACTATAGCTCACTGCCTTTAAAGGCGCCGGATGGTATGGTATACTTTTTTACCAACGACCCTTTGTATTCGCCGCGTGTGGCGCCGTTTTTAACGGCGACACCAAATGTGTACAAAGCTGCCACCGACTACTACCCCGGCGATATGTTGGTTGACAACCAGGCTGCGCCAACTAAATTATTTATCGCCCAAAAAAAGAATAACCTTGACCCGGCAGCAGGCGCTACCCCGGCGGGCAATTGGGTAACTGATCCGCTGGTAAGCGGAAAACCGCTGGCCTACGCAAGTAACAACGATTTGATCCGCCAGTTTGGACGCATATTTACTTACCAGGTAACGGTGGCAAATAAAACCCCGCTACTCACTATAAAAGATCGCTTTGGCAATGTGGTAAACGTGCCCAGCAGTGTGGAAACCGGGCCTTTGAATATCATCAAAGCTGATATGGGCAATTTGCCGGAAGGTTTATATACCGCCCATTTGGCAACTACAGGTTATACTGACGATTTTCCTTTTTACTATAGTATGGATGCGTCGGCCTGGGCTTTTATTGATATCTGTGTTAAAACAAGCGGTGCGACTTATAACCTGTTACAGGCGGATACTACGCTTAAATCGCCGGTGTTTAGCTTACGGTTTAAAAACCGGGCAACCTTCTGGCGCTATATAGGTAAAGCTTTTGGGGCGGCTTCGGTGACTGATAACGCGCTGCCCCTTACCCGGCAGGGGTTTATTACTGTAAAAGTGAAGGATAAAAATAATCATCCAACCACTATCGACCTGCCCAATGCAACGGCATCACTTATTAAACCAGAAACCAACCAGATTTTTTCAGACATATTTTTTTAGGAAGTAAAAAACAATAATATGGCAACAACATACAAAACTCCGGGTGTTTACGTGGAAGAAATTCCGCTCCTACCTCCATCGGTAGCCGAGGTTGAAACGGCTATCCCGGCCTTTATAGGCTACACACAAAATATTAGCTATAACGGGGCATCGCTGCAGTACAACCCTGTCAGGATCAAATCGCTTAAAGAGTATGAGCAGATCTTTGGGTTTGCCGAGAATACCTTGTTCACCACTACCGGAACGGCAACCGGTATCAAGATCAAAAAGGCGGCGGGTGTATTTTCATTTGATGCCGCGGTTGACGATCCTTACGCAACCCTGAAATTCAGGATGTACTATTGCCTGCAGCTTTACTTTGCCAATGGCGGCGGCCCTTGTTACATTGTTTCGGCAGGCCAAACTGGTGCAGCTGTTAATGTTGACAAAGCTTTGCTTGGTAACGCGCTTGCCGCGGTTCAAAAGGAAGACGAGCCCACAATCTTGCTGTTTACCGATGCCGTAACCCTTACCGCACCTGCAGATTATTATGGCTTGTTTACCGCGGCATTGGCCCAGGCTGCATTTCTGCAGGATAGGGTGGTACTTATTGACCCCTATGTGGCAGTCGCCGATAAAGGGAAAAAAGCGTTTGGTGATATTGCAACTGCGTTTCGTACGGCTATCGGGGTTAATAACCTTAGTTATGGTGCTGCCTATTATCCATGGCTGCAAACCAGCATCAACTATTTCAGCAATGAAAGCAAACAGTTGATTGTTTCCGGAACAGGCGTTACACCAACGGATTTTCCGGCCACTGCCGTTCTGCGCGACGATGCCAATACAGCCAATTCTATCTATCACTTAAATAGCGATCTGTATAATTATATCAAACAGCAAACCAGCCTGTTCTCGGTTATTTTACCTCCGGCAGCGGCAATAGCAGGCGTATACGCTTCTGTTGATAATACCCGCGGTGTTTGGAAAGCGCCGGCAAATGTAAGTCTCAACATGGTTGTGGCCCCAATGGTTAAAATTGATGACGCCGACCAGGAAGATATGAACGTTACCAGTACCGGTAAATCAGTAAATGCCATCAGGGCATTTTCGGGCAAGGGTGTATTGGTTTGGGGAGCACGTACGCTGGCAGGTAATGACAACGAATGGCGTTACATATCTGTAAGGCGTTTCTTTAACATGGTTGAAGAATCGGTTAAAAATTCGACACAACCATTTGTATTTGAGCCAAATGATGGTAATACCTGGGCGAAAGTACGTGGTATGATAGCCAACTTTTTAATACTGCAATGGCGTGCAGGCGCTTTACAGGGCGCCAAGCCCGAGGATGCCTTCTTTGTACACGTTGGCCTTGGCGAAACCATGACCTCGTTGGATATACTGGAGGGCAGGCTCATTGTTGAGGTGGGCATGGCCGTGGTTCGCCCGGCCGAATTCATCATTCTTCGTTTCAGTCATAAAATGGTTCAATCTTAAATCAATTAGTCATGGCTTATAAAACACCCGGAGTTTACGTGCAGGAAATTGCACTGTTTCCGCCATCAGTTGCCCAGGTTGAAACCGCTATACCCGCCTTTATTGGTTTTACAGCTTTTGCATTAACCCCCGAAGGCAAATCATTGGTAAATGTGCCAACCCGTATAAAATCATTGCTTGAGTTTGAAAGTTTATTTGGCGGCGGCTATGTACCGGCAACCATAAAGGTTACGGTTAACCCGGCTACAAACCAGATCCTGAACGTAGTACCCGATAAACGGTTTCATTTGTATGTATCACTCAGGCAATATTTTGACAATGGCGGCGGGCCATGCTATATCGTTTCGGTGGGAGATTTCTCATCTGCAGTAACAGCGCCGCCTTTATCAGGAGGTATCGATACCCTATCGGCCGAGGATGAGCCTACACTGATCCTGTTTCCCGACGCGGTTGAGCTGGTAAACGGTGGTAACCCCGACCTTGTTGCCTTTAGCGGTTTGCAAACCAAAGCGTTGGGCCTGTGCGCTTCTATGCAGGATAGGTTTTCGATACTTGATGTGCTGCAGGGCGATAAACGCCAGGATGTTAGCAATAAGCCTATTGATGATTTCCGGAGCTCGATAGGGATCAACAATCTCAACTATGGCGCGGCTTATTATCCCTGGATTATAACCACTTATGATGTCAATGTTGATTTCAGGCAGATGGAATTTTGGAACAATGCGGGGGTACCGGCCAAGATCACGAATTATGATGGCTTTTCAAAAAGCACTGATGAAAAGGCGTTGGTCACCAACCTGCAAAATGCTATCAAGGACACTGATAAAGTAATCGGATCTGTATTTAGCAACGCTGCCGATGCAACTGCGTTGAGGGTTGGTGGCATTGATGCCGTTAAAGCAAAGTTAACCGCACTGGCAAATAATATTGCCAAAAACATAACTCCCGATGTACAGCTGACCAGTTACCTCGATTTGTTGGCCGCCATTGTTACCGCGGGTAAAAAGGCTAAAGATGCACCCGCTGTTGGTGCGTTGTACGGCAAAGACATTGATGCATTGAGTAAAGATGCAAAACTTGCCGCTGCCATCACCAATCTTATTGCCTACGAAAAAAATACCAAGGTTGCTGCTAACACAACCGCCGGCCGCAATCCAGCGCCTGTTTATTCGGTATTGGATAATACACCCTGGTTAGCCAACTCAAACTATGCGGCTGTAGCTGCCAATGCAGACAACTTTACCAAGGATGCAGCCGGTGCGCTTTCCATCGTACAGGCACTGCAGGATACCGTTGCCACCATTTTAACTGGTTTTGGCGCATTAATAAACGGTGCCCTGTTTTATGAAAACCTTGCCGAGCAGGCTTTATTCTCAGGGAATGTATTTTTTAGTGCCGCCAACTCGGCAATAACGCTAAAAATGAGCACTATTCCGCCGTCAGGGGCAATAGCAGGGGTGTATGCCAATGTTGACGGTACCCGGGGTGTTTGGAAAGCACCTGCCAACGTAAGCCTTAACAATGTGATAGGCCCCGCTGTGAAAATTGACAACAGCGACCAGGACGATATGAATGTTACTGCCACCGGTAAATCAATCAATGCTATCAGGGCTTTTGCGGGCCGGGGCACTTTGGTTTGGGGCGCGCGTACCTTAGCAGGTAATGATAATGAATGGCGCTATATCCCTGTCAGGCGTTTCTTTATCATGGTTGAAGAATCAGTTAAAAAGGCTACTTATCCTTTTGTATTCGAGAACAATGATGCCAACACCTGGACAAAGGTGCGGGTAATGATCCAGAACTTTTTAACGCTGCAATGGCGTGCCGGTGCCTTACAGGGCGCTAAACCCGAAGACGCATTTTTTGTACACGTTGGCCTTAACGAAACCATGACCGCACTTGACATTTTGGAGGGCCGCATGATAGTTGAAATTGGTATGGCTGTAGTAAGGCCTGCCGAGTTCATCATCCTCCGCTTCTCACACAAAATGCAGGAGAGTTAATTGTATAAAAGCTTAAAGCGGAATGCATAAAGCTTAAAGCTATTAATTACTTGATTTGAAGCTAATTAATAGGTTCTATATAAATCAATGAATTTCATTTAAAACAAATAAAATGGCAAATTATCCTCTACCCAAATTCCATTTCCAGGTTGACTGGGGTGGCACACGCATCGGTTTTACCGAAGTAACTGGCTTACAAATTGAAACCGAAGTGGTTGAATACCGCGAAGGCAGCAGCAAGGAATACAATAAGGTAAAAATGCCCGGCATGCGCAAATACGGTAACATCACCCTAAAACGCGGCACATTTGCTAATGATAACGAGTTCTATGATTGGATGAACACCGTAAAACTAAACCAGATAGATCGGCGCGACCTTACTATTAACCTGCTTAACGAAGAGCATCAGCCGGTAGTTACCTGGTCGGTAAAAAATGCATTCCCGGTTAAGATCCAGTCGGCCGATTTGAAGGCTGATGCCAACGAGGCCGCAATTGAAACGCTTGAGGTTGCACACGAAGGTTTAACCATCAAAAACGGCTAATCATGGCCTTCGACGCTAAATCGGGTTATCCGCCTTTAGGTTTTCACTTTAAGGTGGTGTTTACGGGCATTGGCGATGAGGAAATCGACAGCCGGTTCCAGAACGTATCGGGCCTTTCAATGGAGATGGAAACAGAATCCAAAAAGGAGGGCGGCGAAAACCGTTTTGAACACGCGCTGCCGGTAAGGGCTAAGTTTCCGGCATTGGTGCTGAAACGTGGGCTCATAACCGAATCGAAATTGCTGATGGACTGGTGTAATAATGTGTTCAATAATTTTATTATCGAACCCAAAGACCTGACCGTAAGCCTGCTTAATGAAGAACATGATCCGCTTTTAACCTGGAACGTAGTGCAAGCCTGGCCCAAAAAATGGAGCCTGAGCGATTTGAATGCCGAGCAAAATAGCATCGCAATTGAAAGCTTTGAGCTGCAATACCAGTATTACACCCTTCAAACCTGATGTTATGCCAATTGAGATCAGAGAACTGAACATCCGCGTGAGCGTAAACCAAAGCCCTGCCGAACAGGATTCAAAACCCTCGGGTGGCGGTGGTAGTAGTGGCGGCGGAGGCGGTGATAAAGATGAGATCATTGCCGAATGCGTGGAGCAGATACTGGAGATTTTGAAAAATAAAAACGAACGCTAATGGCCGATAACGTAACCAAAATGAAGATCGTGGCCTGGTCCGATCCGAAGAGCAAAAATGAAGAAGGCTCTATGACGGTACAGGTTAACCCCGAAAGCTACAGCCAGAAGATCGAGATCAAGTATTCTGATAAGCAGGCGCAGGGAACCTCGGGCAAGCTGCCCAAGTTTTCCAAAATTGAGCCCCAGAAGATGGATTTCGAGCTGATGTTCGATCGTACCGGGGTAATCAATGGTGCTACCGCCGGTGAGTTAGGGGTTGACGAGGATATCGATAACCTGCAAAAGCTCATCATCGAATACCAGGGCGATAAGCACCGGCCAAGGTTTGTAAGTATCTATTGGGGAACGCTTCAGTTTGACGGTGCCCTGGAAACAATGGATATCAGCTATAAACTGTTTGATAGCCAGGGCCGCCCGCTCAGGGCCATTGTAAAAGCTTCGTTCATTGGTTCGGTTGAGGACAAAAAGCGGGTAGCTAAAGAAAATGCCCAGTCGCCCGATTTAACAAAAGTCAGGGTAATTAACGAAGGGGACACATTGCCGCTGCTCTGCTACCAGATCTATGGTGATTCAAAGTATTACATAGAAGTAGCCCGGGCAAACAGCCTCAACGATTTCAGGTACCTTAAAACAGGCACAAAGCTCAAATTTCCACCATTAAATCAATAACAGATCATGGCAGATAGCCGCACCATAGAAACCACCCGGCCAAGTACCGTTGTTACCCCGATTGTAAAAATTGAGGGCACCGACATACCCCGCACTATGCAGGTGGAGGCTATGGTGATTGATAAAGGCGTAAACAGAATAGCAGCTGCCAAACTGGTGATCATTGATGGTGATACCTCGGCTCAAAAGTTTGATGCCAGCAACGGCGACTTATTTATACCGGGGAAAAACATCGAGATCCTTTGTGGTTATGAATCAGATAACTACACACTGTTTAAAGGGGTGGTTATCAAACATAGTATCAAGCTGCGCAACAGTGGCTCGCAACTGGTTATCGAATGCCGCGATAAGGCCATTGCCATGACCCTTGCCCGCCATAGCAAGTATTTTGGCGAAAACGTGAAGGACAGCGATGCTATAACTACTATAGCTGGCACTTACAGCGGTTTAAGCACCGATGTTGCCGATATGAACATCACCACCAGCGACCTGGTGCAATACGAAGCCACCGACTGGGATTTCATAACCGGCCGCGCTGAACTGAACGGGATGCTGGTTTATACCGATGATAATACCCTTTCCATCAAAAAGCCGGAAATAAGCGGCCCCGCGGTTGTGGAATTATCATTTGGCGCTACCATGCTAGAGTTGGATGCCGAGATTGATTCAAGGATCCAGTTCCCTTCCATAACCGGCCGCACCTGGAACCCGGCATCGCAGGAAATTGAAAAGGTTGATGCTAACCCGCCATCGGGCGAGCTGAATGGTAACCTGACAGCCGATGACCTGGCAGGGGTGTTTAACGAAAGCAACTATCACCTCAATCATAGCGGTAAGCTTTCGCAGCCCGAATTGCAGGCCTGGGCAACATCGCTCAAGCAAAAACAGGTGCTTTCAAAAGTGAGGGGCAGGGTGAAATTTAAAGGCATCCATACAGTGAAACCGGGGATGATCATCAAACTCAGTAACCTGAGCGATAGGTTTAACGGCAACACCTTTGTAAGCCACATTCAGCATCATATCTCAGCCGGTGACTGGCAACTGGAAGTACAGTTTGGTTTGGATCCGCAGTGGTTTACCGAAAAGTTTGAAACCAGTATAAAGCCCGCTTCGGCTTTGATCCAGGCAGTGCCCGGGTTGCAGATTGGCGTTGTAACCCAATTGGAAAGTGATCCTGATGGTGAATGCCGCATACTGGTACGTATGCCGGTGATCAGCGCTGATGATCAGGGGATTTGGGCGCGTGTAGCAACTCTGGATGCCGGCAAGGAACGCGGAAGTTTCTTTTTGCCCGAAGTTGGGGATGAGGTAATTGTTGGTTTTTTAAACAGCGATCCTCGTAAACCGGTGGTACTGGGCATGCTTAACAGCAGTAATAAAAACGCTCCTTTAACCGCGGCCGACGCCAACAACCAAAAGGGTTTTGTAACCCGCAGCAAAATGAAGCTCATTTTTGATGACGATAAAAAATCGGTAACCATCGAAACACCGGCCGGGAAAAAGATCATCATGGACGAGGATGCCGGGGCGATTGAGTTAAAGGATGAGAACAACAACTCGATAAAAATGAACAGCGATGGCATCACCATCGAAACCCAGGGCAAACTTGTACTTAAGGCTCAGCAGGATTTTAACGCCGAAGGAATGAACCTGGGTCTGAAAGCCAATACCGCCCTTTCGGCCGAAGGATCGGCCAGTGTGGAAGTAAAATCAAGCGGTACGGCGGCACTGAAAGGCTCAATTGTACAAATAAACTAATAACAAAAAATGGCAGCAGCAGCAAGGATAGGCGATATGCACGTATGCCCTATGTTCAACGGGCCTTCACCTCACGTAGGCGGGCCGGTAATAGGGCCGGGGGTACCAACGGTGCTTATTGGCGGTATGCCGGCCGTATGCGTGGGCGATATATGTACTTGCGCCGGTCCGCCCGATTCGATAATCATGGGTTCGGCAACGGTGCTGATAGGGGGGAAACCCGCCGCCCGCATGGGCGATAGCACAGCCCATGGCGGATCAATAGTGTTAGGCTGCCCAACAGTAATAATCGGAGGCTGATCAATGGAACCAAAAATACCTTTTATAGGCAGGGGATGGAGCTTCCCGCCAAGCTTTGACAAGGCTGCCGGTAAAATTGAAATGCTTACCGACGAGGCCGATATTGAGAGCAGTTTGGGCATACTGTTCAGCACCCGGCTCGGCGAGCGCATTATGCAGCCAACTTTCGGGTGCGATTTACAAAAGATAGTTTTTGAAGCTGTGAACCTTACCCTCAAAACCTATATCAAAGATTTGATTGAAACCGCCATACTGTATTTTGAACCCAGGATAACGCTAAACAGCACCGAGGTTGACACCAGTATGGATAACGAAGGGATTTTGCTTATTAAGCTCAATTACACGGTACGTACCACCAATTCAAGGTACAACTACGTGTTCCCTTATTATAAAAATGATGTTACCAGCATAACTACCAACCAATAAGAACTAACCATGGCCTGTAACGATAAAAATCCGCTTCAACGTGATGGCTCAAGCCAGTCACAGCGCTTCCTGAAAGCGCTTGACCCAGCCTACGCCCCAATTGAGGAATTGGGCATGGAAGACTGGCTGACGTTCGCGGCTGCTTATGCCGATAAAATAAACTATTATACCCTGAAAGACAGCAATTACCCCCAGGGCGATTGGAAATCGTTTTTTATCCAGGATAAAAAAGCGCTGCAGGATTTTTTGAAGCAGGTTGAGGTTAAAATGGAGAATGCCAGTCTGGGTTTTCCCGACCCAAGCATTAAAAGCGATGTAGAGCCACACCTGGCGCTGTTCATGTGTTTTATTATGCTGCTGCAACACTCAGAAGACGCATTGAACCAGTTTACCGGCCGGCACCTTGATTTTTACTTTAAGCGGGTATTGCAACTGCGTAACCGCCCCGAAGTACCTGACAAGGTACACGTTATATTTGAACTGGCCCGTAACCTCACCGGTTTCCTGTTGCCGGAAGGCACACCACTTGATGCCGGTAAAGATAAAAGCCCCAAACCCAAACCGGTTGTTTTTAAAACAAACGCAGAGCTGGCTGTAAACAGCGCCACTATAGCGGCCATGAAAAGCTGGTACCAATCGCCGGCGGATAAAAAGGTGGCTTATGCCGATGTTAGTTTCTCGGCCGATGGTCTGGGTACCCCTTTTAAAGACGATGTACCTAAATGGAACCCTTTTGGCAGTAAAAGCTGGCCAACGGCATCAATGGGCTTTGCTTTTGCATCAAAGGTATTGCTCATGAGCGAAGGGGACCGTACTATAACTTTAACACTTAAGTTTACCGGGCTTGTTACTATTGATCCTGCCATATTAACCCAACTGTTTAAGGTTTTTTTAACATCCGAAAAAGAATGGCTGCAGGCCGATTTTCCAACTACAGATGCCTTTAAGGTTAATCAGCAGCAAATTGTTATTACAGTAAATATACCCGCAAAGGCTAAGGCTGTTGTGCCCTATGATCAGGCTATTCATAAAGAAAATTATAAAACCGATTTCCCGGTAATACGCCTGCTGATGAGCGTTCAGGATAATGCCTATCCTGTTTATGTTGCGCTGAGTAAAGCTAAGCTCAATAATGTGCAGATAGATGTGACTGTGAAAGGCATGAAAAATCTGGCCGTTGAAAATGATAACGGTAAAATTGATCCATCAAAGCCCTTTTTTGCCTTTGGCGCACTGCCAAAAGTTGGTTCAACCCTATACATCGGCAGCGCTGAGATCTTTCAAAAAGATTGGACGGAAATTACGCCCAATATTGAATGGAAAGGCGTACCTGCTGATCTGAAAAGTTATTATACGGCTTATCGTACAGATTATCTCAAGTCGACATTAAGCCCCGGTGCATATAATATTAACGCCAGTAATGAGGCTTCAGATACCACGGGGACTTCGAGGGTGATAACGGCCAAAAGTGATTTTAAAGCAAAAGTAGCCTATATTAAAAACGGTGCATGGTTCCCAAGCGATGGCAGTGAGATCAACGTGCTCGATAATACCTTTACACTTAAGCCGGATGGCGTTCAGCAAACGGTAAATCCCGCACCTTATTTTATTAATAAATACCTGTATTTTAATGTGTCGGGCTCTTTTAAACAGGGTAGCTGGCCGCAGGCCGAAAAGGCGCTGGTACAGCAGTACGTGCAACCAATGCAGATGTTTTTCCCGGTGCTGGGTTTTGTTGGGTTTCAGCAAACTGCTACTACAGTTCAAACACAAACCGAAAATTTTTCGGCAGGAGTTAAGGATAATTATATCCGTATAAGCCTTGAAAAGGATTTTCTGCACAGTATATATCCGCAATTGTTTGCCGCTGCCATGACAGATACAACAAGGGCCGCGCTTATCCCTAAAGAACCCTATACTCCCGAAATAGCATCGCTAAAGCTCGATTACAAGGCATCGGCTAAAAATAAGATTGACGATTTGACTGGCAGTAATGATAACCCTGGTTTGCTGAATGACTACGTGAACCATAACGTCCAATTTTTTCACGAAACACCATTTGGCCAGGCCGAGCAGCACGCTTTCCTCAAAAAACAATATCACGGTCTTATTGATGGCAATATCACAGCCATACCGCAAGCTCCTGATCTTGCAGCTTTTTACATAGGTATTGCAGGTATTGAAACGGGGTCTGTAGCCAGTATTCTTTTCCAGGTAGCCGAGGGCAGTGAAGACGCGCTTGCGCCGTCGTTTTCGGATACTATTCAACCTAAATGGTATTATTTATCAGGCAATGAATGGCTTGCTTTGGATAAAAGGAATATCATCAGCGATGATACCAATGATTTTTTACGCTCGGGGATCATCAAATTTTTAATCCCCGAAGGTGCTACAACCAACAACACATTCCTAAACCAAAGCCTCACCTGGCTCGGGGTTGAACTGCCAACTGCAGTAACGATAGATTCGGTTTGTAAATTCATCAACGTACATACGCAGGCCGCCGAAGCCGAATTTGCGGATAATGATAATGAACTTTCGCACCTGGAAACCGGGTTGCCCGCAGGTACCATCAGCAAACTGGTCGACAGGCTGCCGCAAATCAAATCGGTCACCCAGCCATATGCTTCGTTTGGCGGTTTACTGCCGGAAGATGATGGCGCTTTCCGCCTGAGGGTAAGTGAACGCTTAAGGCATAAACACCGGGCTATCACCATTTGGGATTATGAACACCTGGTGATGGCGCAGTTTCCGCAGGTGTTCAGGGTTAAATGCCTTAACCATACCAACGACAATATTGAAGTTGCTCCGGGCAGCGTAAGGGTGGTGGCCATACCCGATATCCGTAACCAGATCAGTTTTGATCCATTTAAGCCCCGCGTGAGCAAAAATACCCTGAGCGAGATTACCAAATACCTGTCGGGCTTAAACTCTATGCATGTTGATCTGCTGGCTATTAATCCTGATTATGAGGAGGTAATCCTTGATTTTAAGGTGAAATTTTACTTCGGGTTGGATGAAAACCTATACGCGGCCAAGTTGAACACCGATGTGATCAACTACCTGTCGCCCTGGGCTTTTAACCGTAATGCCGATATTGATTTTGGCGGCATCCTGTACAAAAGTGTGGTGATCCGCTTTATTGAAGAACTACCTTATGTTGATTATATAGCCGATTTTAAGATGTACTTCACAGCATCGGGGCCCGCAAACCCCGATGTTTTGGAGGCAGACAATTCAAAGGCCATCCTGGTATCGGCAAAGCAACATTTAATTGATACCCAAACCATACCTACATGCCCATGATTGATCAGTTAACCATACCGAAACAAATTGATACCAGCCTTGGGCCCGAGTACAATACCCTGCGCACCGAAGGCATGCAGCACATCCGCGACCTGGCCAGCGCCATCTGGTCGGATTATAACGTGCATGATCCGGGTATTACTACGCTTGAGATGCTTTGCTATGCGCTTACTGATCTTAACTATCGCATTACACTGCCGGTAGAAAATATCCTTGCTGTTGATCATGATAATACCGTCAGTATGCATGAGCAGTTTTTATCTGCTATAAAAATACTGCCAACCTACCCGGTTACTCCCGACGATTACCGGCAGCTGTTTGTGCGAATAGATGGTGTGCGGAATGCCTGGATCAAAAAATCGCCCCATAGTATTATAGCTAACTATAAACAACCTGATAGTAAACCGCTGCTTCGTTATGCCAAACCCGGCGAAAATGCCCTGACCGGTAAAGAAGTTAAATTCGATCTAAAAGGCATCAACGATATCCTAATAGATTTTGAGGATTTTCCTGAATTGGGGGGCGATGCCGCCAAGATCAAAGCCAGGCAGGACGATATCATCAAACAAATAAAATCGGCATATCATTACTTCCGCGAGTTGTGTGAGGATCTTGACCAGGTAAAGGCCGTTGAAAACCAGGAAATAGTTATCTGCGCCGAAATTGAGCTTCAGCCCCAGGCCGATCCTGAAATGATCTGGGCGCAGATCATGTTTAATATTGAACAATACCTTACACCCGATATTAAATTTTACCTGCTTAAAGAATTGCTGGATAAAGGCATGCAGCCCGACGAGATCTTTGAAGGGCCTGTGTTGGATTTTGAAAATCTCCAGGGCATCGACACTAAGTTTGCTAAACAGGGATTCATTATCCCTGCCGAACTTGCGGCTTCGCAGCTGCGTACCCAGGTGCGCTTGTCTGACCTGTATCGCATTATCATGGAAATTGACGGTGTACGATTGGTGAAAAGAATTTCTTTTGGTTTTTGCGGCTGTACCGCGCCGCAGAGCGAGGTTGCCGATAAGATCTATAAATCAAACGAATGGCTGCTGTGTGTGCAGGACGGTCATAAGCCTGTTTTGTGTGAAACCAATTCATCATTCACATTTTATAAGGATGTGGTGCCTATCGAACTGAAACAGTCCGAAGCCCAGGCCGATCTTAACCAGCTTCGTAAAGACTGGCAGGATAACGTAGAAGCTAAAAAGATAGTTGATTTGCCGGTACCCGAAGGCGATTACAGGGATATAGGGCACTATGAAACCCTGCAAAACCAGTTTCCTGAAAATTACGGTATCTCGCCGCTGGGCCTGCCAGAAACTGCTACCACCAAGCAACGGTCGTTGGCTTTACAGCTTAAAGGCTACCTGCTGTTTTATGACCAGGTGCTGGCCAATTACTTCGCCCAGCTTTCAAACGCCCGGATTTTGCTCACTGCCGATGACAGCATTCGCAAAACCTATTTCAGTAATGCGGTAAATGGCATCCGCGATGCGGAAAAGCTGTTGGATGGTTATGCCCAATGGGAGAAAACGGTTGATGATGTAATTAAAGAAACCGGGCAGGACAACTATCCCGAACGGAAAAATAAATTCCTCGACCATTTGCTGGCCCGCTTTGCCGAACAGTTTAACGAGTACGTATTTTTAATGTACCGCATTTACGGCGAAGATTACCAGCGCAACATCATCAGGCATAAGGTTAAGTTTTTGAAAGACTATGACCAGATGAGCATTTGTCGCGGCAGCGGGATGGATTTGTACAACGCCAAAACACCGGATCAGCAACTGGTGAACGTATCGGGCATGGAAAAACGGATCTCCATGCTGCTGGGGTTCTCCAATTATAAAATGCAGCAGTTAAGTGTTGAGGATTACCTTTTGTTTAAGGCCGATGCCCTGCATTACAACTGGACAATATCGCAGCTTGGCGTGGTGAAATTTAAGGGTAATGCCAACTTCCTGAAGGAGATTGATGCTTATGAAGACCTGGGCCTGGTATCCGTACTGGCTTGCGACAGGGAAAATTACCGCTTAAGTCCTGGAGCTACCGCGGGTAAGTATGTTTATAATATAGCCAACTCCGCAGGTACTTTGCTTACCCATAATGATATGGAGTTCAGCGCCGCCGCCATCGAAACCGAGATTGCGTTCATCATCAAATTTATGCAAAACGATTTCAAGATGGAGGGCATGTACGTGATAGAAAATATCCTGCTGCGCCCGCCATTTGATTATACCGGCGATGACAGCACTCATCACCAGTTTATGCCGGTATGCCTTGATCCTAATGGCGTGTACTGTGAGCCGCTTGATCCATACTCGTTCCGGGTTTGTGTGATACTGCCGGGATATAGCGTAAGGTTACGTAACACAGCTTTCCGCACCTATGCCGAGCGGCTCATCCGCACCGAAACGCCCGCTCATATTTTGCCGCGGATCTGTTTCATCGGGCATGATCAGATGGTTGGTTTTGAAGCGATTTATAAAGATTGGCTTGCTGCCAAACACATAGCGGTAAGTACCGATACGCCTATAGACCCTGTATTGAACAGCAAATTTATTGATGTACTTGAAAAACTATACACTGTTTATCAGCAGGGCCAGCTAAGCGATTGCGATGATGATACCCAGGAAACCAACCCGATAATATTGAACAAAACCAGCCTTGGCACCTTGCAGGGCGGCATAAATAATAACAGTTAAAACCTAAATGAAAAAGCCATGCCACCAGTAACCAACATAAAGCTCACCGATATAACTTTAGAGTATAACTCCTTTGTTGACAGCCAGGTGCTTACAGCCAAACAGCTGAATGATATTGTAGATTTTTTTGAAGATCAGCAGCGCCTTACCCGTACCTGTTTAATTGGTGTTGGCCTGGTATGCGGCTTAAGTTTCAAAGGCGATGCCAACGGCATAACCATAGGCAAGGGCTGCGGCGTAACTACCGACGGCGATTTGCTTTATATGCCCGAAACAACCTATAAAAACTTCAGGGCCTATGATAATTCGCTGATCAAATATCCGCCGTTTTATCCCATGGGCACCGATGCCGCGCAAATGGCTTTATGGGAGCTGGTAACACCCGATGATAAGGGCGCTTTCCCGGTTGATAGTTTTGCCCTTACCAATTTTAAATCAAAGGCCGGTAAGGAAATTACCGAAATGTACGGCCTGCTTTACCTGGAGTATTATTCTAAAGATCCTGATGCCTGTACGGCTATTGATTGTGATAACCAGGGCCGCAAGCAGGTAGCCAAGCCAAAAGTACTGCTCATTGCCCAGGCAGATATGAACCAGATCATTGAGCAAACCGGTTCGGAGGTTATTTATGACGATATCTACAAAAAGTATTTCAACGCTTATAACGCGTACTTTGATGCTCCCGTGCTTGCGGCAAAACGGGTGTTTTTTAATAAACAGACTACCTCCTCCTCATCGGCGCTTACCGCTGCCTTTTCAAAAATTGCAAATGATGGTGCCGGTGGTTTATCAACCGCTGTGCAAACGCTTTACAATACATTCAAATTCGCGCTCGATCCGCAGTCTGTTTACCCTATTACCGGCATTGTTGCCAACATCAATACTACGTTAAGCAAAGCTACAGCCCCAATGCAGGCACAGTACCTGTATGATTTTTATAAAGATTTGCTGACCGGCTACAATGAATTGCGTGCCTTGCTTTCAGACATTATTTACCAGTGCTGTCCCAATATTTACGCCTTCCCCAAACATATTATGCTTGGAGCTTTAAATACTACACCAACAGCAAAGCCAACGCCGTATCGCCATAAATTTTATGCCTCGCCGGCTATCAGCGCCAATAAAGACAAGCTGAATATAGCCATCAACCTGCTCGACAGGCTGAATATTATGAGCAGCGGGTTTACACTGCCTCCGAGCCCGGTGGTGAAAATAACACCATCTACCGATAACAGTAAACCTTTAGAGGCAAGGGCTATCCCTTTTTATTACGGCAAACCGATTGACCTGGCTCAAAAATGGAGTTATAGCCGGTGGCTGCAGGGTACAGATAAGCTGATCCTTGGTTATAATGCCGGAGCTTATTCGCCTGCAAATGATATGGTGGTAAACCCACTGGCCTATTCAATCGACTCCAATAATTTTTTCAGGATTGAAGGGCATATCGGTAAAAAATATACCGAGGCTATTGCCGCGGTTGATAAGATCAGGCAGGACAGTAACCTGCCATTTGATGTGGTTGCCATTCGTTTGGGCGATGTAACGCTTAGCGATATCAATATAGATGATTATGCCTGCCAGTTTAATGACCTTGAAGCTACATTAAAAGCTTTTCAGGCCGAGCAGAATTGCCTTTATGGTGATGTAAGCAAGTTTTTTTCAAGCTTTAATACCAAAACAGGTTATTCGGTGGCGAATGAGATCCGGTATCAGGCGGCCCAGCAGAAACTGGAATTGTCCAATGAGGAGGAAGCAGCCGCTCCTAAAATGCGAATGGCTGCTGCCAAAACAGCGGATACCGGCGAAATACAGGCAACTGCACGTGAGCAGGTAAGCAGCGGATTTGCGATCAATAAAAGCACCGATAAATATGTAATAGACGGCGGCATCGACGCGGTTGACAATAATATCAATATAGCACAAGGTAGTATAGGTTATTATGTAGATCAGATCCGCAGGCAGGGTGGGGCCATCAGTATTTCTGACTATGCAGAAGCCGCAGGTAAAACTGTGGATACCTCGGCAACAGGCTCATATGAGCAAGCTATTGCAGTTGATATCCCCGTGCGTATGATAGCCGGTACCCGTAACATAAGCCAGTGGCTACCCGACAGGCTGGTGGATATTGACGAAGACACCATTGATAATTTTACAGCACGCCTGGATGAACTTTGCAATGAAGTAAAGTCGGCTGCTCAAAAAAGCCGCCAGATTTTTGCTAAAAGCGACTATGTACGCAAAGGGTACGAAGATGACTATGAACTGCAGTTATGGCGCTTATCTGAAAATTGCTGTGCAGGCCAGGCGCTTGCCGTAATATTAAAGGAAATACAGGACCGCAAAACCAAGTTGCTGCAACAGCTTACCTTCTCGGCCTATGCCGCCAATCATACCGGGTTAGAACACCTGGCAGGTGTGCCGGCGGGTGGTACCTTTGTAATGGTGTATGCTACCGCGGTAGCTGCACCCAGTCCAACTACCCCTTCAACCAAATCTCCGCTCGAAGACAGGTTAAAGGCGCTTGAAAGCGAACAGCAGTTTGTAAAAGGTTTTGCAAGCGATAGCGACGCGATGGCTTATATCGCCAAAAATACCGAGTATGATGACATTGCCGATGCTGTAAAATATTATGAAAGACGGTCAAAACGTAAATACACCCCGACAAATGAGGCCGAGGTGATCAAGAAAACTCAGGCTTTAGCGCTCGAACAAGGAAAATCAAGGGCCGTAGCTGCAAACCCTGATGTGCCTGCTGATATCGTATTTGCCGATTTTTGCCTGCCATATATGTGCTGTTCCGATTGTCCGCCGGTAGCATTTATCATGCCTAAGCCACAGGTAGGACTCAGTTTGCCTAAAGCCGTAGCATGTTCTGACGAAGGGTTGCTGCAGTTTAAAGTTAGCCCGGCTGATGGCGTTATCAAAGCCTCGGCTGGTTTTGAAACTACAGTTGTAACTAAAGACGCTATAACCTATTTTGATACAACTAAAGTTAAAGACGGTACATTTGGCCAGCAGATTAAATTTACTGTAAATGATCAGCCAACCGATTGCACCATTACCGTATTTAAACATCCGGCTGTTAAACCTGCGGCCAGCATAAGTGACACCACGCAGTTTGCCGTATTTATTCAGCTAACGGCTACAACCAATCAGGCAGCAGGTGATACATTTGCCTACACATGGACAATGCCCGACGGGCAGGTACATGCTAATCTGGCTAAGCCGGATGACAACATTACCTTCCAATATGCTGATCTTCGTGCCAAATTCCCTGATGGTAAACTAACCTTCACCTTGTCTGCCAATAACCATGATTGTACCGATTCTGAACAGGTTACTATTACAGTAGAGATTCCTGAGGAGCCGGTAGACCTACAGTTAGCCGCCAGCGAAGTTTGTTCAGATCAGGGTAATATAAACTTCACCGCTGTACAACCCGCAACAGGTATTATCACCTCAAAAATAGCCGGTGATGCTGTGAAATTGCTGGGCAGCCAGTGGGTTGTTGATCCATCGAAAGGCCCTTATGATGTTAGCATCAACGACTTTATGGTGAACGGCAAACCGGTTCCTGCTTGTACGCTTATGATCCATGAGCATCCACAAGCCTCTTTTGACTATAAGGTAACTATGGATAACGAAAAAGGTGCTGCCACAGTTACTTTAGCAAATAAAACACCTAATCCGGGCAGCTTTAAATTTACATGGACATTTGACGATGGAACTACCAGTAATGAGGTAAACACAGTAAAAGTGTTTGATATGCGCCAGTTTCCGCGTGGCCGTAATACAGTTATTACACTTACAGCAGTGAATGGTAAGTTTGAGAAGTGTCGTGCCGTGTTTACGCCTACGCCGCCTGTTGCTTTGCCTCCTATAACCACCACTCCGGTACTTACCCACTTGCCGCCGGAAACCACTACACCGGTAGTTACTAAGGTTCCGCCTGTGATTACTACACCGCCAACGGGTACTACTGTACCGCCGGTGATTACAGTTAAGGATACACCTGCGGTAACACCATCGGTAACGCCAACACCAACTGTAACACCAAAAGCAGAACCATCTGTGATTAAAACGAGTACAACTGTAACACCGGCGGCTACACCGCCGGCAGATCCGGCTGTAACTCCTGTGACACCAAAAATAGCTCCGAAGATTATCAAAAAAGATCCGGGTACTACAGATCCGGGCACTGTTAAATAATGTTGAGCTATGGCAGGTAGCACACATATCATCCATAAGCTGATACTTGATATTGAAGTATCACACCGAAGCACTGCCCAAAAGGTGCAGGACGAGGCCGTGCGGTACTTTGAACAGGTGCTGCTCAAAAAACTGGAGCAATTGCTGGATGATATGGATCTGCCTGGTCATGTTTTGATAGATAAGATTGATATTGATCTGGGTTCGGGTAAAATGGAAGATGTTTTTGAGCAACTGCAATTTAGGTTATCGAAGGCGCTTGAGCCAGCTTTAAACCCCGGTTTGCTGCCCGACGGAGATGAGCCGGATAATGTCATTGATTATTCACTACTTACCGATGAACAGCAGGCTTTTAATGTATTTGTTTATTTCCTTAACACGGGCAAGCTTCCATGGTATGCTGTTGCTGCAACAGAGTGGCTACAGCAGGAAGATGTTTGGTTAAATAAATTATCGGGGCAGTTGATCAATGATAACGTTTATCAATCAAAACTTATCAATCTTTTTAAGAGCTCACCTCTTGCGGCAGCCAGGTTATTCAGCCAGTTTGGTATGGCTTTTATTAAAAAGCTGGCAATGGTTTTACTTCAGGCCGAGACTTATGGATTTCAAAAAAAGGTCGACGCTGTTGTTGAAGAAATCAGGCGTTTGATAACTGGTGAATCAGCAACAAACATACACGCTAACATTAAAGAGGTTTTACCGGCGGAATTTAATAGCGACTCCGGGCGGCAGATCATTGAAAAGCTCTTGCTGATGATTTGCCTGCGGACAGGCCATAGTGAATTTGCTGGTGATAGTGCAATCCTGAAAAAGCTAACCGCTTTAATAACCGGAGAGTTAAAAGCTTCTGTTTCAATTTCTGCGATGAGCCTCATTCAAATAGCCGAAACAGTTATCCAATCAACAGAAAATAAATCGCTACAGCAAAGTAATAAGCCCATAATCACACCCGATAACACTCCGGAAACAAGCTTGAAAAAAGAAGAAGAAATTGCCGGAACTTATGTAGCCCAGGCCGGTTTGGTGATCCTGCACCCGTTTTTGGAGTATTTCTTTAAAGATTTTGGTTTGCTGCAGAATAACGATTTTGTTGATCTGCCCGCAAGGCAACTGGCCGTTCACCTGCTGCACTATTTAGGTACCGGTAATGTGAATGCCTTTGAATATGACCTTTATTTTGAGAAATTTTTATGCCGGTGGCCACTTGACGAGCCATTGGAACGTGAAGTTGAAATACCCCAACGCATGCTTGATGAAGGCGACAATATGCTCCGAACCGTGATAAAATACTGGAAAGCATTAAAAAATACATCGCCCGGCGGCTTGCGCGAGGCATTCTTAATTCGCAACGGGAAACTGATTGAAGCAGAACAGCCTGCCCGCCTTATTGTAGAGCGGATGGACCTGGATATCTTGCTTTCATCATTGCCATGGGGCATTGGCGTAGTTAAACTGCCCTGGATGAATGAACCTTTTTACGTGGAATGGCAATGAAGACACCGCAAAAGGCAGCACCTGCAAACACCAAACAAAACCAGCCCGCAAACAAGCAGGGGGCAGGGAAAGATCCTTTTTTCTCTGCCGCTCATGATGTTGAACAGGTGCAGGAAGCGCCCTTTTTTGAAGGGAATAAGGTTCAGCGTAAAATGACGGTGAATGAACCTGGCGATCATTTTGAACGGCAGGCCGACCAGGTGGCTGATAAAGTTGTTCAGCATATTAATCAGCCTAAAACTGCAGCTAACACTGCAACTGCTTCTACTACTGCAACTGCTCCTGCCACTGCCACTGCAACTAACTCCGCTGTGCAAAAGAAAGAAGATAAGAAGGAAGATAAACAGGAAAAAGAGCAGAACGGAGCTGATAAAGAATTACAGCGCCGCCCTGTTTTTGAAAGCGATGGCGACCCGAACGAGGGCAATACGCTAAAACGCAGCAGCCAGGCGGCCGCGCCGGATGTATCACCGCAAACCCAGCAAAAAATTGAAGGCAGCAAAGGCGGCGGCGAACCATTGCCTGCCAATACCCGCGAGGAAATGGAAGGAGCAATGGGCAGGGATTTGAGTGGGGTACGCATCCATAACAACAGTGAAGCCGCCGGTTTAAGTAACGACTTACAAGCACAGGCGTTTACCCACGGCAATGATATTTATTTCGGGGCGGGTAAATATGATCTGCAAAGCCAGGCCGGGCAGCACCTGCTGGCGCATGAAGTGGCACATACGGTACAACAGGGGAGTGGAGTAAAAAAGAAAATACAGCGTAAACCAACTAAGGGCGATGTATCGGGTAATGCAGGTCAGGTTGCTACCGCCGAAAATCCGATTGATACAACAGCATCAAAGGAATCGCTTTTTGTACCTAAAATAAACATACCAGGCTTAAAACTTGGCCTTATGCCTGGCTCAACAACTAATTATTCTTTCAAAAAAACTGAGAGGTCGGGCAAACACCTTGCCGATTGGAACGACGCTGCAACCAAAGGAGCTGGTTTTGAAACCGTTTTCAATAATAAAAAAACGGCCGAGATCCCCAAAGAGGCTAACGCCTCCAATTTTTTCATGACGCTTGAGTCGGAAAAAAAACTTACTAACCTGAAGCACCTTTTTACCGGCTCCATTACCCAGCTCAAGACTACTTTTGCACGCCCGTTTTGGAACGATAAAGGTCATGAAATAAATAATGGCTATGATGTTGATCACAAAGTTGAGTTACAATTAGGTGGAAAAGATGGCATCTCCAATCTTTGGATGCTTGAGGCCGCAGCAAACAGGTCGTCTGGTTCAAATATCAATACAGAGATCACCTCAAAAGTTGAAGCAGCATTGAATGCCATTACCACCATGCCCGACGGACAAACCAAGCCGGGTGCAGCCGAGGTAATGAGTAAATATACCATTACTGCCGGAACGCTTGACGGGAGCTTGCCTATTAGCGGCGGTAAAGAGGCCTGGGAGTTAAGTGAAATTGAGGCTGGCGACCATCTTAAAAAATTGGTATTTCTCTCAGATACAGATAAAGCGAGAGCAAAACTTATAGATAGCACTAATCTTTCCCTGATCACGAGCGAAAGATATGGAGCAACACAAAATATTAAATGGGCTCCTGAAGCGGGTAAAACAACCGAGAAAGATGTTAATGTTCAGGTAGGGCATATAAAGCGAAACGGTGCTAATCTGAAAATAAGAAAGATTTCTTATGAAGATAAAGACAACACCACGATACTCAGTGCGGGTTCAAAAGGATCTGCTACTATTGAAGTATTCATGGATAACGCGTTTGTGGCGGGGATATCCACAACACAACCAATAGAACCGGTGCCCGGTATATACGGCGGTAGGTTAAGTGGTGTAGCTGTAAAACAGGCTTTAAGTGCAGGGCTAAAGGCAAAGGGATTAAGCCCCATAACAATAACGGAGTTAGATATCGGTGAGTCTGGTTTGATAGGATTCGGCAAGATCAATACCGATGTTCCGATTATCGGAGGTTCCGCTATCGACATTATTTTTAATGAAGATGGTATCAAAATAAGTAAGGTATTTAATTCGGGAGAGATCAAGGTACCACCGCCTTTTAAAATCACCAATACTTCGCTTGAAGTATACGCAGCTACCTCAGGAATCGGCATAAAGGGAGAAGCTAATTTTGAAATAAAGAAGCTGGGTAAAGGTAAAGTTGGCGCTATGGCCAACACGTCGGGAGAGTTTGCGCTTGAGGGGTCTTTTGATTTTGACTCAAAAACCTTCAATCCGGCACAAATAAAAGCCTCCTATCGTAATGGAGAATTTAGCGCTTCGGGAGATATTGGCATTCCTGCCGGTAAAATAAAAGGTCTTAAATCGGCGCATATCAATATAAATTATGCCAACAACATATTTAATGCTTCCGGAACAGCCGAGCCTGATATCAAAGGCGTAAAAAGCGCCGAGATCCACGTTACTTATGGAAACGAAACATTGGTTATCGGCGGCAGCTTCGTTCTTGACGAAAATATGCCGGGCATCCAAAGCGGCAGCGGGAATGTTGAAGTTACCCGGGGGCCGGATGAAATTTACCATGTAAAAGCCAATGGTAAGGCGATACCTAAAATACCGAAGATCAATACCGAGCTGTCAATCTCTTATGACGATGGCGCGCTGACCATTGAAGGCAAGGCATCTTACGTTGCTGACCGGGTATCAGGCGAAGTCACTGTTGGCGCAACCAATCGAGCTATTGCCGCTGATGGTACACCATCGGGCCCGGCAGGAGATAAGTTTACCGCCTATGGCTCGGGTAAGTTAACGCTTAAAGTTACCGATTGGCTGCAGGCATCAGCAAGTGTGAGGGTAACCCCAGCCGGCGAAATTGAAGTTGTTGGCCGTTTGGACCTGCCTTCGGCGGTTGATGTTTTTCCTAAAAAGAGCATCAATAAAGAGCTGTTCAAAGTACCAACCATCCAGATTCCAATATTCGCCATCCCGCTTGGCCCTAAGAGCATAGGTATCGTAGCCACTATTGATGGCGGCCTTGATTTTGACGCCGCAGTAGGCCCCGGCCAACTCAAAGACGTTTTTGGACAGATAGAATTTAATCCTTCACATCCCGAAAATACCCGGATCAGTGGTGGGGCAAAATTTGTGATCCCTGCACATGCCGGTTTAAAATTAAAAGCCGCGCTTGGTATTGGTTTGAGCATCGGGCCTGCCAGCGTTACCGGTGGTATTCAGATAGTGGGTGGATTAGGGTTGGAAGGTGAGGCAAGTGCCGCTGCCGACCTGGCCTGGTCGCCCACAACCGGGTTTGAGTTTAACGCTTTGGGTGAGATTGAGGTACACCCTAAGTTTACGTTTGATGTAAACGCGTTTATTAAAGCCGAACTTGATCTTTTGGTTACAGATATTTCAAAAGAGTGGACTAAAAACCTGGCGTCATTTAGTTATGGCCCGGATCTGCAGGTTAAAGTTTCGCTGCCAATCCACTATAAGGATGGCGAACCGTTTGATGTGAAAACCGATGATATTAAAGTTACCTATCCTGAAATCAGCATTTCTGATATAGCAGGTGGTATAGCAGATAAAGTAAAAGAAGAAATGTTATGAGCAACCGAAGCCAACTAACCGAACTGATAAACCTCGGTGCTATACAGCAGCTTAACGGCAATTTTGAAGCTGCCGAGGCTTATTATGCCAAAGCTGCCGATTTAAATGAACCCAATGTTACCCTGCTCAATAACCGGGGAATGTTGTTTTACCAGCAAAATAAATTTGCCGAAGCGAAGCCGCTGTTTGAACGTGCTTTAGAAATTGACAGCCAAAATGCTTCGGCATGGCTCAATTTGGCTAATACCGAAGTTTTGCTGGGCCAGTATGATAAGGCTCTAAACGCTTTCAGGCAAACTATTACGCTTAAGGCCGATCAGTTTGAAGCCTGGGAAGGCTTGGCAAAACTGTATATGTTATCGGCAGATATGGAAAGCGCTGAAACATGCTGGCTTAAAGCGGTTGAGCTTAACCCCACAAGTTTAAATTTACTGATGGGACTGGCACAGGTCTATCTTTCAACCGGCAGGTATGATGAGGCTTTTGAAATGGCCGACTATGTTTTATCAGAGAATCCGCAAAACAGCAGGGCATTGCAAACTGCGGGTCTGTCCCAATTAATGATAAAAAACTATGCGTCGGCTACAGGGTACCTGATTAGGTATTTGATGCTGTTTCCTGGCGATATTGCGGTACGTAACCACCTGGCCGTTGCTTATTTGCAAAGCGGTCAGTTAAATGAAGGGGCGGCAGAATACGAGCGGATCCTGGAATATGACCCTGAAAACGAGGAGATAAGGCTAAATACAGGAGTGCTTTGCCTTGGGCTTAACCGTTTTGACGCCGCGTTTGCACACCTGGAACTATTGCTTGAACAACATCCCGAAAACAAAAAAGGAAAACTATACCTGGGCATAGCGTTAGCTAATTTAAATCAGAGAGATAAGGCAAAGATGATTTTTGAAGACCTGCTGCATGACCCCGGCGAATGGGCCGCTCATGCCAAAAAGCAATTGGATCTGTTAAACAATTTAAACTAAACCTCCTATGAAATACATCCAAAATACACGCCAGCCGCTTAGTCAGAAACAGGCGGATAAAGCCGAGAAACCGTTTTTTAATGGCAGCCGCGAAAAAAGCAAGCAGGATAGTGATGCCTTTTTCCAGGCGAGGAAGATTGACGGCAACCAGGACAGTGCCCTTGAACAGGAGGCCGATGCGGTAGCACATAAGGTGACTATGGCACAGCAGGCAACTGCTAATTCATCGCAGCGAATGGGGCAAATGAGCGTTCAAAAAAAGGGGGCGGATGAGGAAAAGGATGCGAAATCGACTCAGAAAAAAGAACAAAAGGACGAGAAGGAGGAAGGCAAGCCGCAGAAAAAAGACGAAAAGAAAGAAGAAGAGAAACCAACTCAGAAGAAAGAGGAGGATAAAAAAGATAAAGAGCCCCAAAAGAAAGAAGAAGATAAAAAGGATAAAGAAGGGGTTCAGAAAAAAGAGGAAGAGAAAAAGGACAAAGAACCGCAAAAGAAGGAAGAAGACAAAAAAGACAAGGAGCCGCAAAAAAAAGGCGAAGAAGATAAAAAGGACGAAGGCAAGCCTCAGAAAAAAGAAAAAGGCGAAGAAAAAGACGATAAGGCTGCTGCACAAAAAAAGGAAGAAAAAGGCGGCGGTGTAGAAAAAACCGAAGGCAGGCCCGAACCCCCGGAAGCAAAGTTCGACAGGTTGCTGAACGAAAGTAAAGGTGGAGGCAGTCCCTTACCTGCCAAAGTACGTACGCAATTGGAGCATCAGATGAACGCCAATTTTGAACAGGTGAAAATCCACACCGGGCAGCAGGCTGTTGAGCTTTGCAACCTTTCAAAAGCGCAGGCGTTTACGCATGGTAACGATATTTATTTTAACGCAGCCAAGTTTGACCCCGAAAGCACGGCAGGTATGAACCTGCTGGCGCACGAGTTAACCCATGTTGTACAGCAAAACGGTCCGCGTAAATAAAATGGATACTAATATTAAGCAATTAAAAGCGCTGATGCAGTATACAGCCGGTTGTGTTGAAGCCAGGTTGCAAACTGTATTTGGTAACGACGCAACTTATTTGCCTCCGCTGCTGCCCCAGTTAGAGCGAAATGGTAGTGTGCTCGAAAAATTAATTGATGATCATGGCTTGAACAGCAATGAGGTTATTATACTAATGATGGCCCTGGTACCTCATTTACAGGTTGAGTTTTTTGATGAAATTATTCAGCCTTACATGCGTGAATCGGGTGATTTTCAGCAGATTGGTGGAGTTAGGAGCCGTAACGGACGCAGCTTTTTGCCAACCGGTCAAACAGCAGTTTTTGTTTTGGCAGGCGATGATCTGGAAAAGCGGCTGGAGATAGCCGATCTGTTTCATCATCATAGCAATCTGGCCAAACAGCATATTTTATACCTGGAGGATGTGCCCGAAGGTGAGCCTGCTTTATCCGGCAGATTATTGTTACAGCCCGAATACGTTGAACTTTTGATCAGCGGCACCGAATCTATTCCCAAACTAAGTATGAACTTTCCGGCACAACACCTGGAAACTACCTATAACTGGGATGACCTTGTACTCAACGATACCACCCGCAGGCAAATTGCCGAGCTGGAAAACTGGGTGAACTACCAGCAGGTATTAATGACCGACTGGGGCATGGAACGGAAACTGAAACCAGGCTATCGGGCATTATTTCACGGCCCGCCGGGAACGGGCAAAACGCTCACTGCATCTCTGCTCGGTAAGTATACAGGCAAGCCCGTTTTCAGGATCGATCTGTCAATGATCGTATCCAAGTTTATAGGCGAAACAGAAAAGAATCTCTCCAAGCTATTTGAAAAGGCCGATAATAAAAACTGGATCCTGTTTTTTGACGAAGCCGATGCGCTTTTTGGCAAACGGACTAACGTTAAAGATGCACACGATAAATATGCCAACCAGGAAGCATCGTACCTGCTGCAGCGTGTGGAGCAGCATAATGGCCTGGTAATACTGGCAACTAATTTTAAAAATAACATTGATGAGGCCTTTATGCGCCGGTTTCAGTCGGTTATTAACTTCCCGCTGCCTAATGCCGATGAACGCTATACTATCTGGCAAAAATCATTTCCGCCTAAAGCCAACCTCAACGGGCACATTAACCTTGAGCAGATCTCGCGTAAATATGAGCTCAGTGGTTCCGGGATCTTGAATGTAGTACAATTTGCCTGCCTGCAAATGCTGGCCCGCAAGGAAAGCCGCATAACCTCTGAACTAATATTGGAAGGTATTGAAAGAGAGTATACTAAAGAGAACCGGGTTTGGTAGGAACCTCCGGGATATAAATCCGAAATTTCCCGTCCATCTATAATCTGTACAATCGAATCCATGATCTGTACATTGACTGGTTGAGCAGGCTTCGGGATTTTTATGCCGGTCCGGATCCTGATTATCTCGGCAATAAAGAAAATTTAGCTTTCTGCTTATTGATGCCGTTTGCATAAAATTGAATAAATTTAGCAAATCATCGCCTATCACTATTCCGTGACTTTCACAGGAGATGACTTCGTTATGGTTTTGTCGGTAATTATCTCTGGGGCAATAAAATACTAAGTATATGTTTAAATATATAGCGACATGTTTTATTGCTTTAATTTTTGCCCCAAGCGTTTCCGGGCAAAAAAAGATGGACATTGCTACCATTAAACTAAAGCTTGATAACCAAAAAAACAAAGCCGACACCAATACTATTAAGCTGCAAATACAATTAGGTAGCTATTATCTCAACAAGCAAGGCGACCACAAAGAGGTGTTGGATAGCGGCATCACCGCTTTCAATAAAGCCATACAAATGAGTGTTGCCATCCATTCGGCAAAGTGGCTTAACGAAGCTATGATGCTTAAAGGGGCGGCGTATCTCAAGCAGGACAACCTGAAGCAGGGTAAAGCTGTTTTTATGGAAGTAGTTGGTTATTACCATAAAACAGGTGATCAGTACCAGGAAGGTAAAACCCTGGCCCGCTTAGGCGATAATATATCTATAGACGATACAGTTGCCATTCCTGATAAAATAAATAGTTATGAGCAGGCCCGGGCCTTATTTCAGCAAACGGGCCATAAACTGGATGAGGCTGATATGAACAAAAACATAGCCGACATCCATCTTAGCCAAAAGAAACTTGATCTGGCCGAAACCGAACTGCGCCAGGTGCTGGCCCAATACAAAGCAATAGGTTACAAAAAACTTCATTATACCTATCATTCCCTTGCCGAGATAAGCAAACAAAAGGTTGATCTGCATAACGAGCTTTTATATCGCCACGAGGTAATAAAAAGTATGAACGCCACGGCTGATACGGCTTTGGCCGATTTTTATTACGCCAAACTTGCATTGGTATACGCCGATCTGAATAAATATGACCAAAGCCTCATCTATATTCTTAAATCGGCAGAGATACTAAAGCATAGAAAACAATACGAAGATTTTTATGGGTACCTGAGCCTCATTATTTATGATTTCATAACAGCTAAAAGACCTAAAGAAGCACTGGCATACTTGAAACAGGCGGTAAAAGATGTACCGCCGAAGATCCTGGCGCAAAAGGTTGATATGTATGAGGCATTTGGCAATATCTACGTTGCACTGAAAGATTACCCGGAAGCCGAGCGATACTATCTGAAAATGATGGACGTATATAAGGTTACTAACTTTAGTAAAGACTTTTATACCACCAACGAGCAAATGGTTACTGATTTTGTTCATTACAACGAAACCATGGCCGGCTTTTACCTGCTTACCCAACAGTATAAAAAGGCGGGCATTTATACAAAACAGATCTTATCGCTGCCGTCAAATACCATAAGGCCTATCACACTCACCAAGATTCATAACATGCAGTTTCGGATTGATTCGACATCCGGCAACTATGTAGCTGCTATAAAACATTTCGAGATCCATAAACGCCTTGATGACTCGTTGTTTAATGCCATTAAAAACAAGCAGATAGAGGAGCTCGATATCAGATATAAGACTAATGAAAACAAGCAGTCGATAAGGTTTTTACAGGAACAGAGCAAGAATCAGAAAGCCGAACTGCAAAAGGTAAACATGCAGCGTAACATTACTTTTGGCGGTGTGGCCATGCTCATCATTATAGCAGGTTTGGCATTTAACGGTTACCGGCACAAGCAAAGGAGTAATCAGCAATTACAGTTAAAACAAACGGAAATTAACAATCAGAACCTATCGTTACAAATCCTGCTTAACGAAAAGGATGGTCTGTTAGATGAAAAGGACTGGCTGTTAAAGGAAGTGCATCACCGGGTAAAAAACAACCTGCAAATTGTAATGAGCCTGCTTAATACGCAATCGGCATTTTTGAAGAACAACGCGGCGCTTGCCGCAATCCGGGAAAGTCAAAACCGGGTACAGGCTATAGCGCTTATTCATCAAAAGCTGTACAGTAATTCGGATGTGGCTTATATCGATATGTCGGTTTATATTAATGAGCTGATCAATTACCTGGCCGATTGTTATGATCCTGGCGATAGGGGAATTCGTTTTGAGCAAATGATAGAGCCTGTTAAGCTTGATGTTGCACAGGCCGTACCTGTAGGCCTGATACTAAACGAGGCCATTACAAACGCCATAAAATATGCCTTTCCCGTGCAGCGGGGCGAAATTAAAGTAGCCTTACAACTGGTCGAGGAAACCATTATACTCACCATAGCTGATAATGGAATAGGCTTGCCTGTTAATTTTGACATCCAAAAAGCAAGCTCATTGGGGATGGAAATGATGAAAGCATTAAGTAAACAACTGGGCGGTTGTTTTAAAATAGAAAATTACGGCGGTGCTATAATTACCGTCGAATTCAGGGCCGAGAAGATGTTAAGTAATATTGAACGAAAAACTTTTGCAGCTAATTAAAATATGAACAAAAAGATATTAATAGTTGAGGATGAGTCGCTGGTGGCGTATGATCTGAAATTAATATTAACCCGTGCCGGTTATAAAGTTTGCGGCATTGCCGATTCTGTACCCGAAGCGTTGGAGATCATTGATGAGCAAAAACCGGAAATGGTATTGCTTGATATATTTTTAAAGGGCAGCCTGAACGGTATCGACCTTGCCAAAGTGCTCACGTCAAAAAATATAGCATTTGTATACCTGTCGGCTAATTTTCAGGAAAGTATCCTGGAACGGGCAAAGGCTACGCAGCCTTACGGTTTTTTGGTAAAACCATTTCGTGAAAAGGAGTTGCTGATAACCCTGGATGTTGCTTTTTACCGGCATCAAAACAGTATCGAATCAAAATTACGCCAGGAGCAGGCCCTGGAGCAAGTATTTAAAAATATTGTTGCTGAGCCCATAAATTGGAAACAAAAGTTATTGAAAATAGCAATGAGTATCCAGCCGCATGTACCGTTTGATTATTTAACTGTTACCATGAAAAATGGTGCGGGTTTTCCTGACAACGCCATTTCATTTTTGCGTACAGGGTTTGATGAATACCAGGTTATAGGCCCAGATGAATTGGTAAACATCACAAAAACAAATAAAAAACAGCTTAACCAGATGCAGGAGGACAGTCCGCGGATAACCAAGGCTGATTTTTATAATGCTGCTAATTTTGTTAAGATTTGGCCGCAGTTTCCCGTTAAAAAGCTTATTGCCCAGGTTTTTAATATGCAATCGTTTTTAGGATTGCCTTTGCTTTCGTCAGGAGGAGATGTTATTCATTTTTCGTTTTACAGCCGCAAAACCGACTGTTATACCCATGATCATTTGATCTTGTTAGATCGGCTGTACAGATCATTACTGACCACGGTGGAGGAGATCATCCCATTTGATGTGCCTGAACCCTCACTAACGAGGGTTGATAAATTAGGCCAAAATCAATTAAGTGAGAAAAGCAAGGCTGCAGGTTTTAAAGATATTATCGGTAAAAGCCATCAGATGCTCACCGTACTCGACCACATTGGCATAGTAGCTCCGCTTGATACATCGGTATTGGTTTTAGGCGAAAGCGGTACAGGTAAAGAGCAGATAGCTAAGAGTATCCACTATTTGTCGCCCCGTAAAAACAAGCCTTTGGTAGTGGTAAACTGTGCCTCCATGCCGGCTACCCTGATTGAGTCCGAACTGTTCGGGCACGAAAAAGGTTCTTTCACCGGGGCTGTGGAAAAACGTACCGGCAAATTTGAACTGGCCGATGGCGGTACTATTTTTCTGGATGAGATAGGAGAAATGCCGGCCGAACTACAGGTTAAGCTATTACGTGTTTTACAGGAGCAGGAGATTGAACGCATTGGCGGCAGAGGCCCGGTGAAGATCAACGTACGCATAGTTGCGGCTACTAACCGCAACCTTGAAAAAGAAGTTGAAGAAGGCCGCTTCCGGCTCGATTTATATTACAGGCTGTTTGTGTTCCCGATCATCATTCCACCTTTAAGGGAACGTAAAGATGATATCCCGGTATTGGCTAATCATTTCCTGGCACGTTACGCGCAAAAGATCGGTAAAGCGGTAACGGGGATATCAGCAAACGTAATGGCCCAACTGCTTGAATACCACTGGCCGGGCAACGTGCGCGAGCTGGAGCATTTTATTGAACGCAGTATCCTGTTAACGGATGGCCCGGTAATAAAAGACGTTTACCTGCCCAAGCTGCAGGGAAAAAAGGAAAGCCCTGTTTATGCCGAAATGCCGACCGACAGATTAAAAACCATTGATGAACACGCCCGCGACCATATTTTAGACGTGCTAAAACGTTGCAATGGCAAAATAAGCGGCAAGGACGGGGCCGCATCTAAATTAGGTTTGCCGCCATCAACCCTGCATTCAAAAATGCAAAAGCTGGGGATTAAGAAGTGGGAGTAAATGTTTGAAGTTAAACAGTCTTTATTTCTAAAAAACAATAAATCCCGGCGCAGGCCGGGACTGTTTACTTTTCTAAAGCCTGTTTAATATCCGCCATTAAATATTGAGGGTCTTCCAAACCAATATACATCCGGATTAATTGATGGTGATCGTTATCCGCCGAATATTCATCCTCGCTAAAAGAGGCAATGGCTGGCACAACAAGACTTTCATGGCCTCCCCACGACACAGCAAGTAAAATATGTTGCAGGCTGTTACAAAACTTTTCAATTTTACTAAATGAACTGTGCTTTAATACGAGGCTAAATAAACCTCCGCAGCCCTGCATTTGTTGGCTAACCAAATCGGCCTGATTGAATTTGGGACTAAAAGGCCAGATCACATCCTGTACAGCCGGATGAGAGACAAGCCATTCTGTAATGATCCGGGTACTTTCAAAGCTGCGCCGCAGCCGCAGCGGGAGCGTTCTTAATCCTCGCAAAAGCAGCCATGCCGAATGGGGCGACAGCGCCGGGCCGGTATTCATGAACTCGTGCTCAAAGATTTTTTTAAGCATAGCCTTGCTGCCGGTAAGCACACCTGCCACAACATCCGAATGACCACCAATATATTTGGTAGCTGATTGCGCCACAAGGTCAACCCCCATAGATATTGGTTGCTGGTAAAGGGGGCTGCAATAGCTGTTATCAATCATGGTTATGATACCTCTTGATTTCGCAAAATCGGTCACTTTCCTGATGTCCTGCAGCTCATAGCAAAATGTGTTAGGGCTTTCGAGGTAAATTAGGCGTGTTTGCGGGGTTGCGGCTTGTCCAAAATTTTCAAAAACTGTTCCGTCAATAAATGTGGTGGTAATGCCAAATTTGGGTAAAAAGTCTTTAAATAATTTAATTGTCCAGCTGTACAGGTTATCCACGGCTATAATATGATCGCCGGATTTTAACAGCGATAAAATGGGGACACTTATAGCACTGATACCGCTGCTGAACAGCAGGGCGTCTTCCGCGCCATCTAACGCGGCAAGTTTTTTTCTGAGTATAGTGAGTGTGGGGTTTTGCCCCCTTGAGTACAGGCTGCTTTCGAATTCATCATTCATTGCCCCCCTAAGTGCCGCAACATCTTTAAAACAAAAGTTGCTTGATTGCATAATTGGCGGCGAAACGGCATTAAAGTAGTTTTCTCTTTCCTCCCCAAGCTCATTTAAAATAAATGACAAATCCATAATTAAAGTATAGTGTTAGGTTTTTGGTTTCGTTTTGTGATATAGTAAATAATGAGGCCGGCAATAAAAGCACAAATGCATATTAAAGCAGCCTGCGGGTTTTCAATAAAAATGCTGATAGTAACAAACCAATAAGTAGTAATAAATATGACAGGTATAACTGGGTACCATTTCATAATATAGATACCGGTATTATTGAGATGTTTGGTTTTGCTCCGTAAAATGAAGATCGTTATAGCTGCAGTTGATAGGCCAATGGTATCAAAAAACATTACATAATTTAATATGGTTTGAAACGAATTAGCAAAAAATAAGACGATAAGCACCGCGCCCACAAAAAAACTCAATCCAAATTCCTGTACCTGGGTTTGGCTGTTTACACGTTTAAAGCGGGCAGGTAATATACCATCTTCGGCCATGGCATAATAAACACGGGGATTGGCCATAATATTTACGTTGACAAAGGCCAATACAGAAACAAACATCAGCAGCGATACTATTTTATATCCGGCAGCACCGAATAAAACCCCTGCAAGTGTTGCCGCAAGCGTTGTTTTATGCTGAAGGCCGCTAATGCCTAAAACTGAGTAATAGGCAAAGTTGATAAGCATGTATAATGATATCACAGTGGCTATTCCAAAAAAAATAGCCTTGGGGATATTGATCTTCGGGTTTATAATATCGCCTCCAAAATTTATAGTTTGCTGGTAACCGCCATAAGTAAAAAATACAGCTACCAAACTTATTCCGAACGCACTTATGTTGTTATTATTATGGTAAGCGATAACTTCTTTGGCGGTATGTATATTGCCTTTGAACACCGCGGCACATAAAATCAGGATCATGCCAATTTTAAAAAGTGTAAGTACGTTTTGAGTACGGGCGCTCATTTTAATGCCCAGGTAGTTGATGATATATAAAACAACTACGGAAGTTATGGTCATGATTTTGATGCCCGCATCGTTTTGCAGGCTTTGTGGCATAATAATGGGGTTAATGTATTCCGCGCCTATAAGCGCTACGGCGGCAACGGAGGCCGCGTTGCTTATTACCAGTACCCAATTGATCATAAAGGCAAAAGCCGGGTGAAAACAGTACGAAAAAACTTTGTAAAAGCCACCGGTGGTAGGGTAGCGGGCACCAATTTCGGCAAAGGTAAGCGCCCCGCACAGGCTTACTGCTCCCCCAAGCAGCCAGGCCCCGAAATACAAAAGAGGTGTGCTTGAGTTTTTTGCTACTTCTGCCGGCGCTGCAAAAATGCCCATGCCTATTACGAGGCTCACAACAATCATTGAAAGATCAAAGCGGTTGAGTTTCGGCGTTATACTCATGAAATTATAAATACCAATTAATCAGGGAAAACACAAAATCTAAATTTAGCATTAATTTGTTATCAATTGATATGAAGAAATCTTTTATACACTGGTCTTCCATTTTAATTTTTTAATGATCTTAATGAAAGTTTGTGACTATTTTGTAATAAATTGTCATCAAAAAGGTCGAAAATCGAAGCCATACGCTATATTTACCAGTCCGGTTTTAAATGTTTATATCACAAGGTTAAAATATTGGCAATTAGCAGAATTAACTTGCCGGGTTTGATTGAAAAAAGGCACAAAGTTGAATTTTTGACAGAGATATCTGTTTGACTAATTACCGGTTTAACATTAAAAATTGATAAGACTTTAAGATGTCGGGCATACTAAACCTTAAACCTGAATTTAAAAACGATGATAAAAAAAAAGATATCCATTAAGGATATAGCCAAACTTACCGATACCTCAATAACTACTGTTTCATTTGTTTTAAATGGCAAGGGCCGTATTAGCAAAGAGATCAGTAAAAAAATATTGGATGCGGCCCAAAAAAATGGTTATGAACCTAATCGTATGGCGGTTGGTTTGCGTACGGGTGTTTCAAAAGTTATCGGGCTGATAGTGGAGAGCATTGGCGGGCCGTTTTTTGGAGAGATGGCAAAGGTAATTGAAGAGGAAGCGGAAAAAGACGGTTATCGTATTATATATTGTAGTACCAACAATAACCTGCAAAAAGGTAAGGACATGATCAGGATGCTGAGTCAGCAACTGGTTGATGGTTATATTATTACCCCGATGAAAGGGCTGGAAAAAGATATCCAGAACCTGGTTGATAATGAAAAGCCTGTAGTGCTCATTGACGGATATTTCCCCGGGACAAGCATCCCTCATGTGCTGGTTGATAATTATGCAGGCGCCTACAACGCGGTTGATTGTTTTGTACGATCGGGATATAAGAATATCGGGATGGTAACCGCCGACCTCGGGCTGATCCAGCTAAACGACCGGAGCCTGGGCTACAAAGCTGCTTTAAAAGATAATAACCTGAAAGAGAGCAGTAAGATGGTTTTAAAGGTTCCTTTTGATATGGACAAGAATGAAGGGATTGAGGCCGTTAAAGCATTTATTGAAAAGCAAAAACAAATGGATGCTGTTTTCTTTACCACCAATTATTTGGGTACCATGGGTTTGCAGGCCATCAAAGATCTTAAGCTTAGTATCCCCGATGATTTGGCCGTGATAAGTTTTGATGATAACGAAGTGTTTAGCCTATACCCGCCGGGTATTACTACCATACAACAACCTACTTATGACATTGCAAAATCGGCAATTGATATTTTAATGGCGCAGATCAACACCCACAAACTTGATGCTTCAAAAATTGATCTGAAGATCCCATCGAAACTGATCGAGCGGGGATCGACCCTGTCGAAGGCCACAGCGTGACAATAGTTTAGTATTGGTGCACGAATATCCTTAAAAATCATTTGGTAAAACGTTTTATTTAAGTAGCTTTGAACACTGATACTGCTCACCTGGTTAGTTAGAGCCGGTTGGGGTAGTTGGGGGATAACTCCACAATAATTCAACTGCTTCATAGTTCTTTTTTGATAATATTGTTTAATTAATAAAACGCCTGTTGTTTGAAGAGTAACAGGCGTTTGTTTTTGAACAAATTGAAAGGGAAAACTATTAATAATATTACAGAGGAATCTGTTTTAATGATAAAACGTTTTATCTATATTTGGCTGGTTTAATCATTATCAATCGCAAAAACCAAAACTATTCATGAAAAAAATATTTATCTTCTCACTATTCTTAATTTCGGGCTTGTTCATGGGGTTGAATGCCCATGCGCAGGAAGTTTTTAAACAAAAAGGCTACCAGGTAACTTTTATCAGCAAGGATGCTGCATTTAGCACAGATTTGAAAGACAGACTGATCAAAACCTTTTTTGAAGTGTATCCAAAGCTTGCAAAGGAGTACAATAAAAAAACATCTAAAAAAGTAACGTTTGTTATCGATACTGCTTATGACGGCGTGGCTGCTACCGGAAATGACACTGTAGTATTCAGCGCGAAATACATGACCAAACATCCCGGCGATATTGACGTGGTTACTCACGAAGTAATGCACATTGTACAGGCTTATGGCAACAGCGACGGCCCCGGCTGGTTAACCGAAGGGATTGCCGATTATGCCCGTTTTAAATTTGGTGTTGACAACGCCGGGGCCAAATGGGCATTACCCGCATTTAAATCAACCCAAAATTATGATAATGCTTACCGTGTAACTGCACGTTTTTTGCTTTGGGCAGAAAAAAACTCGAAGCCCGATCTGGTAAAAATACTTGATAAGCAACTGCGTGAACATACTTTCACAAACGAAAGCTGGAAAAGCCTTACAGGTAAAACAGTGGATGAGCTATGGGCCGCTTACGCTTCAAATCCCGCGGTTTAAACCGTTTTTTTACAGGTATCTGTAACAAATACCACGTACTCCCATATTTAGCGGGCTGCTTTACATAAATTAGTTGCTTTGTTAAAAAGAGGTTATGAGGCCAGGGGCCGCGACGCAGAATTTCCTCATATATGAGAGGAAACAATGAATATACTTAAGATTACAATGAGAAGAATACTTACAGCATTATTAATAGGTACGGCCGTTTATAGCCAGGCTCAAACCAAAACAGAAAAGCTGGTTGATTATGTTAATCCTATTATAGGTACACAACGCATGGGGCATACCTATCCGGGGGCAACGGTGCCTTTTGGTATGGTGCAATTAAGCCCCGAAACAGACACTGCCAGCTATGAAAAGGACGGTCATTACAATCCGGATGTATACAAATATTGTGCAGGATATCAGTATGACGATAAAACGATAGTAGGCTTTAGTCATACCCACTTCAGCGGTACCGGTCACTCAGATTTGGGCGATTTTTTAATTATGCCAACCGTTGGGGCTTTGAAACTCAATCCAGGTGTGGCCGATAAGCCCGGCAGTGGCTACCGTTCGGCATTTTCGCATCAGAATGAGGTTAGCGGGGCCAACTATTATAAAGTAAAACTTGACGCTAATAATATTACTGCCGAGCTAACTACCACAGCAATGGTTGGTTTTCATCAATATACTTTCCCTAAGTCGGATCAGTCGCACATTATACTCGACCTGATGGCCGGGATTTATAACTACCCCGACAAAAATGTATGGACTTATCTTAAGGTAGTTAACGATTCAACAGTTATAGGCTACCGCCAAACCAATGGCTGGGCCCGCACACGTACTTTGTACTTCGCTATGAGTTTTTCAAAACCTTTTTATCAGCATGGCTATAAAAAGTACGATAAACGCGAGGTGTACGGCGGTTTTTGGGGTAAATTCAATCAAACCAAAAACTTTCCTGAAATTGCCGGCAGGCAGATCCGCAGCTACTTTGACTTTAAAACAGAAGAAGGGGAGAAGATCAAAATTAAGTTTGCCATATCTTCTGTAAGTATGGACGGCGCGCTGAATAACATGCGCACCGAAGCGCCGGGTTGGGACTTTGATAAGGTGAAAAACGATGGTCAGCAGCTTTGGGAACAGGAACTGCATAAAATTGAGATAGCCGGAAGTAAGGAAACCAAACAAAATTTCTATACCTCCATGTACCATACCATGATCAATCCTACGTTGTACATGGATGCTGATGGTCAATACAAAGGCCTTGATCAAAATGTACATAAGGCTGATGGTTTTACCAATTACACTACATTTTCGCTTTGGGATACTTATAGGGCATTACACCCGCTGTTCAATATCATTGAGCCGAAACGTAACGCGGATATGATCCAGTCGATGCTGGCCCACTTTGATCAAAGTCCGGAGCATATGCTGCCGGTATGGTCAAACTCCGGTAACGAAAACTGGTGTATGAGCGGTTACCACAGCGTTGCTGTAATTGCCGATGCTGTAATAAAAGGTAATGTGAATTTTGATGCTAATAAAGCGCTTGATGCCTGCGTTACCACCGCCCGCCACCGCGATTATGAAGGTATTGGTGAGTATATGGATAAAGGATACATCCCTGATGAGAAAAGTGGTGTGTCGGTATCTTCAACCCTGGAGTATGCTTTTGACGACTGGGCTATTGCTCAACTTGCTAAAAAACTGAACAGAAATGACATTTACGAGGAATTCATCAAACGCTCGGGAAATTATAAAAACGTTTATGACCCTGCAGTTGGTTTTATGCGCCCTAAGCTGGCTAATGGCTCGTTCAGAACAAAATTTGATCCTTTGAGTACCATTAACGAAGGTTTTATTGAAGGTAACAGCTGGAACTATACCCTGTTCGCTCCGCAAGATCCTGAAAGTTTGATTAAGCTGATGGGCGGCGATAAGCGCTTTGTACGTTACCTGGATTCATTGTTTACCATGAACCTACCTGATAAATATTTTGCCGAAACAGAAGATATCACCCGCGACGGTATTATCGGTAACTATGTGCATGGTAACGAACCATCGCACCACGTAGCCTACCTGTACAACTGGACAGATAAGCCATGGAAAACACAGGAGCGCGTACGTATGATTTTACCGATGATGTACAAGCCAACCCCCGACGGTTTAGGGGGCAATGATGATACCGGCCAGATGAGCGCCTGGTACATATTCACCTCACTTGGTTTTTACCCGGTTGCTCCGGGTTCAGATCAATATTCAACCGGTAGTCCGGCTGTTGACCATGCGGTGATCAATTTGGATAACGGTAAAAAGTTTACGATCAACGTAAAAAATCAAAGCGCTAAAAACGTTTATGTGCAAAAGATGATATTGAACGGCAAACCGCTTGATAAGCTATTCATCAGTCACAATGAGATCATGAATGGCGGCGAGATTACTTTTTATATGAGTTCGAAGCACAAATAGAGATTGGTTTTGATTTCGGATTTCGGGTTTCCGATTTCGGAGTTAAAAAAGGGCTTTCCGCATTGGAAGGCCCTTTTGTGTTTGAAGACTTTATTGGAGGATAGCTCAAGATTACAACATGCCAGAGAAACGTTATTGCTGGGCACGAAGCAATGCCAAACTCTACAAAGCGGCTTTGCAAACCGGATCGTTTCGTGCTTCCATGTTTTAAACAGCCTTTACATATAATATGGCAGTGGACTATAGCGGGCTGTTTTCATAAAATTCGGTTCTTATTTGCAATAAGATAGCTTCAGCTTTTTGCAGGTCCGGTTTGTTGGGCAGAGCAGAGGTTCGATATAGTTCATTGATTTGCTCCATTTTTTCGTCAACCATTTTCATTAACTCATCAAATTCAAACTTGCCGTTACGGATTTTTAGCAGAAAATCCCTGTCCGGCCGGTTTACGATTACCTGGCCGTATTGTGCTATTTCTCCGGCCATATTGAGCAGGCGAAAAGTGTGCATCATATTTTTGGCATCGTAGCTTTTGCCGTGCGATAACGTGCTTTGATAGCGGACCTCATTTCTCTTTGCTTCCCACTCACGGTATTCTGTATACTCCTTGCAGTATACAGAGTAGCCATCTTTATTAAAATTCATTACAGCCAAATGTGCTACCCCTTTTGGTACGGAGCTTAGCTGTACATCATCAGCGTCAGCACCAGATGTTATTCCCCTGAAGTAGCCTGCCTTCAATTGTTTTTGGTGATAAAGCAGGTATACATCCCTGAAATGATCCAGGTTTACCAGGCCGCATTGTTGCTGCTCAAAGTTGTTTACCTGAAGCCACTCCTTTAGCGTAACACTGCCATTATCATGGATCACATAACAAAAATCCAGCACGGTCTTACGCGCCTCGTCTATTGGTTTGTTGATCTTTTTGTTTAAACCGCGGGCCTTTTTTATTTGTGAATGTGCATAACCTGCAAAGGTATCCAGGCAAAGTTTCGACAGGAAATCTTCTGGCTTTATTAAATCCATCAACGGGTGACGGTACAATACAAATTGGCCGGGTGTGCTTAACAATTCCAGTATGTTGGGGTTGTTTTTGGTAAGCAACTCCAAAAAACGCCTGATCTCAAAATAAACCTCATCATTAGTGCTATTAGCAACCTGATCGGTTTGCGTAAAGCCATAAAGCTGCCTTTGAGGCATGATAAATATGCCTTTCTTATCCGTCTGAGCCTTTAACGTTGAGGTTATAAGCAGTGCTCCCGCTGATACAATCAAGCAGGAGCAGTTTCGGGTTTTGTTGCAGATCATCAAAGGTCATTACAGTATATATTTTCTGAACAATTGGTTCAATTCATCCGGCTGTTTTCTGTCTGAAGGAAGCAGCGGTATCTGCTGCTGGCAATAAGCAAGCGTATCCTCCAGCCAGGTTTGCAATAGCGGTACCGGTTGTATCAACGTTTTTTCATCGGCCATTTGCTTCTGAACAAGCAGGTCATCTACGGTATCCTGAAAATGTGTGTCGCTTATCAAACGTCTCAATTTACTAAACTCCATTGGCGGCACTGTTTTGCGGTCCACTATCCAAAGACAGGCCAATGTTGATCTTAGAGCATAAAAGTAACGTTTCAGTTTTACTTCGCTTTCCTGCAAATCATCACGTAAGGTGTTAAAAACCAATGATGAATAGTGATTAGCTGATGCCCTTGGCGAAAGGTATTCCTGCATTATATTCCTTATCTCATTGGCAAAATCACTGGCTTCACGGTAAACTATAGGTGATTGTATCCATTCAAACAAGGATATGTTTGACTTAAGGAATAGCTTTAACGCTTTACGTATATCCCAGCCGCGTATATCCAATACATCATTTATAGGCAGGTCTATAAAATCGGGCATATCTGTTATGCCGAGGTAATAGTTTACAGGACGGGCGTATATAAAACGCACATCAAAATCACTATCGGGCGAGGCAAAGCCCCAGGCCCGGCTTCCGGACTCACAGGCGTAAAGTATTTTTATGTTTTCAGACTGCTCCACTTCAAGCAGCTTTTGTAATATAGTTTCAGTCATGAGATTTAATGTTAAAGTAAAAAATGAAAGAGCTACTGGCAGCAGGTGTATTCCGGATTCGAACCGGCAGGCATGTACTGCTACATGCTTTTCAACCAGCGAAGTAACACCCGCTTACGGCATCTTTCATTGCCTATCCCTGACGGGAGAAGTCTTTTTGTTTAAAAATCAGGGAATAAAGAGCGATGAATGGTAGCGCTTTGCTTGACAGGCGAAGTAATGCTTACCTACGGCATCTTTATTCCTGATTGCAACAGGTTTAGGTATAAAAAGTTAATGAACAACAGGTTGAAGGCAATGGCTAACAAGTGGTTGAGTCGTCCCATGCTCCAAACTGTCTGAGCTACCTTAGCTTGCGGCTAAAGGCCGGATTTTTACCGGCGACCCTGGGGTTAAAAAGCGAAGTAATACTTATTTACGGCACTTTAACCTGTTGTTCATTTTAAAAATAAGGGCTACTGTCAACATACGTTCAGCAATGCTGTTTTCTGCTCTAACCAACTGAGCTACTCCGGGTTGCTCCGGAAGCCGGGCTCGAACCGGCGATACGAAGTAGCGCACATTTACGGCACCTTATTTATTTTCAATATTTTAAAGGAGGGTAAAAATCAATAAGTCTCTTTTTCTCCCGCTCGTAGACAAGCCCGACAACGGGTCCGTGACGAAGTATTACTTATTTACGACACCTCCTTTTATAAAGAGCAAAGGCGGCAAGAGATCTGGGGGCTGCAAGCGAGGACTCGAACCTCCATCACGGCTTTCGCCACAATGCCCTCCCCATTATTGGCTGCGAAGTAACCCTTGCCTACGGCATCTTTATTTTTTAAATGCAGGGAAGTTAGCCTCCCTGCACGTTTATAAATCTATATTGTTAATAATGTTCAGTGCCGAGCTCCCGTTTTCAATTGCTGCTAACACATCAAAAACTTTATCGCTCCAGCCTGCAATTAAATACACATCGTTTTGCAATAGCTGCAATGGTGCCTGGCCATAACCTGCCAGGTCAAACAGGTACAGTTTTGCTTGTGGGGCTACATGTTGTTTATAATAAACCCATTGCTCCTGGATGTGATTGCTGCCACCGTTACTGTTCCATAACTGGCAATCGGTAAACAGCATTATTTTATCCATTTGCACACGGCGGGTACTCAGGTCATGAATAACCAGGTATCCATTGGTCGAGTAACCCACTTCACCTTCGCGGCGATAGAACTCCTGCACGTTGCCCAAAATGTTACCGCGTGGTACTGTAATAGTTTTCCAGCGGTCGCCAAACATACCCACCTCCACATTTTTGCAGCGCGATTGTAACAACATGGCCAGCATTAAACCAATATCATACAACAGCACTTTTGACTTTGCCGAGATCGATTTCTGCATGGAACCAGACACGTCGCAGGCCAGCAATACGCGGGTGTTTTCATCAAAGCCCCTGATATTGGCAGCACTTGCTTGTACCGCTTTTTCCAATGCATCCAGCAGTTCTCCGGTGTAGCCTTTGTTGCCGGTTATGGCTGCTTTGGCTGCCCTCGCAATATTTTGTACCACCGAGGCCGGCATTATCAGCTCACGGTAAGCCGCCAGGTAGCGGAATGGAAACTGTTTGGCTTTAGCCACCTGTTCGCCATCGGCAATGGTTGCGCACACTTTTTTAAAGTGCACATAGCTTACGCCTGCATCCTGTATGTTGCGCAGGTTACGCAGCAAGGCCATATAGCCAACTTTACCGCTATCAATCAGTTCTTCCCATTTGGCACGGAACGCTATCGCTTTAGCTTCGGCGCTATCAAAATTTAGCTGACCGAGTGCAGATAGCTCTGTTTCCCAGGTGTAAGGCGTTTGCAGTTCGTTTGCTGCTATCTTATTAAAGATCAGCTGTTGCAGATCGTCTTTAGCCCTTGGATGTACCAGGAACAAAGCGTCGCGCATTTTTATGGCGCCATCGCGGTTATATTTAGCAAATTGGTATTCATCAAAGCGGTTAAATGCTTGTGATAAACCTTTTTGCATTTGTTTTGACAAGCGGTTGAGCTTTTTAGTACCCTTACGCTGGTTCAGTGTTTCATAGCAGGCCAGTAGTTCGGTGATTTCATCGGCACGGCCGATAACCCCGTCGGTAACCCGGGCAACCAGATCGTTGCCCGAGTGCAGCTTAGCCAATTCGGTAACCAAAACCAGCGGTACCGAACGCATATACATTTTGGTACGTGCATAAACTGCCAGTTTACCAACAAATACCGGGTTGCATTGAGCTATCAGGTTGCGCAGGCGCTCCATACGTGCCTGGTCTTTTTCATAAAAGGTGTCGTTTAAGCTCCAGGTTACTACCGTGGTGTACAATTCCATTTCGGCGCTCATGGTAAAGGCTTTTGCACCTTCATGATTTACCGTTTTGGTTTTTACTCTGCTTAACAGGTTGAATTTCATTTTGAACCTCCTTTATTTCGTTTTGTTGATACAAAGGTTGGAGGCTACTGCGCAGTGTATTTGCGCAGTGAAAAATATTTTTATTTTTTTTTAATTTATTATTACGCTGGGCAGTTGTTAGCTTCTTACAACCTTTGAAAAGTGGGTATAAACGAAGAATATTTTAGGTTTTCAACTTTCGGTGCGGGGGCCAGCGTTAGGGATGGCAGTGGAAAGCCCGCAGTGTGTATCGGCATAGCGCGGAGACCAGGCGAGGACTTGGAACGTACAGCCCGGGCCGTAGGCAACGCCATTGTCTGAATCAGAATTTACAGAATTTGAGAATTGACCGAATGCTAAACCAATAAAAAAATCCTTAGTTCATTTAGCTCAGGTATGATATTAAAACAAATTCGAAATCGAGGATCTCAACTCCGAAATCAATAAGGGCGTTACCTATGGCCCGCGCTATCTGCTCTTACTGTACAGGCATTAGCCATATTGGCCGGTATCCGCTACTATCGCTAACGCAGCCTTTGCGAAGAAAAAAAATATTTTCATAATTATTTTTATTTTAATATTTTTTGTATCATTGCATTATGAAAACAACAATATGTATACAGTGTCCATCACCCATACTGATTTATCAGAGGAGATAGCCTATGTATATATAGTAAGTATATAACAACATTAAAAATCCTCTTAGATAAAAACTAAGGGGATTTTTTGCTTTACAGGGTAGTATATCAATTGGTCAGATTACCACATTGGGATGTGGAGGCTCCTGGTTCGAGCCCGGGTTACCCTACTGATTTACAGCTGGAAATATAGCTCGATAGTAAGAGCAGCACCCTTATACGGTGTCGGTTAAAGGTTCAAGTCCTTTTATTTCCACAACATGGCCGGTTGCCCGAGTGGTTTAAGGGAGTCCTCTGCAAAAGGAATGCTCGCAAGTTCGAATCTTGTACCGGCCTCTTTTATTTTTGCCTGCGTAATAGCATTATGCAGGCCTTAACTTTCATAAGCCCGGTGCAGAGCCGGGTATGGGTAACTATTGTTTTTATTTATTTAATAGTATTTTTTACAATATCTTGTTGAGTATTTTTGAGTTTCTGTGATGGTTTGTGAAAGTTATAAGTCTCAGCAAAAATTGCGCTCCTTTTTGCCTCTCACAAAATCAAGGGGCTTTTGATCTTAACTAAGGTAATATCTATTTAAAACAACTGTTGAAACAGGCAGTAGAGGAATGTAGGGAATATGGGTTTTGGAAAGGCTTAATATTTCCTCGTTAAATACATCCACAGATTATTTGCTGATAATGGTTTATGTACTATCGAAGCCTTGCTCATGGTACAAACGGGTGGCCATTTGAAACGCTCTTTATAACCTCGTTTCAAGCCTTCTTTCAGAAGTTCAATCTCAGCCTCACTGAGTGTTTGCCTGTTTGCCTCCATATCGTGGCTAATAAATTTATGAAAAATAAGCTGTATGATGAAATTTGAAAAGGCCGTTGATAAGCAAGACTTACGAAGTTTCCAAAACTTCGTAAGTCTGTAAAAAATTAAATCTGTGAGTAAGTTGTTGGCACCAGTATAGTTGATGTTATTTTGCTCACCAGCAGGGCATCGGCATATTCGGGCATAGCGCTGATTTTTTTCCATTGCGGATCACTACCAAAAGCTTTCCAGTGAGCATTCTTGGCATCAAGGTCATCAAAGGTGATCATATAGGTAAGGTTAGGCCTTTGTGAACCTATTACGGTTTCGCCCCAAAAAACGGGCTTGAAACCGAGGCGTTTAAATACATCTATTTCGCCTTCATCATTAAACATTTCAATCTTCTTTTTACCTGCGGCTTCAGTTGCGCTTTGATACTGCCTCAACTCAAAGATCCTCGCTTTATTTTCGGGTGCTTCCAGGTGCGGCATGTGTACAAATGCTTTTAACAAAGAACTTTCTATCCGTTCATAAGCCGGGGCGGCGGCCGGGGCATTAAGGTAAGCAGCGCCTTTGACCTGCAGTTCTGCATCGCCGGCGAAACTATCGGTCACTGTTGCGAAATGGGCAAGACTGTTAAACTGCACCAGCACAAAAAGCCTGGTTTGGCCTTCGGGCTTCATTTCGGTAAATACGCCTACATGTTTTACACCTAACCGGTTGAAGGCAGGGATAGCAGTATCTTTCAGGAAGTCCTCTACCAGTTTTTGCTGTTCCGAATTTTTAAGGTTGTATACCCTTAGTTCATAGTATTCGGCAGCTTTGGGGGAAGTTTCTGTAGCTTTGCTCATGGCAGGTAAAACAGTTGCGGTTACACCGGTTAACAGGGTTGATTTAACAAAGGAGCGCCTTTTCATAGCAGGTTTGATTGTTTGGCTAAGATAGGTTTTTCGGCAAAAAACAAGTGTCACATTTTTGTTTTGAGGGGAAATCCGGTGCTTAAGCATCATCCGAATGTATTATTAAACAGTGCAGGCGGATTCAATTTTGGACAGCCTGCAAATTTCTCTAATTTGGCTTTCCTGCTTTTTGCAGGTTATTTAATTATGAGCCAGCTAATACTACCCGCCTCCACCTTTGATTTTATGAGGCAACTGAAACAGAACAATAACCGCGACTGGTTTGCTCAACATAAAGAGCCATATCAACAGCAGCTTGAACTGGTGGAGGTTTTTACTGCTGGGCTATTGAACCTGCTCAATACGCATGATGTTATCGAAACGCCCAGCGCAAAAAAAGCCCTGCACCGCATTTATCGGGATATCCGTTTTTCGAAAGATAAAACGCCTTTTAAAACTAACTGGAGCGGGAATTTTAAACGGGCGGGCAAGCACCGCCGCGGCGGTTATTATTTTCACCTGGAACCAGGCAATACATTTATAGCAGGTGGCTTTTGGGCCCCGGATACGCCCGATCTTAAGCGGATCCGAGATGAGATCGCTTTTGATGCCTCGCCGTTGAAGCAAATCATCGGCAGTAAGGAGTTTACAAAAACTTTTGGTGTTTTGGAAGGCGAACAACTAAAAACAGCCCCCAAAGGTTACGCTACAAATCATGAAGCTATTGAGCTGCTGCGTTATAAACAGTTTTTAGTAAGACGGCGCTTTACAGATGAGGAGGCTTTACGCCCGGATTTCATCATAAAAGCTTCTGATACTTTTAAGAATATGCGCCCCTTTTTTGATTATATGAGCGATGTGCTCACTGCAAATGTAAACGGCGAGGAAGATTAACTATTCGTGCCTCGTTGAGCCGTCATTAGCCTCGGTGATCTTACTGAGGTTGTAATGCATTTGCCCGTTATGTTCTTCACCTTTAATAAGACCTTTGTTGTAAAGGCCGACAAGAGTGGTTTTAACCAGCGCGGTAACCTGTTCGTTCACAATGCCGGGCTGCAGGGTTTCCAGTTCTTTCAGTACACTGTCTGCCGTACCTTCGCCAATTTGCGCCAGCGCATATATGGCTTTATTTTGCTGGGTATCCTGTGGATCAAAATGAGAAGGGATGTGCAGTGGTTTATATTCTTCCCTGAATTCTTCGTCGCTTAATGTCATCGTAGTAAAATTTATAATAACACTACAAACGTTATTAAAGTTTGTGTGACATTTTTAGCTTAAATCCAAAACAATAAACGCGGGCTTGCGGCCCGCGTTCTGTTTTCTTATAGAAAAATAGTTTTTAAACTGTTGAAGGGCTTCTGATAATGCCAAGTAAAAATGAAATTACGGCAATTACCAATAAAGCATGGATTAAACCTGTTGCCGAATAGGCAAACACACTGATCGCCCATCCTATTATCAGGATAACTGCGATGATATACAATAGTGATCTCATATTTTGATGTATTTAGTTTGTTATATATAACACTTTAAAAATCGTGCCATAATTCAATCTTTATTGAAAAATATTATTTATATTGAAAGTAAATTAATTTTATCGAAATAAGGATTATGGCATCTCTCTTGCTATATCTTGATGCTGCACTTAACGCTACATATGAAACCATTCTTTATTACTATAGCTAAAAATTTAACTCTTCTTATAATACCGGACAGTGATGCCCATGCAGACGGTCACCCGGTGTTAACCTATACTTATAGTATTTATCGCCGCGATAAATCAACTTTAAGCAAGCTTAACCAGCCTGATAAGCTTTTGCAGGTAAATAAAAAGAATAATCCCGATTACCTGGGGTATATTACTTTTGAGCAACCCGGAAAAGTTTTTAGTTACGTTGCCGACGGCGAAAATGAGCTATCGCCCGATGAGGTACTGGAAGTGATTGAGGAGATCAATCATTTCAGGGATACGCCGCAATTGTGGATTATTTAAATTATGTATAAACGCGGACAAACGCGAATGCGCTAAATGATTTTTAGCGCATTCGTGTTTTGTAGGAAATAGCAGAGCGTAATGCTTATTTCTTAGTTGGAGGTATCAACTGCATAAAAGTTACAATGCTGCTGGCCTCATATGATTGAATATCGCCGGTTGGGGTAGGCACGGCGTAATTACGATAAGTAAGGTTCCTGCCATCGCGGTTTTTCCAGCCGGTGTTAACGTTGGTTTGGATCCAGCTCAGGTATTGACTCTGGGCACCCTCGTTGATCAGTTGCACTATATATTGCGCGAAAATAGCTTTCAGAACACCCTGTTCGTTAAAATCCCCTTCGGCAGGTAATATACCGTTGGTGCACATATTGTTTTTTACATAATCGGCATATAGTTTGGCGTCGTTAAGGTAAGCTGCATCGTTGGTTTGTTTGTATAAGGCCATGGCTGCACCAATAGCGGTACCAGAATTATAGGTATAGTCCTGACCACCCGGAGGGTTGTTGCCTATTTTGTTATCGTTCACTTTGCCCGATGCATCCACCAAATTAGTTTTCGACCAGGCATAGATAGACTTGGCCTTATTAAGATAAGAGACATCCTTAGTGATATTATACAATTTCATAGCTGCTATAACGGTAGGGAAGTTGATACATGAGTTTTTTCCGCTGTGCTGAAAATCCCAGAACATGCCGCCATCTATAGGGTCATAAGAGCCGTTCCAAACCCTGTCGAACCCGGATTTTGCTTTTTCAAGATAAGTGGCATTGCCGGTAAGCTGGTTGGCGCGTGCCAGGGCAATAACCCACCACATCATATCGTCATAAATAAACCAAACAGTGGTGTTGTTCCAGTTGTAGCCATCGTAATGATTATAATTACCCTGATATATATCGCCAATGCGGGTAAGCTGTGCAGGGGTTTTGGTACGCTCATAAACATTCATGGCCATATCCCAGTAAATAGCCTGCGTCCATATAGCTGCAACGCCATCTTTTTTTGTGGTACTGAAGTATAGCTTATTATTTGAATCGTAAAAGGCGTTATTGAATGCTGTATAGGCAAGGTCGGCATCGGCGCTGCTAAAACCGGTACTATTATCGGTTGGGGTAGTCGTATTTGTATCAGGCTTCGATGCAGCGGGTGTTACTTCTTTGCCCTTACTGCAACTTACTATTGTAATAAACAAACTTAGGACTAAAAAGCAGATAGGTTTTTTCATAATTATAAATGTTGGTTGGTAACGGGTTTGGCTATGGTTGGTAGTGTAATAAGGTTTTTAATTATTGGTTAGTTGATCGCTCGCGAAGCAATTATAGGCCAAAAAATGTGTGCTGACTAAGGTTTTAACCAACAAAAAATCATTAACCCAATTTTTAACCGTGATTTTAACCGGTTGAGGGGGCGTTTTTACGTAAGACATAATAAACTTCGTCATGTTGAACTTGTTTCAACACCCCATTTGCTAAGACGGCGGCAAAGCAAACGTTTATTGAAATTACTGTTTTTTGTGGTTAAAAGCAGAGTGATCTGCACGGCGAATACCTAAGGGTCTCTCGCAGAGGACCCTGATGGGACAAGAACACGCTGTATACTATGGAGATGTCGTTTTGTCTTACCCTTGCGCAGGTTTACGTTTTGCGGCAGGAGGTTTACTTTCCTTTTTCTCTGGCGAAGATACCGCCGCGGTAACTGGGGGCTGTTGAGGTTTATGCCCATGTACCAGCCGCTCATGCATGAAGTGTGTAAGCTTATGATGGAATGGTACCAGCACGGAGGCCAGGCATACCAGGATCACCAACTCAAGTACGGGTAAATGGTTACTGAGGCGCTGCACAAAAGGATGAATAAACAGGGTTAGAAATTCAAAAGCCAGCAGCAGGCATAACACGCTCATAAACTCAATCACCTTGCGGTGGGTACGGCTTTTGCTCAGCAGTAACACTACCAAAAAAAATGTCGGGATAAAAACAGCTATGCCTACCATTTGCAGATTAATTATCCGCGCCTCTTCTTCGCGGTGCTTTTCTTCGGCAATTTCTTCCTGCCGGGCTGCTTCGTTAAAACTTAAGGTTTGGATCTGCTTAATTTTTTCTGCATTGAACATACTGTCTTTAGCGGCGAGGGCGGTTTTTAAATAAAGCAGTTCGAGGTGCTCATTTTTGCCCCGGTACACATCGGTAAGCAGGTTACTGGCGTGAAAAATCCCCTCGGGATATAGCGCGGCTTTTGCAGCATTAAGGGCCAGCGTTGCATAATAGATGCTTGAGTCGGTCATGCCTTTTTGCTTATAGAGTTGCGCTACGCTGTTATAGCTGTCGGCAAGGCTGTTTTGGTCGTTTACTTTTGCAGCATAACTTATACTCACCCGGTAATAATCAAGCGCCAGGGCGGTGTGTCCCATTTTATAGTTAATGTCGCCTAAAATGGATAAGGTGTTTGGCATGGTAGCCGTATCTTTTAACGTTTGCTTTATGGCATAAGCCTGCATCTCATAGTTTAAAGCCGAATCAACCTTGTTAAGCTTGATGTAACAGTTGCCGATATTGGCCAGAATAATACCCAGGCGCGCTGTTTCATGCAGTTCTTCGGCAACAGCTTTAGCCTTAAAATGGTAGGATAGGGCTTTTACGTTATCCAATTGGTCGGAGTAAACGATGCCTATATCGCTGAGACTTTTTAAAATACCCAGGCGGTCGTTAATTTCTTCGCGTATTTTTAGTGAGTTGAGCAGAAAAGAAAGGGCCTGGTCATACTTGCCGTTTTTCCATAAAACCACACCCAGGCGGTTCATGCAATCGGCCTCGCCTTTTTTGAACGAGAATTTGCGGGCCAGCTCAAGCCCCTGCTGTGCATAAATCAGTGCGCTATCTGGCCGCGTGGCCTGCAATTGTAAACTTAATTGGCGTAAAGGTTCAACACCTGCGGTATCATTTTTATGCTGGGCAGCTTCTGATCTTAGCTGATTTAATATGTTTTTTTGAGCATAGGTATCCGTGGCCATGCCGGTAAAAAGGCATACGCAAACCATTCCCTTTAGTATGTGGTTTAGCATAAATTATAAAATAAAACAAAGCCCCAGTTTTAGGGGGTACAGATATACAGGGTAATGGTACCGGCCAGGTAAAACAGTTCCTAACTATCCATCGACGGTTCTTCAGTTGCATCATCCGGGTCGGGTGAAGCTACAAACCCGTCGGCAGCTTCGTTTTCAGGCTCAAGGTTTGTTTCATCATCAGCAAATCCCATTGAGGTATTTTTGTCCCTAAAACCCATAGAGGTGTTTTTGTCGAATGCTTTGGTTGATGTACTCATGGCTTTAATGTTTAAAAATCAGTTTGAGTTCAGTTAATTGCTAAGCGAGCAGGTACATAAATATACATTTATATTTTACTGATGGTCAAATCTTTACGCTTTATGTGAAATGGAGTGCCGTTTTATGCGGATAGTTGCCGGTTTTGCGGAAAGTATATTAAATGAGACTGAAAAAAAGAAACCGTCAGCTCATAAAGGAGTGGATAAAATAGAAGTGACCGAAACAAATTTATTTACACTTGCGACATGGCTTTTTTTCGATGAAGTAAGGCCTCTTTTACATATTCCCCGTGGTTTTTATGCCAGCTGGTTATTTCGGCCGGATCAACAAATTTTATTTCGAGGCTTTCTATGGATGTTTCGATATTGCCGCTAATGTATTTGCATAAATAAAGCACTACTACCGAACTATGAGGCTGCTGAAATTGACCGGCGGGGACAGCAAAGAATTTAATGATCTCAACCGGTTCAACAATTAGCCGGGCCTCTTCCCAAAACTCACGTTTCATGGCTGTTTCCGGGTCTTCGCCAATATCAACCCAGCCGCCGGGTAGTCCCCATAAAAAGTCGTCGCTGCGGTGCTCAACCAGCAGGCGGCCATTGTCATCAAACAAGATGCCGTTAACGCCTACTTTGGGAGTGGCATATCCCAGGTCTTTGCGAAAGCGTTCTTTTAAAACTTCGGTTTCCAGGCCGGTAAATTCGCTGTACTCCTGTGTGGTTATATCCAACAGTTTTTGATAACGCTCCATATCGAAAGGACTTTTGGTATACCTGATACCGGTTTGCGCCAGGGCATAGATGTTTTCAAGCAGGTCGATATAGTTCTTTTTCATATGATGCCTGCAATATAGCTAACAGCTGATATAACCGGGGTAAAGAAATTATAAAATCATTGTTTAAAGATATTTGCGGATGGAAGGAATTTATTACTTTTAAAAATCCTTGGATTTTCTTGTACCTGCTTCCTACCGATTAGGTTCGGGATATACGAGTTCGAATCTCGTTCTGGGCACACTTTATAGTTTCACGGCAATCTATAACTCTTGAGAGTTCGAGTCTCTCTTCGGACACAGAATTGTAAAACCCTTTTAAAAGCAATTTAAAGAAGGTTTTGTTTTTTTAGTTGATTTTATAAAGTGCGTTTAACGCATAATAAAGCCACTTTAGCGGTCGGGGCACGTATTAAAATTTATATATCTTCCCTGATTCTAAAATCACTAATTCAGCGAACTGACCTGTCTTTTGTATGTTTTCCATAATTTCATCTGCTATATTTTTAGCTTTTTGAAATGTTATATCATCATTAAAGGTCATCTGTATACCTGGCGGCTCCCACGAATAGCTGAACTCATCTTGACCAACTTGATAGTAAGGCCAATTGTCTTTTTGAATTTTGGTCCATTCAAAGGAATTTGGCGTCATGATCTCATCATGATTTTCAGCCGTTATTTCTAAATCACCAGTTATTAGAAATTCAAAATTCTTGCCAGTCCATTTTGAGCTATCTGGTGCTATAGGGGTAACAATATTTTCTTTCGATGTCTTTATCATCCTGTCAAAAATGGACTGTACCAATTCCAACATAAAATCAGGGTTTTGCATTTTTTTAATATGCTCAATAATTTTAGCCTGGTCAATATGGTTTTTTATGAATTCCTCTCCCTGTTTGGTAACAGCATATTTTACGGGATGACCAAATCCATTGGCTTCAGCAACATATAATAAATGGTTATTTACTAACTGAGATAGATTATTTTTCGGGTTTCCTGGAAAGTCACATCTATCCAATCGCATCATTAATGTATATGGACTACTTATTGACGTTTTTGATATAAGAATCAATACTAACTGATCTCTTTCTGATAGCTCATTTGGGTTAAATGCTGCGCTATTTGGATCAACGGACGGTGGATCATATCGGGTGATCGTATTCAGCTCAGAAGTCGTTTTTCGGCTTTTTAGAAAATCAAATATACCCATCGTGAAATTGGTGTGTTTAGTGTGAATAAATTTAAATAAAACTCATCGTAATTAAGTAGTATCTATTGGATTGATTATCAATAAAATACATTTAAATTTAAACATAGTCCCATGATCTGCACGTTTATAATTCTTAAGACTGTAATTAAACATATTATGTGAAAGGCCTAAGTGAAGCCTTCGGATAATAATATGATCTGTCGCATTTGCCCTATCATTTGTCGCATCTGCACCGCAGGCGTTATAGGCTTATTATGGAGATTTGTATCATCACAAAAACAATAAGTTAAACATCAAATTAAAATCCTTATGAGAAAGATAATCGTTTTAACATTCATGACATTAGATGGCGTAATGCAGGCACCGGGTGGCCCGGAAGAAGATCAGTCAGGCAGTTTTAAATATGGCGGCTGGTCGGCACCTTTTATGGATGAGGTTTCTGGTAAACTTATGCAGAAACAGATGGAAGCAACAGATATTCTGCTGGGCCGGAAAACGTTCGACATTTTTGAGGAGTATTGGCCTAAACATGCAGATTACTGGCCAGGTATTAATGATGTAACCAAGTATGTGTTATCCAATACAAAGGATAAATCCGATTGGAACAACAGCGTGTTCCTTACAAGCATAGAAGATATTAAAAAACTGAAAGATTCAGAAGGTTCGGATATTAAAGTCTGGGGCAGCGGGGAACTGGTTAAGTTGTTACTGAAACATGACATGGTGGATGAGCTTTGGCTTAAAATATATCCCGTACTTCTTGGCAAAGGGAAAACCATATTCAGTGAGGACACCGTGCCTACGACTTTGGAGGTAACAGAAAGCACCGTTACACCAAGCGGAGTGATCTTTGTTAATTACAAACGCGCCGGGGAGGTTAAGACCGGTAATATGGGAGCTTAAAAGATTTTGGAGTGAGTTACTTATTCCCCAAAAAGGATCCGCGTCATTTCCTCATAATTATTTAGGAAATGTTTGGTAACCATATAATGCTCCGTTTCTTCGTAACGAACCTGTTTGATGCCCAAACCATCCAGTTGGTAAATGGTTGCGCCCGGGTAGGCTAATAAAATAGGGGAGTGGGTGGCTATAATGAACTGTGAGTTTTCATGCACAAGCGTATTGATGAGCGAGAGTGCCGCCATTTGCCTGTTTGGCGATAAGGCGGCCTCGGGCTCATCAAATATATAAAGCCCGTTGCCGGTAAGCCTGTTGGTAAGCGTAGCCATGAACGATTCGCCGTGTGAGCATTCATGAAGCGACTTTACTCCATATTGCCGTGCAAACGTGCCTTTGTCGTTTTCATAAACGTTTTCCATATAGGTGGCTACGTTATAAAAGCTTTCGGCCCGGAGAAAGAAATAATCGGTTGGCTTTTTGTAGCTTTTTATACCGGTTAAATAATTGAAAAGTTGCGATGAATTATTATGCGTTTGAAACTGCGCGTTTTTTGAGCCTCCCTCGATACTGAAACCCATATGCAAAGCGATGGCTTCTACCAGCGTTGATTTCCCCGAACCATTTTCGCCAATGATAAAAGTAACATCGCGATGGAACTTTAATGACGACAAGCTCCTAATGGAAGGGATGTGAAATGGATAGGCATCAAAAGATGGTACCGTGTCACGTTTCAGTTGGATCTCCTGGAGAAAAGGTTTGGCTTCCATAGTAGGGTAAAGATAGGGGTTTGGAGGTGATGATAACAAGTGCTGGCTTATAGCGGCAATTCAAAAGTCACGCATACTCAACCCTTAATTAATTAATCCTGTGCTGTCGACTTGCGTACCCCTGCAGCAGCGTTGAGATTTAGTTTTTTTAATTGAGTTTCTGCTCTTTAAATTGTCTCCATAATAATTCAGAAACAGGCTCGCCTCTATTTGTGTCTGGGTTCACATTCATAAACACTAAAGCCCCTTTGCCATTTGCGCCTCTGATATTGTCATAATAAACGGACTTATCTTTTATGTCATCTATAAGTGATTCTAAGATCTGTTCAATAAAATAACAAGATTTATTTATTAACCAAGACGTCAAATAGGATAAAGTAAATAATTTATCGAGGTCGTGATCTTTATAGATCAATTTAAAGTCTTTCATCTCAGAGCTTTTAAGAGATATTTTTACATTGAATTTTTCAGTTTTTGGATCACGTTCAATTGAATAATCACGACTCTCCCTTTTGTGATGAATTAAATTTGACCTATAATCATAGAGTCTTCCAACGAAATCTTTGTCAGCTTCATCGATAATTTTAGAACTGAAGCTTTTACCTAAGTCATTCATAGGATTTCTTACTGTTCGAGCTAACTTAGTCCAATATACGGTGTCAGTTTTCTGAGTATTACATATATAACAAACTATATGACTAAAATAATCAAATACAGAAACAAGATTGAAAACGACACTGTCGAAAACCGCAGATATATTACGTTCAAGCATTTCAAAGTAAGGATTGGGACTTAATAATTCAATGTGGTTGGTTCGATGCATTTCGTGTTCTTTACAAAACCTCTCTGCCTCAATTAATTCTTTAAGTAACAACTTATACATATGTCCAGCGGAGGAGAGCCTATAATAAATATTGTCTTTAAGCCTAAAGATGTTTGCTTTTGAGTTCTTATCAGAAGAGTGTTCATCATACATGAGGCTTATAGCTCTTATTCCTAACTCAAGCCTGCGGATTTTTTTTATGACTTCGTCAAATTCCTTTTGCCGATCCACTATGTCATAATATTGTTTCTTCATTTTATAAGTAACTTATTATTTCGAACATTTTATTTGCCAGTTATCATAAACTAAGGTTTCTCCCTCCGCTCCCGTAAGTGTCTTCGCTTGTGGGCATCATTGTAAACGTATAAGGATTTAGCTTTTAATCTGTAAGTTTTTTTAGGACGATACACGCTAAGTTATGCGAGCGGATCGTCTCACGTGAGCCACAAGTGAGGAGACTTGCGGTAGCGTTTGATTATTTGAAATTCAAAGTAATATCATTGATGAAACCATTGTATTGATTTTTGATATCTTTGCCAATGACTTCAAATTCTTTGAATCCATTAATATTATCGATGAAAACTCCGTAGCCATTGTCGGGCTGTTCCATAAATTCCTTTTTGGAAATATTAAGGAATAAATAGTTGTTATCTAATAGATCTGCGTTTTTCTTTTCTACATTTCTTTTGTAAGCAGATTTAACAATATTTCCATTGCCATCCGTCATAGTCATAATTTGCTCCATAAAATTCACAGTAAAATCCATTTCGCAAATTACTTGGTTTATAAAGAAACTAATCATTAGTGGGCTTGCTAAATTGTCATAATATCTTGCTTGATAAATCTTGCCTAACAATTCCAAAAAACGATTGTCAAGATGAATGCTTATATCAGTGTAGCATTCGGTTAACAGTCCTTTTAACTTGCCCCAATTATCCATATGGACGCCCATATTTTTTTTGGTATTTCCGTGTAGGGCGAGTATAACTTTAAAATATTTTTCAATTGAAGAGCTTGCCAGAGTAAGCCCCTGAATTGGATAGTTTTTATTTAATAACACCCTACTGGCAATATAATCTTTGTAGGCAAGCGACCACAATGACAATGCTAATTCTTGATTTTTCATTTTAATGTGAATGTTTTGAAGTAATTTTAATTATTAAGAAGTTGCCAGATATCCAACACCTGTCTATAAATGATATATGCTTGTTTGACTGTGCCTACATGTTGCACCAAAACCTAATCCTCCGGCTTTTCCTTAGCGTCCGCCATCCTCACTATCCTCGGCTGAAAGCTGGCTAATACATCAACCAGATCATGCTGGGCGGCCATCACAGCATGGATATCCTTGTACACCATCGGCGCTTCGTCCAAATCGCTTCCCATCAGGGTGATGCGTTTATCTACGAGATTAGCAGCTACCGCTTTCGGGTCGACAGTTTTGAAGGCGGCGCTTCGGCTCATTAAACGGCCTGCACCGTGTGAGGCTGAGTTGATAGAAGCCGCATCACCCTTACCACGTACCACAAACCCAGGTGTGCTCATGCTGCCGGGAATGATCCCCAGTACACCTTCACCTGCCGGTGTTGCGCCTTTTCGGTGAACCATTACTTCGGTACCATCGGCAAGCTGCTCTTTCCAGGCAAAGTTGTGGTGATTTTCTATCATCATTACCGGTTTAAGGTTAAGCGCACGTGCTATTTTATTATGGATCTCGTGGTGGTTGGCACTGGCATAATCGCCGGCCAGGTTCATGGCAATCCAGTATTCCTGCCCCTCGTCATTATCCAGATTTAACCATGCCAAATGCTTGGCCTCCTGCGGAAGCTTGGTTTTGCTCATGGCAATTTTTGAATAATGATCGGCAATGCTCCCTCCAAACCCGCGCGAACCTGAGTGCGACAATAAAGCGAGGTAACTACCGGCCGGGATGCCCTCAAGCGCACCTTCGGCAACGGTAAGCTCACCCCATTCAACAAAGTGGTTGCCGGTACCCGAGGTACCCAATTGTGAATAGGCTTTATTCTTCAGGTTCCGGATTGTCTTGGTTTCGCTCCATACAGGGCTGTCGAACAACGAAGTATCAAAATGCGTTTTGGTAACCCCGCCAATGCCGAAGTTGGTATGATCAAGCAAAAGCCCTTTAAGCATGTCTGTTTCGGTATCAACTACACCAGCGGGCAAATCAAAAATACTCAAACACATACGGCATGCAATATCCACTCCAACTGCAAAGGGGATGATGGTATTAGCGGTTGTAGCCAGTACACCGCCAATAGGCAAGCCGTAACCCTGGTGCGCATCGGGCATTAAAGCCCCTGCCACGGCAATGGGTAATTTAACCGCGGTTTTCATCTGTGCAAGTGCCCCCACCTCAATATGCTCAAGACCGTAAACCGGGAAGTCGGCAATTTCCTGTTTCAGGGCAAAATTGGTTCGGGGCTGTTTCAGGAATTTTCCTTCTTTTCGTAAGTCGATTACCGCTTCGGCCAGGTTCTTGAACTTACCGCCTTTTTTAAGGGCGTAAGGCATCGGGTCATCAATAAGGGCTTCAAGGTTGGCCAGGATCTGTTCCTTATCCATTACACCGTGTTTTAACAGGCCATTGGCCACACGGCTAAAGTTCTCTAATATCTTTACGTCGTTAATGCCTAGTGAGGTTAATTCGTTGTTGCTTATTTTTATCTTTTCCATAGCGCTCTTAAACCTCCGCCAATTGGCGGAGGGGTTTCTTAATTAGCTGCTTTTGTTATTTAACGATACAAAGTAAAATTGCAACTGCGCAATGTATTTGCGCAGTAAAAAATAATTTAATAATATTATAAAAAAAATGAGGAGTTGGATTTAATCCGCTATTCATTTATTAAGACCGTCATTGCGAGGTACGAAGCAATCCCCAATAGGTAGAGCAGCTATGCAGATCTCCCTGTAAAGTTTGGGATTGCTTCGTACCTCGCAATGACGGGTGTTGACAAACATCCTAAATCCGAAATCAAAATATGCCCGTAAACCGCAATGCCCTTATCCGTTACCGAACCATTGACAGTTGCCTGCAAAACCGCCGCAGGCAATGGAGGCTTGACGACCTGATTGAAGCCTGCTCCGAAGCTTTGTACGAGTACCAGGGGATAGACAGCGGGGTGAGCCGCCGCACCGTACAGGCCGATATTGAAATGATGCGCAGTAATAAGCTGGGGTACGAAGCGCCTATTGTAGTGGTTGATAAAAAGTATTACACCTACTCCGACAAGAATTACAGCATCAATAACATCCCCCTCAATAACCAGGACATGCAGGTGTTGAGCGAGGTAGCCGGTTTGCTGGGCCAGTTTAAAGGCCTGGGGCATTTTGCCGACCTTAACGAAATGGTAACCAAACTGGAAGACAAGATCTACAGCCAGAAGACGCACAGCACACCGGTGGTTGATTTTGAAAAAAACGATAACCTGAAAGGTTTGGAATGGATTGAGATCATCCGCAAGGCTATTGTAGCTAAAAACACGCTGTGTGTTAGCTACCAGTCGTTTAAGGCCAGGGAGGCCAGTACATTTTGTTTCAGCGCTTATTTGTTGAAGGAGTACCGTAACCGATGGTTTGCGCTGGGCGTATCACACGTAAGGAATAAACCACTGCTTACCCTGGCGCTCGACAGGATTCAGACTGTGGAGGTACATATTGACGAGTACATTGAAAACACCCGGATCAATCTCGCTACTTATTATAATGATGTGCTTGGCGTTACCAAATCGCCGGGTCAGCGCGATAATGAAGTCATATTTTGGGTAGATGATAAAAATGCCCCGTATGTTATTACCAAACCATTGCACCACACGCAAAAAATATTAAAAGTTACGGCAGACGGAACAATATTCAGCATTAGGGTGATCATGAACTTCGAGCTGGAGCGTGAATTGCTCGGTTTCGGGCCTAAACTGAAAGTGCTTGGTCCGCGGATCCTGGTTAAACAAATGAAGGATCTGTACCGAAAATCACTGGAGCATTATGCTGGGGATAGCCCTGTACCGCAGGGAAAGAATTTGAGCAGTTTGTTAAATTCGTGACGTAAAGCATTTATATTAGTGCTAATGATAAGCGAAAAAGAAACTACCGGCCTAAGCAAATTTTTAAGCCTGGTATTACGTCATCAGCCCGAAGTAATAAATATTAAACTTGATGAGCAGGGCTGGGTAGCCGTTGATGAGTTGCTGCTGAAAGCGGCTGCGCATGGTAAAGCCATAACTCTTGAAATACTGAACCACATAGTTGAAACTAACGCCAAAAAGCGTTTCGCATTTGATGATGCCCGGCAGAAGATCCGCGCCAGCCAGGGGCATTCGGTTGAGGTTGAGCTGGGTTATGAAGCACAAATACCACCGGAAGTGCTATATCACGGCACAGGGAGCCAGTCGGTTGATGCGATTTTGCAAACCGGGCTCGAAAAGCGGAGCCGGCAACATGTACACCTAAGCAACGACTTGGAAACGGCTGTTAAGGTTGGTCAACGCCATGGTAAACCTGTGGTGTTAACCGTTGCAGCAGGCAAAATGCACCGGCTGGGCCATAAATTCTACCTGTCGGAAAACAAGGTGTGGCTTACCGATTTTGTACCGACAGATTTTATCGGAAAATATTCTTCTCAGGCAGGATAAATCGGAAATCGAACATCCGAATTCCGAAATTGGAAAATGACATTTTTTTGACTTTTGTACCAAATTAGTCGAAACTTTATTTTAAAAAACGCTTGCAGGTTAAGTAGCAAACCTGTTACATTTAGGAAATTATAAACTGAAATGCCAAAGCACATCCTAATTATTTACGTATTGGTTGCCTGTTGTATCCTGGTTATTATGGTCAACTCATTTGTTAAAAACAGGTTAAACAAAAAAGCTGAAGACCGGCGGATCCTGAAACCCGTTAACCGTTCTTAACTATTTTTTAAATCCATTAAGAAGGCCGGCCCTGTGATCAAAGCGGGGCTGGTTCTGAAAAGCATCGAGATCTCCTGATGCTTATATGTATTGTTTATCACCCGTCGTTTTTTTGAAGTTTAAACAAGCCGGTATTAAAATATACGTTGAGGAATTTTTTTTCGCTAAGACGCAAAGATTTTTTTGCCTTTGCGTCTCAGTGCGCTTATTTAATCGCTGACGTTTGCTATTCTGCTAAAATCCATCAAAAACAAAAGTTTCGTTTACAAGCGGTTTCCTTGGCAGCATTTCAGGTCGGATACTGGCCTGGTACACAAACGAGGCTACGATGATGGCGGCCTGTTTCAGATCGTCTATCATCAGGTGGTCGTAGTCGTCCATATTGCTGTGATGTGTGCGGGTTTCATAATCAATAGGGTCTTGCACAAACTGGAAACCCGGTATGCCAGCCCAATCAAACGCCAGGTGATCGGTCGACCCGGTATTGGCCATAGTTACCGTTGTGGCACCAAGGTCATTAAAGGGTTTTAGCCACTGTTCAAATATCGGTTTCATTTTTTCGTTGTTTTGCGCAAAGATCCCCCTGATTTTTCCGGTACCATTATCCAGGTTAAAATAGGCCGATACTTTAGCCTGCTCGGGCTTTACAGTAAATTTAACGCCATCCCTGAAATGTTTTTTAACGTAGCCGAATGAACCGAGCAAACCCTGCTCTTCGCCGCTCCAAAGTGCAATGCGAATGGTGCGTTTTGGTTTAAGCCCAAGCGAATCGAGCAGGCGAACGGCCTCCAGCATTACAATGCAGCCCGCGGCATTGTCGGTTGCACCGGTAGCTGCCTGCCACGAATCAAGATGGCCGCCCAGCATCACCAGCTGCGATTTTAGCTTGGGGTCGGTGCCAGGAATTTCACCCACTACGTTATAGCCGTTTGTATCTTCGGTAGATGTTTTGCCCGTAAAATTCATGGCCAGCTCAACTTTTTGGCCCGATTGGATCAGCCGTTTGATTTTCTGTCCGTCCTCCGAAGCCATGGTAACCTGCGGTACAGTTTCCGGATCAGTTAATTTATAGCCGTAGCGGCCTTGCACAAAAACGGTTCCGTTAACATTACTGCGGCCCGCGCTAATGAAAGCCAGCGCACCAGCATTTTTCAATATGCGGTCTGCCGTTTTAAAGATCTTAAGGTATTTAGTAGTATACATGTCGATCATGGAGCGGGATACCATATAAGTATCCTTCAGGTTGGCTAATGAGGTGTCGGCCAGTCTTTCGGCCGATGGCTCAAAGTCCTTTTTGTAATCAGCCGCATCACCGGTAACCAGCACAAATTTGCCTTTAATCCCGGCAGCGTGACTATTCAGATAAGTAGTATCTATAGCCTGTGCCGATGTAATTACCATAACTTCACCTTGCAGCAGGCCGTTGCTGCCGGGGCTCCATGGATTGGGGTAAGCCCTGATCTGTGCATTATAGGGTGCGCGCATCATCATACTGAAATCCAGCACTTCCCATTGTTTGCCAAAAGTGCCCCAGGGCTCGGTAGCGGCATTGCTCATTCCCCATTTTTTCATGGTGGCAACCGCCCAACTTGCTGCCCGGGCATAACCCGGTGAGTTGGTTAACCGCGGACCGGATACATCGGTTAAATAATGCGCTATCTGCGGAATTTGGGAACTGCTAAGCTCTGCCTTGCGGATGCGACTGAAAGCTGCAGTATCAATAACTTCCTGCTGGGCGTAGCTACCGGTACCGGCAAACAACAACGCGCCGAAAATAAAATTGCGTTTTATATATTTCATAGTGAGGGTTTTAGATTTGAATATAAGGCTTTTAGTTTGAAAAACATAAATAAGAGAGGGTAAAACCTGGACTAAGCCGTGCAGTTAACACAATAAATATTGGTAATACCGCTGATATTCATTAAATAACGTAAAACCCGCATCCCGAAAGCGTATAAACACTATGTTACCCGGGTGTTTTTATCGTCAATTTTATCTTCTCTAATTAAAGCCATTTAACCCAGAGGCTATTTGCAGTTTTCTGAATCAGCAAATAGTTGAAGCAATAGTATTTATAGTGTTCGGGCCGCCTGTATATGGCTTTAAATGTTTGTGAACCAACAATCAAATTATATAAACTTAAAACTACAACCTATGTCTTTTTTATCAAAAATGTGGGATCATGTAAAATCCCTGTTCCACAACGCTTCAGACGTTGTACATGAAATCATTACCGTAGCCGACAAAGTTGCTAACGGACTCAAAAACCTTGAAGCAAGCCAGGCTGGCCAGTTTTTGGAAACGACACTGGAAACCCTGGTGCCGGCATCAGCAGTAATTGTGAATGGCATTAAATTATGGCTGCCCAAAGTGGTTACCGATTTAAACTGGGCAGTACAGGAAGATGGCAAAACAGATGCGCAAAAAATAGCCGATGCGGTGGCTTATTTAGCAAAACTGAAAGGTGCCAATCCCGATGCTTATGCCAGCCAGCTGAACACGTTAAATGCACTGATTCAAAAATGGATGTCGGACCAGCAGGGTGCCGGGCTCAACATTCAGCAGGCCCTCACCATTAGCCAGGTAAACCATAATCCCGACCTGGTTTCGGCCCAATGATATCAAATTGCTGAGTACTGCACACCAGGGGCCGCATCATAAAACAAATGATGCGGCCTTCTTTTTTATAATTATTTTAATGATATGACTGGTCTTTCTTTTAAAGTTTGAGAGCGCTTCGCCTGTATGTAACAATATGCTATCATGTTCAATTTAGTTTGTTTTATTAAGCTTCATAATAAGATATTTATAATGTTGAGTCGGAGCCGGTTTTCCGCCAACCTGACGTTTGTAAACCTTTTTTTATTGAAGATAAAAATGATGAAACGGATATTGTTTTGTTTACTTATGCTGATGACTTGTTTAGGAAACAAGGACGCGAGGGCACAGGCGGTAAATGGTAATTTGCCGCGGTTACTCATCAGGCTGGATGATATCGGCATGAACCATTCTGTAAATATGGCTTTGCTTAAGGCTGCTCAAACAGGCATGCCGCTTTCGGCTTCGGTGCAGTTTGCATGCCCCTGGTACCAGGAAGCAGTTGAAATACTAAAGCAATATCCTAATGTTACGGTTGGGGTCCATCTTACATTGACCTCCGAATGGAAAAATTATCGCTGGGGGCCTGTAACCGGCCGTACGGCTGTTCCGAGCCTGGTTGATTCAAACGGGTATTTTCCGCAATCAACGCGGGCGTTTGCTAAAAGCGGCTATAAACTTAGCGAAATTGAAACCGAGTTGTCGGCCCAGATTGAAAGGGCGCAGGCATCGGGATTAAAAATAACCTATATCGATCCGCATATGGGCATAGCGCTTTCAACGCCCGAATTGCGTGCCCTTACCGAAAAACTGGCTCGTAAATATAACCTGGCCATATCAACCTTAAGCAGCATAACTTATTTCGGCGAAACCTATAAAGAAATGTGGGGTGAGCCTATCGCTACAAAAAAAGCGGCGTTTTTAGCTTATGTAGGTAAGCTTAATCCCGATAAGCCAAATATGATGGTGCTGCATACCGCTACTCCGAGCCCCGAGATGGATGTGCTGGTAGATATGAACAGTAACATGATGAACTCAAAAGAGGGTAAGCCCCTTACCAGTTTGCACCGCCAAACCGAACTTAATGCCTTGCTCTCGCCCGAGTTTGCAGCAATGACGGGCAAAAAGTTTCAGATGATCAATTATCAGCAACTGATTGCCGGTAAGGATATTAGGGTACTTAAAGCGGCAGATAATAAATAAGTACCTATTTTTTTGAAGTAGCAACTACGACAATACCGCCTATAACTAATAATCCACCAAGGTAGGGCGGCCAGTTAACGGTTTTTTCCCTGTCGGCCGATACCTGTATAGGGCCGGCATCAATGATCTTTTCTTTTTTGGTGTAAGTAAAGCCTGTCCAAATGAGCATGGCCGCGCCTACAATAATGAGTACGATCCCTATGGCTTTGTTCATGGTTATATAATTTGGTTATTTTATAATAAATAGCTTTTAGTTACTATTTGTTTTACGCTTGTCGTTCAGATTGACATATTAAGTTTTTTTGCTTTCAACTTTTCTTTAGATTAGAAGCCTGGATCCGGGGTGAATGGTTTTCCAATAACATCCTGAAAATTAATTACCGTAGATGCGAGATGATCTGATACTGGAAACCATATCGGTTACCAAAAACTTTTTTGGGGATAAGTCTTCGGGGGTTAATAACGTTACCATTTTTATTCCGAAAGGAAAGATAACAGCGATAGTAGGTGAAAGCGGCAGCGGGAAAACCACTTTGCTTAACCTGTTATATGGTACCCTGGAGCCCGACCATGGTGAGGTGTTTTTTAAGGAGGAGCAGGTATTAAGCAGGCAAAAAGGTATTCAGCATGCCCACAAGGTTATGCGGATGGTAGCGCAGCACGATAACGATCTTGATCCGCGAATATCGGTATGGGACACCATATGTGAAGGTTTGCCGGCCGAAGATCAAAGTCAGGCTATCCATCATGTTACCGAAGCTTTGAACCTTTTAAATATCTACACCATTAGGGAAATGCCCTTTGGTAAATTAAGCGGTGGTGAAAAGCAGCGCGTAACCATTGCCAAAGCATTGATTAGCCGCCCGGAAGTTTTACTGCTTGATGAACCCTTTAACCAGGTAGATGCCACCTATCGGGAAGGTTTACAGCACGATATCAGGTATGTTGTAAAGGAATGGGGAGTTACGGTAGTATTGGTATCGCATGATCCTGCCGAAATTCTTTCTATGGCCGATGAGCTGATTGTACTTAAAGAAGGCGAAATAGTGGAAAATGGCAGTCCCGAACAGTTATATCATTCGCCTAAATTAATGTACACAGCGCAAATACTGGCCAGCTGCACCCGGCTAACATCGGCCCAGGCAAAAATTTGCGGCATAAAAAGTAAACGCAGCGTAGTAGTGGTTTACGCAGAGCATATTAAAATAAGTAGCCTGGGCGCCAAATGGCTGGTGAAAATGGTGTTGTTCAAAGGCTTTTTTGAGGAATTGATTGTTGAAAAAGATGGTTTAACACTGCGGGTACTCAATTACGACAGGCGTAAGTACCCCGTTGGTAGTAAAGTGAGCATTAGTATCAGTAAGTATTTTGAATTTGGGAAGTGGGAGAGTTGATTTATACTTTTGTCTCTTTGGGACCTTTTAATAAAAATGTTGTTGCGAGGAGGAACGACGAAGCAATCTCGTAGCTATGCAAGCCGGCCATGTATTGGCTACGAGATTGCCGCGCTGCGCAATGACATAGTTTTTATTTTTTTTCGTTCCAGCGCTTGCCGTTACTTCGCTACCGCTAATTCTCCTGTTTTCGCCTTTCTGTATTTTGATAGATTGATCAGCAACACGCTGCTCAATATTACAACCAGCCCAATAACCTGGATCAGCGTTACATGTTCGCCTGCAAAAATTACCCCCAATAATACGGCTATCACCGGGTTAACATAGGCATAAGTACCAACCTGGGTGGCCGGCCTCACCTGTAAAAGCCATACATAAGCGCTAAATGCCGCTATCGATCCAAATATAATGAGATAAGCCAGAGCATACCAGCTTTGTGCCGGTATAGCGTGCCATTGTACGGTTTGTACCTCGTTGTTAAAAAAACTTGTAGGAATAAAAAATATGCCGGCTCCAAGCATTTGCCAGGCCGTATTTACCGATACGGAGCCTTTGGTGTTATAATGTTTTGAATATAATGATCCGGAAGCCCAGCCCAGTGTACCAAGTAAAAGCAATATCATTCCTGGTAATTTTGAAGGGCCTGCCGATGATCCTAATACATCCGCAATCTGATCACGGAATAAAAGTATCACACCTATAAAGCCAATAATGAGGCCGACAATGGTGCTTTTGCTTTTAAAGTTGGTGCTCCAGTTTGGTTTATCAAGCAACACAAACCAAATTGGCGGCGATGTTACCATAATGGCCACCATAGCACTTGGTAAAGTTTGTTCGGCCCATATTACGGCGCCGTTACCTATTACCAGCAACAGGAAACCGCTTACCGCCGCGTGCAATATGTTTTGTTTTACAAAAATCTTTTCACCCTTAATTGCACACCACGCCATTAACAGCAAACCCGCCGTAAAGAAACGCAGCGCGCCCAACAGCAGCGGCGGAAAACCAGCTACTGCAATTTTTATAAAAAAGTAGGTAGAGCCCCATACTATATAAACAGTGGCGAAAGCTATAATAACTAATATGGGCGAAGTGGATTTTGCGGTAGTAGGTGCCATGATATATTATTTTTCGGGTATAACCAATTGTTGTTGTTCTTTTTTGGTTTCGAGCACTATGGTGGTGCGGGTGCTCAAAATATTGGGTATTTTACTGAAGTGAGTGCGCATTAAATTCATTAGCGATGCCGAATCGTAAGTGCGTACTTTTATTAAATAACAGTCCTCGCCGGCTATATGGTGTACTTCCTGCACTTCGGGTATTTTGGCCAGTTCGCCTGATGTGGCATCACTCCCGGGCCCGTCGGCGGCTTTCATAAATATAAAAGCAAGCATTTTTTGATGCAAGGCCGCCGGATTGATGCGCGTTGTATATTGTTGGATCACATTTTTTTGTTCCAGTTTTTTTACACGCTCCAGTATGCCGGATGGCGCCATGCCAAGCTCACGGGCCAGGTCGGCATTAGAGATCCGGGCATTTTCCTGCATCAATCGCAAAATATGCAGGTCGGTTTTATCTAAAATAATTTCCGGTTCGTTAATCATACAGTAATATTCGATATAAATTGAATAAAGTTCAAATATTTTTAATTAAAATGAATTTAATTCGACAAAACTATCTTTATGATGTTTGAACATCAGTTGCTTAAGTCGCTTCTGCAATCAAATAAATATTGTTTTAGCTGTCTGAAATGACTTTTTGATATGCAATAGTTTTTTTTGAAAAAAAATTAAAATGTTTTTAAATCACAATCGTCTTTATCTTTAAAAAGGATAAAGAAATTGACAACAGCGATAATGCCTCAGGACAAAAACAGCCACATCATACAAACAATTGCTTCGTATGGTAAAAGCCTGTTGGGATTTATTCGCCGGAGGGTAAAAAACGATGCCGACGCCGAGGATATACTCCAGGATGTTTGGTACCAGTTTAGCGCTGTTATTAATTCTGAACCGATTGAACAAACCAGCGCCTGGCTATACCGGGTGGCCCGGAACAAAATAACTGATAAGCATAAAAAAAAGACGGAAACCCTGCTTGATGATATGCTGGCCGATGATGAGGATTATGACGATGAGGCACCGGACTTTAAAGCCATACTCCTTACCGAAGCTACCACTCCCGAAACCGAGTATTTGCGCAACCTTTTTTGGGAGCAGTTATTTTTTGCGCTGGATGAATTGCCCGAAGAACAAAAACAGGTATTTGTTTGGCATGAGCTCGAAGATATCCCCTTTGAGGAAATTGCCAAACGTACCGGGCTAAATACCAACACGCTGGTATCAAGGAAACGTTACGCCGTACTACACTTGCGCAAACGGCTTGCCCAGCTTTACACGGAAATTACTGAATATTAAAAATTAAGACATTATATATCATGAAACCATTCTTTTATAAAAGGCGATTTTTTTTCATCCCGCTTGGGGTGCTCGCTTGCCTGGCCGTCATCAGCTTTGTGGTAATGCAGCTGTGGAATAATTTATTGCCGGATATTTTACATGTAACAACTATTACTTACTGGCAGGCCGTTGGCATATTTATTTTATGCAAGATTTTGTTTGGTTTTGGGAAAGGCGGCCCTAAAGGCGGAGGAGGTGCCCCTTGGATGCGCGGACGCATGGCCGAGCGTTTTAAAAATATGAGCCCAGAAGACAGAGATAAATTCCGCGCTCAGTGGGAAGACCGCATGTGCGGATGGAAAGGCCACGGGCATGGCAGGTTTAGCCGTGACTGGGACGATTTTAAGACTACCACAAACGAAGAAAAGAAGACTGAGTAAGCAATCAGCATGTCCGGCTTTAAGCTTTGTGCATTCCGCTTTCAGCTTTATAAATAAATATTTATCTACCTCAAATAACATAACAATGGATGTACTGGTATTTGCAACAAGTGTACGGCAGAGACGGCAGGTGAGCCGGGTACAAAATTTATTAACCAAAATACCTGCCGTAGCCCAATGGAACTTTGACCTGGAAGACTGCGATAATATTTTACGGGTGGAGGCTGAGGATCTTTCACCACGTTATATCGAATCGTTGTTACAAAAGGCCGGCATCCATTGCCAGGAGCTTGATTATTAATACCTGTTTACAATGACAGCCTCGCTTGAACGTAAGCTGATCCGATGGGTCCATATCTTGTTAAGCATCCCAGTTGTAGGGTATATTTATGGCCCGGTGGCTCAAATTCCTAACGCGGCTGCGGCGGTAAAATGGGTATTCTTCCCAATAATAGTACTTTCGGGCTTCTGGCTGTGGAAAGGCTATTGGTTTAAAAAGAAATACAAAAATTTAGTTAAGTGATTGTTTGGCAGCCCGGCTTATTTTTTAGCCGGGCTGTTTATTTCAATCCAGTAGCCGTCCGGATCCTGGAAATATAGTTGTAGTACGCCATCGGCCCGGTAGGTAGGTTCTTTACTGTCGCCTTTCCAGTTTGAGTAGAGGATATTCATTTGATCAAGCGTTTTTGCAAACTCTTTTACCGACGAAACAGTGAAGCAAAGGTGTACGCCTTTAACCTGTTTTTCGTTCCGTTCGGCCTGTATAACGTGTAGTTTTACATTATTGCCAAGACTATACCATTGGTGTACGGTATCGGCAAAGGGGTTGGCAACTTTTTTAAGGTGTAATACTTTGGTATAAAATTCGGTGCTTTTTTTAAGGTTACCGGTAGTAATGGCGATATGATCAATTACCGGTGAGATATCGGTACGGTTTTGCGCTTTGCAAACCACAGGTAAAAGCACAGTTATTGCCAGCAGCAACCTGGTTAGTTTGGCTGTTTTAAAAATTATTGATAAAGATCTCATTGTTAGGATTAGTAATTTAAATGCCTAAAGATATAGGTTTAGCATTATGGTTAAAGTAATGCACAAATAAATTACACAAGCATTCAATGAAAACTGAATATCAATCTTTCGTCCAGGGGATTAACACAATTGATATTGTGTAAATTCCAGTCATTAATATCAATAAGGCCCGCATCGGTCCTGTAATGACTGTCATCAACAGGGCATTTTACTACATATCCAATATCTTTAATCAGCACAATTATTGGTCTTGCACCGCAAACCTTGCAGCAGTTACAATCAACCGATCCTGGTATATTTACATAGCCCCTCATACTTCATCCGGCGTTTAATTAGTTTTTAATTGCGATTAGCTATCAGGTCAATCAACTTTGTTGAAGTACTCGTATTTTATCCTCAAAAATTAAAAAAATGCTAAATGAGAATAAAATCCTCCATAAAAATATAATACGTATGAAACTGAATTTATGTTACTGCCCTTTGCAGATTATTATTTATTTAAGAGAATAATAATAGTTTGTTTGTATTTTACGGTGCCGTTTTATATTAATTTAACGCTGCAAACAGCTATGGAGCAATATCATTATCGATGCTTATAACCTTTCTGGCTATCGGTTTTTTGTTTGTTTGGATTAACCGGGCCATGGCGCGACGGAGTTCCTGAGTTGTAGCTTGAAATAGTTGTCGACTGATGATTATTCCACTGTAACATTCCTTTTACCGCTTTGTTGCCGCACTCTTATGGCATGATAAGTGTTTGACCATAGTTTATCTATCGAAAACTAATAAATCATTTGCTATGAAAACTACTGTTTCACGCTCAATTTCATTATTAATATTAGTAGCAATGGGCTTTACAAGCTGTTCGGCCGAATACCGGGAACGACACAGGCGACGACATGACGAAAGGGTTCGTGTACACGAACGGGTAGTTATACATAATTAAACAGGTAAATACAGCAAAACAGGCCGTGCTTCATCAGCACGGCCTGTTTTGTTTATGGCGTTTAAAAACCGGGATTATTTATGGTAAAATCAATCGTTCCAGAGGTGCCGTGAAAGAAGGCTGCCTTCCAGTTTGTTTTTAATTATAAGGTCGTCTTTATGCAAAATGCAATCGCCCTGGTTGATGTCTTCTTCGGCAGTAACTTTGATGATGCTGCCTGATATCTGTTCAACTATACTTGATAAAGTAAAGATCTCTGAGTCGGGTATTTGTACGGTTAATATTGCCATGGGTAGATGATGTTATTTTTAACAATTCAAAAATATGGTAATAAAATTTACCCAATGTTTTATGAAAGTAAAATTTAAATAACCTTTATTTTACAAATGTATCAACAATATTAATTCACGGTTTTAGTTATCAGTACCCAGTCTACAATGGTTTTGGCATCTCCGGTTTTGATTTTGTTAACTGTATTTTCTGATAAACCATGATAGGGTTTGGTAACCTTGTTAACACCACCGGGATAACCCCCGCCTAATGCAAAATTAAGGATGATGAATTTTTTGTTATCAAAAGCCCAGCGGCCATATTTTTCAACCATTGCTTTTGTTACCGTATAGGTGATTTTGCCATCAACCTTAAAAACAAGGCTCTCAGGCAGCCAGTCTACCGAATATACATGCCACTGGGTAACATCAATGCCTGCCGGGAAAAATACCCGTTTTGCAAGCGGCGTATCGCCAAAATAGCCGGGGCCATGCAAAGCGTGGCTTACCCAGCTTGAGTCGCCTACGGTTTCCATTACGTCAATTTCGCCGCAATTGGGCCATTTACCGTTTCCAAGCAACCAAAAAGCTGGCCATAAGCCTCCGCCTGCCGCCATTTTCATTCTGCATGAGGCCGTGCCATATGTAAACTCCATTTTAGCACGGGTATTAATGCGGCCTGAAATGAAATCATATTTACGCTGCTGTTTACTGGTAAAGCCGGGTTTAAATAAAGCCTTTAAAACAAGTGCGCCGTTTTCGGCACCTTCGGCTTTACCATCTATCATATAAATGGTAGCAGCCGAATCAACATAAGCCTGCTGCTCGTCGTTAACAGTATTGCCGGTAACTTCAACATTCCATTTGCTCCTGTTGAGGGCAGGGTTGTTAAAATCTTCGAAGAAAACAGTATCGGTTTTAGTGTTAGTTTGAGCGAATGCCTGTAACGTTAATAAAAGCGGAACTGATAGCAGCAGGTGTTTTAGTTTCATTAGCGGTGTGTGAGATAAGGGTTTAAAGGTAGATAAATTGGATGAGAGGAACTTAGTCTTTACCAATTGCGATCATAATTTTACAGTAGCGTTCCGGTTTGAAACTAAAATACAATGACAAATAAACAGATGAAGAATCTCTGCTTACATTGTTATATTTGTGTAATACTCATCTTAAGGTTATGGGTAATAACACAACAAACTTATATTTCAGGTCGAAACAGGTTTCATTAATAATGTTGGCGGTAACGGCTATCATTTGCTCCAGGCTGCTGTTCTTTCTTTTTAATGACCCTGAAGGCCCAAATCTTTTAATAGTTGGAGGTTTGGCACTGGCTTTATTTTTGCTATCCTGGGCGGTATATGTATTGGGCCCATTCAAAATAAATGGCTTTAAACGACTTTTCGCGGCAATTTGTATCCAACTACTATTAGTTATTGGTCTCTATTTTTACATGAAGTAAGTTCCTGTCTTTCCCAAAATTTTTGAACCTGGCCTGCATCTGCAATTTTACCCTCTAATTACCTTTACTTTTTTAAATTGCAAACTTATATGGATTCATATGCACAGTAGTGGTTTTTTTAAGGTATTCGCAATTATTGCGTTGATTAGTTTGTTGTTTGATTGGTACATCCATTCCGGCCTTAAAACCTTAACTGCCGACTGGCAATCAAACCTGTGGCGCAACGTTGTTTTATGGGGGTATCTGATCATATCTGTAGGCGTAACCGCTTTATTTTTACTAGGTTTTGGCGCTTTTAGTACAGCAAGCGGCATGCGCCCGTTTCATGAGTGGATGCTAAGCCTGTTCCTGACGTTTTTTATTACCAAATTGGTTTTCATAATCGTATTATCCGTTGGCGATCTCGGGCGGTTTTTCGTAGGTGTATTCAATTTGATCAGTGGTTCGGGCGGGGGCGTCGGGCAATCGGCTTTTCCGGGCCGGCGTAAGTTTATCAGTGAAATAGCGGTACTGGCGGCTGCCGTGCCTTTTACTTCGTTTTTTTATGCCATGCTTAAAGGTAAGTACGATTATAAGCTGCATAAAACCACCCTTTATTTTGATGATTTGCCCGATGCCTTCGATGGCTTTACCATCACCCAGCTTTCTGACATCCATTCGGGAAGCTTTGATAATACCGAGGCTATGCAACGCGGTATCGACCTGGCTAAAGCGCAAAAAAGCGACCTGTTTGTTTTTACCGGCGACCTGGTGAATAATGCAGCATCGGAAATTGAGCCTTATATTGACAGGTTTGGGCAGATCAAAGCGCCTTACGGACAGTTTTCCATTTTAGGTAACCACGATTACGGTGATTATATCCATTGGGATAACATGCAGGAAAAGGCAGCCAATCTCGATAAACTTAAACAACATCACAAAGCCTTAGGCTACCGTTTGCTGCTGGATGAAAACGTAACCATTGAAAAAGGCGGACAAAAGATCTCCCTCATCGGGGTCCAAAACTGGGGCAGAGGTTTCATTCAGGTAGGCGATTTGAATAAGGCGCTTCAGGGCGTACCTCCGGATGCCTTTAAAATACTGCTTTCGCATGATCCTACCCATTGGGAAGAACAGGTTCGTTATAACCCAACAACCATCCATCTTACCTTATCGGGCCATACCCATGGCGCACAGTTTGGTGTAGAGATCCCCGGCTTTAGGTGGAGCCCGGTAAAATACCGCTATGTTGACTGGGCCGGCCTAGCTAATGAAAAGAACCGTTACCTGTACGTAAACCGTGGTTTTGGTTTCCTGGCATTTTCTGGAAGATTAGGTATTTGGCCCGAGGTTACGGTTATTGAGCTGAAGAAAAAGGTAGTGTAACGTTATAAAATACGGATTTGATTTATCGGGCCTGATTTGTGGCAAGGTTTTTATGCTTTTTATATGGAGCATTAAAACTAAGATTATGGCAACCAACGATATAAAAAGGATTGGCAAAAACGGTCCGCAGGTACAGCATCAGGATAGCAATGCGTGGCAAGTGATGAAGCCTTTTGTGCATTTTGGTATGAAAGCGATAAGCGCGATAGCCCATGCGCTTATCTACATTATAAAACATATTCCCAAACCTGATTCGCCTAAACCTTCCGGGCAAAAAGGCGGTAAGATCATCAAAATATGAAATAGTAAGCCCGGTATATTCATATCGGGCTTTTTTGTAATCCGGTACTGGTTATCTACCGTTATTAAACGGAATAAAATACCGTGTTTTCACGGGTTGCGGGACCGTTTTTAAATGGCGAGATTTAAGCGTTGATTAAATCATGCAAAACAAGAACTGCCATTACCTATCACGGGTTGCTAATATTCCCTTCAATAATAATTGATATAATATTAAAAACCTAAACCTTAACTTTAACCTTGTCTTGACACCCGTCAGTTTGATGGGTGTTTTTTGTTTTATACCAGTTCAAATTCATAAGCGTTCAGTAAGTAGCTTGTTGTTTAAATTACAATTTGTACTTACTTTCACCCTCAATGAATCATCTGTTTACCGGTTGCAAAACGCTTCAAAAATTAATACTTCCGGCGCTGTTACTTTCTGCTACATTATCAAAAGCGCAGGTGTTTGGCGGTAACCCGCCATCTATAAAGTGGAAACAGGTAAACACACCACCCGCGCGGGTAATATTCCCGGCTGGGTTGGATTCGGCGGGATTAAGGGTTGCCAATATCGTGCAGCAAATGAACGGCCTGATCCGGCCAACAATCGGTTTTAAGCAAAAACAAATCAGTATTGTATTGCAAAATCAAACTACTGTAGCCAACGGTTATGTAGGATTGGCCCCCTTCAGGAGCGAGTTTTTTTTAACTCCCGAACAAAATAGCTTTGATATAGGCAGCCTGCCATGGCCGCAGCAACTGGCTATTCACGAGTACAGGCATGTGCAGCAGTACAATAATTTTAATGTAGGCCTGTCGCATTTACTCCGTATAATTTTTGGTGAGGGCGGGCAGGCGTTGGGTAACGATCTGGCTGTACCCAACTGGTTTTTTGAGGGCGACGCTGTTTTTAACGAAACCCTGGTGAGCGAACAGGGCAGGGGCCGGTTGCCTTATTTTTTTACCGGTTACCGTGCGCTGTGGGCGGCGGATAAAAACTACAGCTATATGAAGCTTCGCAATGGCTCGTACCGCGATTATGTGCCCGATCATTACCCGCTCGGCTACATGATGGTAGCATACGGCCGCGAAAAATATGGCAGCGAACTTTGGAAAAACGTAACACATGACGCCGCGGCTTATCGCGGTGACTTTTATCCTTTTCAATGGGCTGTTAAAAAATACACCGGCGAAAGTTTCAAAACCTTTTCAAATAACGGATTTGCTTATTTCAAACAGCAATTTGCCGAAGATAACACCCAACCGGTTGACGACCGGAAGAAACATTTTGAGGCCAACCGGCAATACCCGGCTTTTGTGAACGATAGTACGCTCATCTATGCAAAAAATACTTACGATCATTTGCCCGCCTTTGTTATTAAAACCGGTGATAAAGAGGTAAAACTCAGCACCCGTTCCTATTCATTGGATAGTTATTTTGATTATCACAACGGTAAAATAATTTATACATCCTATCGGCCGGATTTACGCTGGGGCTACCGTAATTATAGTGAATTGATGCTGCTTGATGCAAAAACAGGCCAGGAACACCGGATCACATCAAAAGCAAAATACTTTTCGCCTGCTTTTAGTGCCGATGGCCAAAGTATTGTTGCCGTGCAGGTTGATCCATCAGGTGCAAGCCGGTTGCATATTTTAGACACAGCAGGGGAACTGCAACAGGAAATTCCAAATCCGCGGGGGCTGTTTTATACGTATCCTAAGTTTTATGGCGATGGTAAACTGCTGTCGGCAGCGCGCAATAAGGATGGTAAAATGGGGATAGCGCTTACAGAGATCGCTAACGGTAAAACAACGTATTTAACACCCCTGAGTTTTCGCCCTATAGGTTTTATCGCGCTGAAAAAAGATACACTTTACTTTACCCAAACTGATGGCAAAAACGACCGCCTGTTTGTAATGATGCTTAACGATAGAAGTGTTTATGAGATGCTGCCTACCGGTAACGACAGTGGTATAGGCTATTATCAACCTGCTGTAAGCGACAATAAACTGGCCTGGGTAGGTTTTACTGCCGATGGTTACCGGATTAACCAGGCCAATAAAAAAGATTTGAAATGGATAGCCGCCGGGGGGGATTATGCACGCTACCTGCCCGATCTGGGTATCACAGCACTGAAAAAAGATTCGGCTGCCAATTTAGTAACAGGGATAGTTGATAAGCCATTGCCGGTTACCAAATATTCCAAAGCGCATGGTTTGTTTAATTTTCACAGTATCATCCCCAACATCAGCGATCCTAATTATTCATTCGCTATCACAGGTGAGAATGTGCTGAATACTTTTCAGTCTGAGTTGTCTTTTGATTACAATACCAATGAGGGGTATAAACAATTCGGTTTCGATGCCATTTACGGGGCTTTATTCCCCTATATCTCGGCCGGGGCCGATTATACACTCGACAGGCGGAGCTTTTATAAAGGCCAATACGTTTACTGGAACGAGACTGCTGTACATGGTGGCTTGCGGGTTCCCCTGAATTTTAGTGAGGGTAAGCGGTTAACCAGTCTTACCTTTGGCAGCGACCTGTATTTTAACAGTATCAACTTTCAACAAGCCTACAAAGGCAGTTTTGCCGACCGGTCATATAGCTATTTGAATAATTATTTCAGCTTTAGCAATCAAACGCAACAGGCACAGAAAAATATTTATCCCCGGTTTGCGCAAAGCATTGGCGTTAATTATAAATCGGCAATTTCAGGTTCGGGAGCAACACAACTGTTAACAACCGGGTCGTTTTACTTCCCTGGCTTGTTTGTGAACCACAACTTTGTCATCAGCCTGGCGCACCAGCAAAAAGGGAAGGACAACGTGATCAGTTTCTCTAATGATTTCCCTTTCTCAAAAGGTTATACCGCCGAAAACCTGGATAATATGAATAAGATTGGCTTAACCTATCATATGCCAATAGCCTATCCTGATGCAGGTTTCGGTAACCTGTTTTACCTGTTACGTTTACGTGCAGCATTGTTTTTTGATTATACCCATGCCAATGCATCAAATTTTTTTACCGATGGCAGCAGCTTTAAGCAAAACTTCAGATCGGTGGGCGGTACATTGTATTTCGATACCAAGTTCTTTAATCAAAACAGTATCACATTCGGCATCAGGTACAGCAGGCTACTGGATGAGGATTTCTTTGGCGGAATAGGGAGAAACAGGATAGAGCTGGTTTTACCGGTGACGTTTTTTTAAGAGATATCAAAAGAATCGTCATTGCGAGGCACGAAGCAATCGCGAACCATACAGGGCGTACCTGCTAATTGGAGATTGCTTCGTACCTCGCAATGACGACTTTTATATTAAGCCATTTAAGGTGTTTAACTGTTCGCCAGCCTGATCAGTTCCTTAACCCGGTCAACGCCGGTAACATCAATGCTGTATTCATCGCCGGCTTCGTTGCTCATGAGTATATGATCGTTATGAAATTTCATTTTACTGGCAATTTTTATCCTTGCCGATGAGTGTACTTCGGTAGCGCCGGTAAAATGGATCAGGTCGGCTACATTGACTTCGCTTACACCGCTTCCGGGCATAATACTGATACGGCCTGCCGCCTGCTCAATAAGTCGGTTTAAGTTGCTGGCGCCTTCAATAGCCGTGCTTTTACCACCCGAGGTCAGGATCCGCTCGCAGCCCATTTCAATAATTTCTTCAAGGGCTTTATGCTGATCGGCACACATATCGAAAGCCCGGTGAAAAGTTACACCCAGGCCCCATTGCCTGGCAAGGCGTACCATCTCGGTACATCGTTCTATATCGATGGAGCCATCTTCTTTAAGGATACCTATCACAACGCCGTCGCAGCCGGCATCAATACAATACCTGATATCGGCCATCATGAGCTTGTACTCCATATCGTTGTACAAAAAATCGCCGCCGCGCGGGCGGATGAGCACATACAGCTTGATATGGAGCAGGCTGCGGGCCATTAATATGGTGCCGTGCGATGGGGTGGTGCCGCCATCCTTCAAATTTTCGCAAAGTTCAACACGCACAGCGCCGCCCTCCTGGGCTGCCAGGGCCGATGTTACCGAATTAGCACAAACTTCGAGTGATACCTGCATGTTCTTTTAAGTCCATAGTCCATGGTAGATAGTCCATAGCCTTTTTTCATAGTCTATGGTCGATAGTTCATAGACTACTGCTGTTAAGTTAACTATATTCTGCAATATTAAGCCATGGACTATCGACTATGGTCCATGGACTAAATTATTTATAATAACTCTTGCCCGGTATTAACAGGTCCTGCTGCTGCGCATTGCAAACGGCGTATGAAAAACCGCTTTGTATGGCGTATGCACCATATTCACCTTTTTTGTTGATGGCTAAAAAGCCTACCTGGATCTTTTTGGCTATTTCCGGTTTCTTTTTAATAATGCGGTTTACAGCTTCTTTGCAGGCATCCTCGGGCGATAAGCCCTGGCGCATCAGCTCCACTACCAAAAAGCTGCCCACATTGCGGATCACCTCCTCACCAACACCAGTTGATGTTGCGCCGCCAACTTCATTATCTACATAAAGGCCTGCACCTATAATCGGGCTATCACCAACGCGGCCATGTAATTTGAAAGCCATGCCGCTGGTTGTGCAACCGCCGGAGATATTGCCTTTAGCATCAATAGCCAGCATGCCGATGGTATCGTGGTTGTATTTATTACCCGGTTTACCGCCGTTTTCGATATTCATTACAGGGCTGTACTGGGCTTTTTTAAGCCATTCCTTCCAGATCTTTTCTGTTTCGGGGGTTAGCAGTTTTTCTTTTTTCATGCCCTGCTCAACGGCAAACTGGGTTGCACCTTCGCCAACCAGCATTACGTGAGGGGTTTTCTCCATCACCAAACGGGCTACAGAAATAGGATGGGCTATATTCTCCATGGCTGCTACCGAGCCGCAGTTGCCAAACTCGTCCATGATACATGAGTCGAGGGTTACATGTCCGTCACGATCGGGCAAGCCGGTGCGGCCAACGGTATGGTTGGTAATATCTTCGGCTTCGGGGATGCGGGCGCCGGTTTCAATGGCGTCGAGTGCGCGGCCTCCGGCTGATAATACTTTCCAGGCACCTTTATTGGCTATAATGCCAAAATCCCAGGTTGAAATTACGATAGGATAACCGCCTTCGGGCTTTGATATGACAGTTTTTGCGATGGCAGATTTAGAAAGCGCTGCAAATGAAGCACCTGCGGCGGATAATTTAATGAACTTACGGCGGTTGTACATACCGCTAATATATGAAAAACAGTTTTAAGTCGTAAGTTCTAAGTCTTCAGTCTGAAGTCGTAATTCTTGAGTTTTAAGTTAAGACCCTGTCGGGTTATAAAAATGAAGACTTTTGACTCGCGACTTAAGACTTTCGACTTTGAAAAAAAAGCTATTCAAAATCGCGCTGGCAATTAAAGCAATGCCATGCTTTACGGCTATAAAAAGGGAATATCATCAATAAAAATGAGATGATGGCAGTGAGCCAATGAACCCTTTTTTCGGTTGCAGAACCGTAGCGTACATTGGTTGAGCCGCAGTAAGGGCAAATCACCGCATTAAGCGTTTCGTCGTCAATTTCAATATGGTCCTGGTCATGCAGGTCGCCTTCGGCAGCTAAGATTTCGCGGCAGCGTTCCAGGTCGCGCTCAAATATTTTAAGTTTAATGCCGCCTACCGCCTGGTTGTAAAGGGGATTAGAACCAATGGTGTTTTCATCGGCAATAAAGCAGGGGATGCCATAACCTTCCAGTTTGGTACGGATGATATGTGCAAGCATCACATCATAATAGGTTTCAAATGTTATGATCTTTTCTTCGGGTTGAACGGCCATATTGTAGATAAATATTAATCAAAGGTAAATTGTTTTTTATTTAATTTGGACGCCATGAACCGCATCGACCGAATATCAGCCATTTTGATCCAACTACAATCACGCAGGGTGGTAAAGGCCGGTGATATTGCCGATAGGTTCAATATTAGCCTGCGTACGGTCTATCGCGATATTAAAACGCTTGAGGAGGCAGGTATCCCGCTCATAGGCGAAGCCGGCGTTGGCTACTCCATTATGGATGGTTACCGCCTGCCCCCGGTTATGTTTACCCGCGAAGAAGCCACCGCTTTTTTAACCGCCGAAAAATTTGTTGAAAAGCTTACCGATACCTCAACCATGGCGCAATACCAATCGGCCATGTACAAGGTGCGGGCCATTCTTAAATCATCAGAAAAAGATGCTTTGGAAAACCTGGACGGGAGCATAGAAGTGTTGAAAAGTCATAGTCAGAAGCGTGCCGGAAGTGCCGATCATATCCAAACCATATTGGATTGCATCATCTGTAAAAAGATCATGAGCATTGACTATTTTGCTGCCCACTCGCAGGAAAATACCAAACGGGAAGTTGAGCCCGTGGGCGTTTTTTTTCTGGATAGTTTTTGGCACCTGATAGCTTACTGCCGCCTGCGCAGTGATTACCGCGACTTTAGGATCGACCGTATTAAAAAGCTGATGGTTACCGATAAAAGTTATATCAACAGTAAGCATCCTACGCTAAAAGATTATATTGATAAAATGGCTTGCGAAAAGCAGCTTGAGCAGGTGGTGATAAAAGTTGATAAGGAGATCCATAGTTATCTTGACCATCAAAAATACTATGGCGGTTTTGTATCTGAGAAAACTGTAGGCAGTAAAATTGAAATGACTTTTTTGACCATCTCATTAGAAGGTTTCGCCCGCTGGTATATGACCTTTGGCGACCGTGCTGAAATCATCAAACCAGATACACTGCTGCAGCGTGTACGGGAGATCACCGCGACCATCGCCCAAAAAATAAATTAATTTCTTTTCTTTTTTTCCTGCTGACATAAGGCTGTCACCAGTGCGTTGTTACTTTGTTTCATAATGGCAGGGGCAGGGCTTTTATTGGTCGTGTTTTTGCGGGTAATTTAAACCATACACTTATGAAACATTGGATAATAGTAGTATCAAAAGATCACATTGGCCGTGGCATTTCCGGGGGATTTATTCAGGCTAATCATGGTAAACTGGCGCCGCTTAAACGTATGGAGGTTGGAGACTGGGTGGCGGTGTATTCGCCTAAACAAAAGATGAACGGCAATGAGCCTTTGCAGGCTTTTACAGCCATTGGCCAGGTGCGTGACGAGGATATTTATCAGAAGCAAATGGCTATCGATTTTATCCCATACCGCCGCAATGTAAATTACTACGAATGTGCCGAAGTACCGATAGCCCCGATGATTGACGAACTCGATTTTATCACCAACAAAAAAGTGTGGGGCTACAACTTCAGATTTGGATTTTTTGAAGTTCCGGGCGCGGATTTTAAGAAGATAAAGGAACAAATGATCACTGCAAAACAACCACTATTAAATAAAGCTACGTTATGGAAAAATTAACAGTAAATGTGCAGGTAAAATTTAAAGCCCCAATGGCTAAAGTTTGGCAAGGCCTGACTGATCCTGCTATGGTGAAAAAATATTTTTTTGGTACCGATCTTGAATCGAGCTGGAGGGTGGGGGAGCCCATAAAATTCAGCGGGGAGTGGGATGGTAAAAAGTATGAAGACCATGGAACTATACTGGACATTGATCCCGGTACATTTGTAAAATATAATTACTGGAGCAGTATGAGCGGTACCGAAGACAAGCCCGAAAACTATGCTAATATTACCTATAACCTAACCGAGAATAATGGCGAAACCGAGCTTACCATTACCCAGGATAATGTAAAAAATGAGGAAGCCAAAACGCATTCAGAGCAAAATTGGAAAGGGGTTTTTGAGGGACTGAAGAAGTTGGTTGAATAATAATAATTATAAACTAATAATTTATATAATCATTATAATTAACTGTATAAAAATTAATTATATATCAATATAACAAATAGTGGTAGTGTCTCAGTTTGAAATAGGGAAGAGGATAGTTGGTATATTTGTAGATATAGATAAATAATATAATGTGGTAGTGTCTCAGTTTGAAATAGGGAAGAGGATAGTTGGTATATTTGTAGATATAGATAAATAATATAATGTTATGGAAGATGATTTAGTGTTTGGTATGAATGAAGTGCAAAAGATTGTACTGATAGAAATAAAAAAGACCGTTTCCGGTCTGAGTGTAAGAGAGGCAAAGGAAGTATTGCTTCGTGCCGTAAATGAGATAGAGGATGAAACTATAGTTTGCCGTCCTTCTTAAGTGCTGTAATCATTTCTGCCATCCTTCTAACGATGGCATCGGGTAAAATGTGTAAGCCGTTTGCTAATTCATTTACCATTATATGATTAGTTTGCATGATTCTGTCTGTCATGCGTGCATTAAAATACGCAATGTATAATTCGATATTGTCATCGGCATTCTTGCCTGTGTCTTTTTTAAAATCATCTTTTAGGTTGTTGAAGTTGTTTTGAATTGTGTGCATGATGGTTTGATTTAAGTTTATGTGTACAATTTAGGTGTTATTAATTGATTATAAACAAAAAAGGCTGAAATTAATCAGCCAGTCCAACAATGTCCTCTATGCTCATAGGCTCTTTAACTATTTTAGCCTCCATTGCGGGTGTTACCCTTAATGTCTTGTGTATCTTGACAAAGTTGTAGTAAACAAAGTGTAGGGCTATTGCATGGCAATGGTTTTCCATCTTTTTACTGAATGCATTTGTTAAGCGTGTAAATCTACGCATGTGCATACGCATGGTTAAGTTTTGGCGCTCAATCATTGATGTGCTTACATGTTCGGGGTTTGGATTGCCTGTAATGTATACCTTTTCTACTCCTGTTACCTTAGGAGGGCTATATCTTGCCTCTGCGCTACGATCAAATGCCTGTTGATATCTTTTAGCCCCTTTAGGGTTATCGCTCTCATAGTTCTTTATAATCTGTGCAAAGTCTACCTTGCTGCCAAAGTTATTTTTAATTGCATCCTTATAGGTTTTAAGGCCGTCTGTGCTTATTTGTACCCTGTTGTTTAACCTGCTCTTTAAATCCCTCATAAAGTCATGGGCGCTTACTGCATCCCTTGCACCAATGTAGTACGATACTATTAGTTTAGTGTCGGGATCTAATGCAGTCCACGTCCATATATCGCCAGTTTGATCCTTAATGATACTGGTATTGGTTATCTTTTCAACGTGACTTTGTTTAGCATACACAAATGACCATATCTCATCGCATTGTATACGCTCACTATCTAAACTGTGTACTGTTTCATCGTGGAACGCTTGACAAGCTTTGCCAACATCTACCAATAGCTTAGTAACTGTGTTAATGCTACAGTCAACTAAACGCGATGTAGCACGTAGGCTCATACCCTCAACGAGGCAATTAATGATTTGAACTTTCTTGGCAATTGGTAACTTATTCATGCCTCAAATATAATGATTTATATTATTTGTCAAGCATAAAAATCATTTTGTTTTAAGGTTTATTAACGGCATCAATATTTCATCAATTAATTGTACTTTCGTGATGTATTAAAGTATTGTACTAAACTATCGGAGTGCTACCCGAATTCTCACAATCAGCATGCACGCAACCGAGGTATAAGTACGCTGTAAAGGCGTGGCTGTATCTTTATGCGTGTTAGGCCGTGAGAAGCCTGGGTAGCTAAGGATAATTAAGGCCACGCTTATTTTTTGCCCAAATTCTCACAACATGGACTATCACATAGTCAAAGAAAATCTTACAAAGAAAACATCTGAAGAATTATTAACCATTATGGAATATTCACAAGATGACTATACGCCTGATGCGATAATGATATTAAAAGTTATTTTATTGGATCGTGGCATCTCTATGCAAGATGTAGAAGGGGCTGATAAAAGATATAAACAACTCAAGGCTCAAATCCCGGTTACGGGCAATCAACAAAGAATAACCAAACCCGTTAAATCAATACTTTGGATTATAAGCGCCTTATCTGTTTCAATACTTTTATATTTCAAAAACCTAATAATATCACCTACTCTTGATTACATAGTAGATAAATCAAAGACGGAGCAACCTAAAAAATTTGAATGGACTTACGAGAATAAAAATATTATACGAGGTAATTTAATGAAGACATCTTTAATTAAAGGAATGCAAGAAAAGTATAAGAATCCCTTTTGCGATTGTTACATCAAGCACATAGAAGATAGGTATCCAAATGGAGTAACAGATTCAGTACCGCATCTTGTAAAAGATACCATTGTCGGAGATTGTGCAGAATATGTAAAAACGAACGTTAGATAGTAATTACCTTTGTGCATGGCAAAGAAAATCATAACGAAAGCCCACAAGGAAAGCGTAGCCAATTTAGTTAAGGCAGTAATTAAGCATGTGAAGCAAGAACCTTATCTTTTAAAAAGTAATAGTGATAAGCAACTGTAGTTAAAAGGTTTTTATATTCCATGTCTTCTTTCTCTGCATCAATGGCAGCGTTTAACAGTTTTATGTTCTTAAGCATAAGAGGCAAAGACGAAACAACATCTTTGCCCAAATAGGCATCTGCTACAAGGGATGCCATTGTTAATGTGATTTGCTCAAACTCTTCTTTACTCATCCTTTTTACCCCACCTTTTAGCAGCCGCCTTTTTAGCTATTTCCTTTCGTCTCTCCGAGGTTAAACTGTTTGCCCTTGCTTTACCTCCTTTAAGGCCTCCGGCTCTCCCTAATGTGACCGCAGCCTCATTCTTTGGCCTGTCTTCACTGGTGATCTGCTCTAAAATGAAGAACGCACTCTCATTTAAATCCTTTTTTGCCATGTTACAAAGTTAATAATGTGTAATTTTAATATGTTCACTATAACGCATAGGAATAATGAACCATTACAAAGCTAAACATAACCGCTCAAGCATGGGTAATTAGCGGGATTCAAACTGAGACACTACCCAAATAGTAATAGCTCCAGCTATGGATAAAGTAACAATAAAAGGTTTCTTTTTGGTCGGCATTTCGGTGCGCACCACAAATCAGGGCGGCCAGGCGATGAAGGATATTGCCGGGCTCTGGAACTGGTTTATGAGCGAGTATGTTTTACAGCAGGTGGTGAACCGTGTCAGCGATGATATTTATTGTGTTTACACTGATTATGAAAGCGATAAGGATGGCTTTTATACCGCAGTACTGGGTTGCAAGGTAGCTACTAAAGACAATATCCCTGAAGGGCTGATCTGTATTACTGTGCCTTCCGGAAACTATAACCGTTATATTGCCAAAGGTGCACTGCCGCAATCAGTAGGGGAAACCTGGCACCAGATCTGGACAAGTGATATCGACAGAAGATATATGGCTGATTTTGATGTGTATGGAGAAAGGTCACAAAATGCTGATAATGCCGAGGTAGAGGTTTTTGTGGGAGTGAATAACTAACTATCGTCATGCTGAACTTGTTTCAGCACCCCATCAGAAGAGCCGCGTGGAATCTTGCTTGTGAGGTGCCGAAATAAATTCGGCATGACTTTTTAGTTAAAAGAATATAGCGTTTAGACTCCAGAGAATTCTGTAATCATGAAATTGTTATTTGGATTACCTGTTAAAAGTCAATCGTTTACCGGCTTTACCTTCAATAATACTTCCATTATTGTAAGCCAGATTTCCCGATATCAAAGTATAAGCCACTTGAGATCGGAAGGTATTGCCTTCAAACGGGCTCCAGTTACATTTATACAGGATATTACTTTTATTTACGTTCCAGGGTTTGTTTAAATCTACAAGTACAAGGTCGGCCCAGTAACCTTCGCGGATGAAGCCACGTTTTTCTATTTGAAAAAGGGTAGCTACGTTATGCGCCATTTTTTCTGCAATTTGCTCGAGGCTTATTTTGCCATGATGATATAGCTCAAGCATAGCGGGCAAAGCATGCTGAACCAACGGTCCGCCGGATGGTGCCTGCAGGTAAGGCTGCTCTTTTTCTTCAACGGTATGCGGGGCATGATCGGTGGCAATAACGTCAATCCTTCCGTCGAGTACAGCACGTAAAATACCATCACGATCTGCCTCTGTTTTTACCGCCGGGTTCCACTTAATATAGTTGCCTTTTGTTTCATAATCCGCATCGGTAAACCATAAGTGATGGATGCAGGCTTCGGCAGTAATCCGTTTATCTTTTAGCGGTATTGTGTTGTCAAAAAGATGTGTCTCACGCTCGGTAGAAATGTGCAAAATATGCAAGCGGGTGTTGTGTTTTTTTGCAAGCTCAACCGCCATTGATGACGACAAATAGCAGGCCTCCGCGCTCCTGATTTTTGGATGCATCCGCACCGGAATATTTTCGCCAAGCAGTTGTTTGTAATGGGCAAGATTGCTCTTGATGGTAGCCTCATCTTCGCAGTGAGTTGCAATCAGCATTGGTGACTGAGCGAACAGTTTTTCGAGCGTGTGAGGGTCGTCAACCAACATGTTGCCCGTAGATGAACCCATGAACACTTTGATGCCGCAAACCTTGCTGGTATCGGTGCGCAAAACCTCATCTAAATTGTTGTTGGAGGCACCCATAAAATATGAATAATTAGCCAGCGAATTGCGCGACGCGATCTGGTATTTATCCTCCAAAAGTTCCTGCGTTAACGTGTTGGGAACGGTGTTGGGCATCTCCATAAATGAAGTGATACCGCCCGCAACAGCAGCCCTCGATTCTGAATAAATATCGGCCTTATAAGTTAAGCCCGGCTCGCGGAAGTGTACCTGGTCGTCGATGCAGCCTGGCAGCAAATGCAGGCCTTCTGCGTTGATGATTTCATCGGCTTGCGCGTCAATTACCGGATCGATACGATCTATCAAACCATCTTTGATCAATACATCGGCAACGTATTGTTTATGCTCGTTAACTATGGTGGCTGCTTTTATCAGAATTGTAGACATGGGTAGATTTCGGATTTGGAAATTTCGATTTCGGATTTATTAATATGATGCTTATAACAGGTCAAACTTACAAAGTTTTTGAAACTTCGTAAGTTTCAATAGCGGTGGCTATTTCCTGCTCTATCGGAAACTGCCCCAAACTTTTATAAATGGCAGTACCATTGGCGTCGCTATCCTTTACGGCCCATGTTGCCATTGCGTACATTACCGGCCGCAATTCCATGCCCGATTCGCTGAGCCGGTAGGTTACGTAGGGGGGCACAACAGGTTTTGATTCCCTTATGATGATACCATCAGCTTCCAGTTGTTTCAGGTGCTGGATCAGCATTTTTTCTGTAATGGTGGGGATAGATTTTTTTAGCTCGCTGTAACGCTTGCTTCCGGCTAAAAGGTGAAACAAAATGATCGGTTTCCAGTACCCGCCTATGCGTTCCATAACATAAGTTACCGGGCATTCTTTAAATGCGGCTTGTTTGTTTTCCTGTATGGTTGAGCTTTCTTTTATTGCTGTCATGGTGATACATACTTTAGGGTAAGTACTTGTAAAAAAGTAAGTACAAAAATACCTTTGCTTTCAATAAAAACAAAAACATTATGAAAATTATAGTAACAGGTTCAACAGGCAATATAAGCAAACCTTTAACACAAACTTTAACAGCCGCAGGGCATAACGTAACCGTAATCAGCAGTAACGCCGATAAGATAGCCGAGATAGAATCATTAGGGGCTAAAGCAGCAATAGGTTCATTAGCCGATGCTGATTTCTTAACACAAACATTTACCGGAGCCGACGCGCTTTACGCCATGGTGCCGCCAAACTTTGGTGCAGAAAGCTTAAGGGCATACCAAAACGAAACAGGTAAAAGCTATGCCGAAGCCATTAAACGATCGGGTATAAAAAAAGTAGTTGCGTTAAGCAGCATCGGGGCGCATTTGGATAACGGTGTAGGCCCTATAAAAGGCATCCATGATGTTGAGGGGATTTTGAACGGATTAGATGGCGTGGCCGTTAAGTTTATCCGTGCACCGTTCTTCTATATCAATTTTTTCAGTAATATCCCGCTTATCAAGCACCAGGGGATCCTTGGGTCAAATTATCCCGCAAATACAAGGCTGATCATGGTACACCCTAAAGATATTGCGGCAGCAGTTGCTGAAGAGTTGCAAAAGGATTTTACGGGTAAAAGTGTACGCTACATTGTAAGCGATGAGTCAACATCCGGCGGGGTTGCAGCCGTTTTAGGTGAAGCAATCGGCAACCCTAACTTGCCATGGATTGAATTTACTGATGAACAGCTTGCCGAAGGCTTATCACAGGCAGGTGTTCCACCCGAAATGACCCGCAATTTTGTTGAGATGGGCACTGCGGTAAAAAGCGGAAAAATTTGGGAGGATTATGATAAGCACAGGCCTGCATCGTCTGGTAAGGTGAGTTTGCAGGATTTTGCCAGGGAGTTTGCTGCGGTATATAACAGCTAAATTTTCTCATGTAAAAGTCATTATTGCTGAGAAAGCAGTAGGTGGCCTCATCCAACCCCCACCTCAGGTGAGGGTTGGATGCTTTTTTGAAGGCTCCACTTTTGGGAAATTTAGAGATGTTCCACTGATTTGTACCCCGCAACGATCACTTGTGAACGATACGCTCTTCTTGTTTCCTGGTTCTTACTTTCCTGACTCGCACTTTCCGCATTGTTCCTACTTCAACAAAAAGCCTATCTTTGCGGCATGGCAGTAACCTTTGAAGATTTTAAATTTAACCGGCAAATTTTGAACGCGATAGCAGATGCCGGTTATACCGAAGCTACGCCTATCCAGCAAAAAGCCATTCCACCGATATTGAACGGGCAGGATGTAATGGGCATAGCGCAAACGGGTACCGGTAAAACGGCCGCCTACGTATTACCTATCATCATGAAGCTTAAATATGCTCAGGGTGAGCATGCACGCGCGCTCATCATTTCGCCTACCCGTGAGCTGGCCATGCAGATAGAAGAGAACGTGAAAATTTTCGCCGCCAATACCGATTTACGTGTGGTGGTGCTTTATGGCGGTATCGGCCCTAAAACACAAATTGAACAGATCAACAAAGGGGTTGATATTATCGTTGCTTCTCCGGGCCGTTTCATGGATATTTACCTTGCCGGGCATATCGTAACCAAAACATTGCAGGTGCTGGTTTTGGATGAAGCTGATAAAATGATGGATATGGGCTTTATGCCCCAGATAAACCGCATATTGGAAGTGGTACCTGTGAAAAGGCAAAACCTGCTTTTTTCGGCTACGATGAGCGAGAAGGTGCACCAATTGTCGGCTAACTTCCTGGAGTTTCCTACGGTTATTGAGGTTACCCCGCAGGCAACGCCCGCGCAAACGGTTAACCAGCATTTATACCATGTGCCTAATATTAAAACCAAAATCAACCTGCTTAAAAGGTTGCTTGATAATGAAGGCGACATTACTAAGCTGATTGTATTTTGTAAAACCCGTGCGGTGGCCGAAGACGTATTTAAATTTCTGACCCGTAAATTTGGCGAAGAAGAAGTGAAAGTGCTCCATGCCAATAAAGGGCAAAATACGAGGATCAACTCCATCAATTCATTTAAAAACGATGATGTGAAGATCCTGGTGGCTACCGATGTGGCATCGCGTGGTATTGATGTGAGCGATGTAAGCCATGTCATTAATTTTGATGTACCGGTGGTGTATGAGGATTATGTACACAGGATTGGTCGTACAGGCAGGGCATTGCAATCAGGCGAGGCCATTACTTTTGCTACGCCGTCTGAAGAGTATTATATCCGCAAGATTGAGAAACTCATCAAGCAAACCATTCCCGTTGAGCATGTTCCCGACGATGTGTTTATTGAGGAAACCCCTTATGAAGAACGCCAGGACCAGGCCCGGGAGATAGATATGCAAAAGCGCAAAGAAGACCCCGATTTTAAAGGGGCTTTCCACGAAAAGAAATCCCTCAACCAGCGTAAAAAGTTTGATGCCAATAAAGACAAGGCTAAATATGGCTCAAAGGCTGCAAGGCAGGGTTCAGGCCGATCATCCAAAAGCAAAAAAAGACACTAAGCCCATCAATGAAATTCAGATTTACCCCCTTAAATTTTTTTACCGCTTTTTTGGTAGCGGTGGCAGCCTATGTTTTTATTTACGGGGCCGGTATGGCCGGACGTCCGCTTGAGCATTGGGGTGGCACCATAGGCTGGATCTTTTTATTGTTTGCGTTTGTGGTTTTTGTGATTGATATCATGTTCCGCAATTTTTTTATTGAAACCAAAAAAATATGGATGGTAGAGACATTTTTCATTGTTTTGGTTATAATTATATTCTTACTTGTTAAATAAATTTTGAAATGAAAACTGCTGAAATAAAGCTTACCGTTACGCTTGATGATAATAACGTTCCTGAACATATCCTTTGGGAATCAACCGACTCAACCAACAAGGAAGCGCTACCCGTAAAATCGATGATGCTTGCCCTGTGGGACCAAAGCTATAAAAATACCCTGCGCATTGACCTTTGGACAAAGGATATGCCTGTTGACGAAATGAAGCGCTTTTTTTATGAAACCCTGCAAACCATGGGAGACAGCTTTTTACGCGCTACCGGCGAAAAGAATATTGTTGAGGACCTGCGCGATTATTGCGCCCACTTTGCCGATAAGATGGAGATAACTCAAAAATAACAACCTAATATGCGCCTTAGCTCAATTTTATCATTCGCAGGGTTTGCCCTGTTATTTGTTGCAACCTATTGCCCGTTGCTGCGGGTATTCCATGTAACCAGCTGGAATATTTATAAGCTTAACCAACCTTATGGGCTGGTGCTTTTACTGGTAGCTGTTGTCGGGATCATAGTATCGTTCCTTAACCAGGCTAAAATTATGCGTGTGACTGCCTGGCTTTCGGTGGCTCTTGTAGTATTGCTGCTGGTTGCCGCTATTATGAAGGTTAATTCGGCATTTAGCTTTATTCCGTTTAAAGGTATTAACAGATTTTTAACCAGCCAGCTTAAATTTCAATGGGGTTGGTACGTGATGTTTGCCGGCCCGGTTTTGGCTTTAATTGGCGCGTTAAGTAGTAAGCCAAAAACTTTTATGCCAATTACGGCAGATCCTGCTGCAAATTAATACTCCCCGGGTGTTTAAAAAAAGCTGTAACGTTTACTTTACAGCTTTTTTTAAACATATTTGTAATTCAGATTAATACGGATACCTAATGTCAAAGTTTTCCTTCCGCCAGCAGGTTTTAGCTGGCTTTGTAGTGTCAATCATTCTTGTTTTTGTGGTGGGCATTTTGTCCTTTAACAGCCTGCGCCAATTTGAAGAGGATAATGCCTGGGTTGATCATACTCAAAGGGTTATTCATACGTCAACAAGTTTATTGCAGGATCTGGTAGATGCCGAAACTGGTATGCGTGGCTATGGTGCTACCAATAACAAGGCATTCCTTGAACCCTATAATGCCTCTTTGCCTAAAATAGCCGATGGCCTTGCCACTTTGAAGGATTTAGTGAAGGACAATCCTGTGCAGGTAAAACGTATTGATTCGATAAATAAACTGGTAAAGGAGCAATTGCTGATACTCAAAACAAACGTTGAAACACGCGGAAGCCAGGGGCTTGACTACATGGTGCAACGGGGCATGTTTTTAAATGGCAAAGAGAATATGGATCAGGTCCGTATGCTTATTGACCATATGACCAACGCTGAAGAGCGATTGCTTACCAACAGGGAGGAAAGCTCGCAGGAAGCATCTACATTTGCTAAGATCGTAATTGCATGCGGATCATTGGTATTCCTGTTCATTATCCTGATGTTGTTCTTCTATATTCAAAAAACATTTGATCAGCAAAGGAAGACGGAAGAGGAGGTGCGTGTTGCCAATATTGAACTTGGTAAGGTACTTGCCGATAACGAAGCTAAAAACTGGCTGCTTACAGGTACCGGCCAATTGAATGAGAAGATGCAGGGCCAACAGGTTGAAAAGGAACTGTCAAATAATATTCTGTCTGAAGTTTGTACTTACACGAATGCCGCGGCAGGTACATTTTACCTGTATAACGAAGCAAACAACAGGCTTGAGCTTTATGCTTCATACGCGTTCCACAATCCTGATTTTGTTAAAAAATCGGTACAAATGACCGAGGGCTGGCTTGGCCAGGTAGCTAAGGATGGTAAAGCGGCGGTTGTAAAAGGCAAACTGAATGATAAGCTTGAGCTTTCATCGTCGGTATTAAAAACTGAACTGGCCGAATCGTTTATCATACCTTTCTTTTTTGATAAAAAGCTTAAAGGCGTAATGGAGGTTGCTTTTAATGAAGGGATCTCAAAAAATAAATCGGAATACATTTTAGCTATCGCCAATGATATTGGTATAGCTGTTAATACTTCGCAGGCGCGTACTATTATGCACGACCTGTATGAGGAAACCCAGCAGCAGGCCGAAGAGCTGGAAGCACAACAGGAAGAACTGCGGGTTACCAATGAGGAGCTTGTTCAAAAAACTGAAGAGCTGCAGGCCTCAGAAGAAGAACTCCGGGTGCAGCAGGAAGAACTGCGTACCACCAATGCCGAGCTGGAAGAAAAAGCCAGTTTGCTTGAAGAAAAAAACCAGGCCATTGAACAGGCCCGCCAGGCTATCAATCTTAAGGTTGAAGAACTGGAAACCACGGGTAAATACAAATCGGAGTTTTTGGCCAACATGAGCCATGAGCTGCGTACACCGCTTAACAGTATCCTGGTACTGGCGCGGATACTTAAAGATAACAAGCCCGCCAACCTTTCTGAAGACCAGATCAAATATGCCAGCGTGATCTTCAACGCCGGTAATGACCTGCTTACTTTGATCAATGATATCCTCGACCTTTCAAAAATTGAATCGGGCAAGCTGGATATGCAAAATGAGGATATTAAGGTAAGCGATATTGTTGGCGATATGGAAATGCTGTTTGCCGAAGTAGCCAGCAACAAAAAAATTAATTATACAACAAGTATAGACAGGCAACTGCCGCAAACCATATTTACCGATAAGGTACGTATAGAGCAGGTGATCAAAAACCTGTTGAGCAACGCGTTTAAGTTTACTTCTGAAAACGGTTCTATCGCTATCAATGTAAAGCCGGGTGTTAAAGATAAAACCATCAGCTTTGCCATCAAAGATTCGGGTATCGGGATCCCTGCGGATAAGAAAAAAGTAATATTTGAGGCATTTCAGCAGGCCGATGGTTCAACAAGCCGTAAATATGGCGGTACCGGTTTAGGTTTATCTATAAGCCGCGAGCTTGCTTTCCTTTTGGGCGGTAGCATAACCCTGAGCAGTGAGCCGGGCATAGGCAGCGAATTTGTACTTACAGTGCCTTTTGAAGCTAAATTAACACCCGCCGCCCTAATTGAAGAGGCTTTGCCAACTGCCGAAACTTTTAAACCTGTAACAGAGTTCCTGAGCCCGGTTAAAGCTGCCCCGCGCGACCCCGGCAAAGAGCCTTTGGTTGTAATTGTTGAGGATGATAAGAACTTTGCAAACATATTGCAGGATTATGCCCGCGATCATGGGTATAAATCAATTATGGTGTATGAGGGTACCCGGGCGGTTGAAATTGTGAAGGAAGCCAAACCTGATGCAGTGATTCTGGATATTATGCTACCTGGTAAAGATGGCTGGCAGATTTTGAAGGAGTTAAAGAATGATGAGGATACGATGCACATCCCTGTTCACCTGATGTCGGCCGGGGATGCCGCAGCAAACCGCGTACGCCGGGAAGGTGCCATCAACTTCATGAAAAAACCTATCAATACCGAAACGCTGGATAAGCTTTTCGCCGATATCATGGTGCAAAGCGGCACCAGGTTTAAACAGATCCTGCTGGTTGAAGATCACAAGGCCCAAAGCCAGGCTTTGAAAGACCTTATGCAGGGCCAGGGGATTACCGTCGATCAGGCTTTTGACGGTGAATCGGCATTCAGGTTGCTGCATGAAAACGAGTACCAGTGCGTGATCCTTGACCTTAACCTGCCTGATATTTCAGGGTTGGATTTGCTGGATAAGATCAAAGAGGTTGATCGCTTTGCTTCATTGCCTGTTATCATTAATACAGCTATGGAACTTGATAAAACATCGGTTAACAGGTTAATGCACTATGCCAACGCCATGGTGGTTAAAACCAATAAATCATCCGACAGGCTGATTGACGAGGTTAACCTGTTCCTGAACAAGATAAGCGAAACGGCAAATGGACAGCTACAACAGGTGTCACCTGCAGTTCCTGCAAAGCCTAAATCATTAACTAAAGGCAAAGATGCTATTAAGGGTAAAAAAGTGCTCATTGTTGATGACGATATGCGCAACATTTTTGCGCTGAGCAGCGCCCTGCAAAGCTATGACCTTAATGTAGAGATAGCTAATGACGGTGAAGAAGCCATAGCTAAACTTGAGGATATAAAGGATATTGACATAGTACTTATGGACATCATGATGCCAAAAATGGATGGCTATGAAGCTACCAGGCATATCCGTAAGCAAAACAAATGGGCTAAATTACCCGTAATAGCATTAACTGCAAAAGCAATGAAAGACGACCGCGAAAAATGTATAGCGGCCGGCGCCAATGATTATATCACCAAGCCAGTTGATATGGACAGGCTGATTTCGCTGATGCAGCTTTGGCTTGAAAATTAGTTATGGATACAGAGCAGGGAATTATATCACATGCGCAGGTTCATGAGCTTATTGATATTGTAAGAAAGGTTCATGGCTTTGATTTTTCGGGTTATACCAAAGCTTCATTAAAACGGAGGTTAACCCGTATTATGCTGCTCAACAAGTTTGAGTTTTATGACCTTAAACATGTGCTTATTAATGACGCAGACTTTTTTCAAGGCTTTTTGGAAGAAATTACGGTTAACGTAACCGAGATGTTCCGCGATCCTTCATTCTATCGTGCGGTTAACTCACAGGTTGTTCCATATCTTTCAACTTATCAGCACGTTAAAATCTGGAGTGCAGGCTGCTCAACGGGCGAAGAGGTTTACTCTATGGCCATATTGCTGAACGAAGCTGGTTTGGGAAAAAAGTCGTTCATATACGGCACGGATATCAATACCGAGGTTTTAAAGGAGGCCCGCAAAGGGATCTACAGTTTGCGCAATATAAAAACCTACGCGGAAAATTATCAATATACTGATTTAAAAGGTTCAATTACAGACCATTTTACCATTTTGTACGATGCCGCGTCGATACACAATGAGTTAAAACAAAATACATTGTTTTCGGTGCATAATTTAATATCTGATACTGTATTTAATGAGTTTCAGATGATAAGTTGCCGGAATGTTTTTATTTATTTTGAAACTTACCTGCAGGAACGGATCCTTGACCTGTTTTATAAAAGCCTTTGCCCGCTGGGTTATTTATGCCTTGGCAGTAAAGAAACCATTCGGTCAGATACGTTTAAAAGTAAGTTTAAGGTGATCAACCAAAAAGAAAACATTTACCAAAAAGTTGGGACCTGATAAAAAGTTACTGGAAAGATGGCATGCCGCCCAGATCGTATTATTGGGCGGATCGGCAGGCTCGTTCAAAATTTTATTCAAGATCATAAAAGATCTTCCCGAAAAACTGGGAAAAACCGTAATTCTTATCATACACAGGAAAAAAAATTTTTTCAGCGAAATAGAAAAACTATTTGCCGAGAACAGCCGTATGTACATGCGCGAAATTGAGGACAAGGATATTCTTAAAACGGATACTATGTATATTGCCCCGGCAAACTATCATACCTTAATTGAACGCGGCGGTTATTTTAGCCTGGATGTTTCGGAGCCGGTATGGTATTCAAAGCCATCAATTGATGTTACTTTTGAAAGCGCCGCCGAGGTTTATGGTGACAGGTGCATGGCGATATTACTTTCAGGTGCCAACCAGGATGGCGCCGAAGGCTTATTAAAATTAAAGAAGAGCGGCAGCCTTACCATAGCGCAGGAGCCCGGCGACGCGGAAATGGCCGAAATGCCAAAGGCAGCTATAAATTTAGGTGCTGCCGATTATGTTTTAACACAGGATGAGATTTTTAAACTTTTACTTTCATGACAATCACCAACCCCCTAATTAATATTAAATGACCCCTGTTAATATTCTTATAGTTGATGACAGAGAAGGGAACATCATTGCTCTGGAGGCATTGCTTAAACGCGATGATATCAAAATATTTTCTACTACCTCGCCAAATGAAGCCCTTAAAATTGCCTGGGAAACCAATATTGCCATTGCTTTAGTTGATGTTCAGATGCCCGAAATGGACGGCTTTGAACTGGTGGAAATGCTCAAATCAAACCCGCGTACTAAAGATATCCTGGTTGTTTTTGTTACAGCTATTTCGAAAGAAGCCAAGTATGCTGTTAAAGGCCTGGGTACCGGCGCTGTAGATTATCTTTACAAACCGCTCGATCCTTACATTACATCGGCCAAGGTTGATTCATTTGTACAACTGGCCCGCACCCAGGCCGAAATAAAACAAAAGAACGATGAGCTGCAGAACTACGCCATAGTTGTAAAAAACTCGGCCGATATTATCACATCGGTCGACGCGCAAAGTCTCCGCATTGACAATATCAATCCAACCGTCGAAAAAATAATGGGTTTCAGGCCTGATGAGCTTATTGGTAAAAGTATTGTTGACCTGGCCATAGACGATCATAAGCCGCCGTTTCGCAAAAAACTGGGTGAAATCATAAAAGACAACCTGGCCTATGCCATTTTTGAATTTAAGTTTGAAACCTTTGATAAAAGGGTAATTTGGGTGGAGTGCCGCGCGGCATACCGCAACAAAACCATATTTATTAATATCAGCGATATTTCTCCGCAAAAAAGTTACCAGGAGCAGCTCATCAAATCGAAAGAAAACGCGGAATACAGCAAAAAGGTAAAAGAAACCTTTTTGGCCAATATGAGCCATGAGCTGCGTACACCGGTTAATGGCATAATAGGTATCACTTCGCTTTTGCGTAAAACAGATCTTACCGATCAGCAAGTGGGGATGCTTGATTTGCTTGATACCTCATCAAAATCGTTGTTGGGTGTGATCAATGATGTACTTGATATCTCCAAAATTGAGGCTGGTAAATTCAGCATCATCCGAGCGGCCAATAATGTTTATGACATTGTAAACTCGGTTTTTAACCTGCTTAAATTTAAAGCCGACGAAAATAATATTGAGTTTTTGCTGGATATTGAAGATGAAGTACCGGAATACCTCATGGTAGATTCATTACGCCTGAACCAGATATTGATGAACCTGCTGAGCAACGCGCTTAAGTTTACCGAAAGGGGTTATGTAAAGCTGAAGATTACCGTACTTCAAAAACACAATGATAAGGTAAAGCTGAAATTCAGTGTTGAGGATACGGGCATCGGCATCCCGGCCGACAGGCTTAACAGGATCTTTGATTCATTTGAACAGGCCGAAGAAGATACCGTAAGCAAATACGGTGGTACCGGGCTTGGTTTAACCATTGTGAAAAAGCTTGCCGAGCTAAAGGGAGGCGAACTTACCGTAAGCAGCCAGGTAGGCAGGGGCAGTACTTTCAACTTTGTATGCTGGTATACCATCAGTATTAAACCCAAAACTAAGGTAACTGCCAAAACTGATAAAATATTGCCGCCGTTTAATAATGTACGGGTGCTGGTAGCTGAAGATAACATGGTTAACCAGTTTATGCTTTCCAAAATATTAAAGGACTGGAATGTAGAGGTGGAGATGGTTGATAACGGTCGTAAGGTTATTGAAAGGCTTACCAATAAAGACTATGACATTGTTTTAATGGATACACATATGCCCGAAATGAACGGTTACCAGGCAGCTAAAACCATCAGGGTTGATTTTGAGGAGCCTAAACGGAGTATTCCCATCATATCGCTTTCGGCAGCAAGTTATGACCATGAGCAGCAGGAAGCATTATCGGCAGGGATGAACGATGTGCTTTCAAAGCCGTTTCAGCCATACCAACTGCATGAAAAAATGTCGATGTTATTGAAGGTGGGCATTTAAAACTCAAGACTGGTTTGCCCAACGCCCATTACCTTTGCCTCATGCTCAAGCAGCCATTTTTTGCGCCATATACCGCCCGCGTAGCCGGTTAAGCTGCCATTTGACCCTATTACCCGGTGACAGGGCACTACAACCCATAGGTTGTTACGGCCATTGGCAGATGCTATTGCCCTTATAGCCAACGGATTATTCATTTGGTTTGACTGCTGGGCGTAAGTAATGGTTGTTCCGTAAGGGATCTGGATCAACTCGTCCCAAACCTGTTGTTGAAACTCACTGCCTTCCTGCTTTATAGGAAAGGTAAATTGCTTCCTTGTACCGGCAAAGTATTCATTTAACTCATCAATAGCAGCTTGCAGCAGCGGGGTAGGAGCAGGAGCAATCTCATATTCCTCATCGCGTATCGATACTGATGCTATAAAGCCATCTTCTTCGGTTATGCGGGCAATGCCAACCGGCGTGCGGAAATAAGCTACAGGCATGGTAATTGGTATGTTATATTCAAAATTAAGCTAATTTTTTTAGCTTGTCAAATGTCCTTACTCACTCGCAGGTAATTATTACATTTGCGGTGATGAAACTTGTTAACGAAACCTGGTACCTGCTCAAAAAGGAAGTTTTGCTGGAGTGGCGGTCTAAATATGCTTTTAATGGCGTTTTGCTGTATGTGGTTTCAACGGTTTTTGTTTGTTATATCTCCCTCAACTTAAATCCCGGTTTTTCCAATAGCAGCGGTTACCCCATAGTTTGGAACGTGTTGTTTTGGATCATTATGCTGTTTGCATCAGTAAATGCCATAGCCAAAAGCTTTATGCAGGAAAGTAAAAGCCGGCTGCTCTATTACTATTCTATTGCCAGTCCGCAGGCAATTATCCTATCAAAAACAATCTATAATATTTTGCTGATGGCTTTATTAAGCACATTGGCATTGGTGGTATTTAAGGTGTTTTTCCCCAATACCCTTGGCGATCCGCTGTATTATTTTCTTGCTGTATTGTTAGGAAGCATCAGCTTTTCTACTGTGTTCACCATGATCTCGGCCATCGCGTCAAAGGCGGGTAATAATGGTACCCTCATGGCTATATTAAGCTTCCCGGTTATTATTCCTGTTATACTGGTGCTTATTAAGTTAAGTAAAAGTGCAATGGACGGGGTAGACCGGAGTTTCTTTTACGGCAACATAGGCGTTTTGTGCGCTATCAATGCCATTGTAATAGCTACTGCTTTACTGCTTTTCCCATACCTGTGGAGGGACTGAGTAGGGGACGATGCTTAAGTTTTGAAAAGAGAGGTACTGAAATAAACGTGATGGCTTGTGAATATATTTATCGACATTGTGCGTAGGGCAGCGTTAGGGATTGCAGCGGAAAACCCACAGCGCGGGCAGGCCATGCAGTACAGGCGAGGCGAGGATTTGCAGCGTAAAGCCCGGGCCGCAGGCAACGCCCACATGACAGCAAATTGCTCCAACTTGCGCTTGTTGTTAACGAGTGCTTACAATGGGCTTACGTTTATAACGTAAGCGGAGGCGATACAATCGCCAACCCACATTAAGCGCTCATTAAAAATCAGCGCAAGAAAAATAAAAACGAGCGGAAGAAAAAGATTAAAAATATAAATTCTCTAATTTAATAAATTCGGGTTCAGGCATTACCGCAACAAAAATTATACACCGGCAATTCATTAACCGTTCATAAAAAATGCGTTTTTTAGCAGATTGAAAAAATATCCTAATTTTAATTAATGCGTTTTTATTGGTTTTTGCTTATCGCGTTTATATGTCCGCTCATCGTTTCGGCACAAACCGGTACTATTACAGGTAAGGTAGTGCGGGCCGATACTAAAAGCCCGGTAGCCAATGCCAGCGTATTTTTAAATAATGCCACCTACGGTACCTCTACTGCCGAGGATGGTACTTTTACCCTGGCTGGCGTGAAGCCGGGACAATACCAACTGGTCGTCACTGGCGTTAGCATTGAAGAATATTCCACAACGGTGCTGGTTGGCCGCGAACCTGCAAAATTAAGTATCGAGGTTAATCAAAAAGTGCTGATGCTGCGCGAAGTAGTGATCAGCAGCAGTGCCGATTGGAAAAAGAACTATGAACTGTTCCGTAAGGAATTTGTTGGTGATACCGAAAACGGCAAGGAATGTAAGGTAACCAATCCACATATTTTAAATATCATTTATCATAGGGGTAAACAACAGTTGGAGGCATCAGGCGACGAGTTTTTGGTGGTAGAGAACCTGGCGCTGGGCTACCGTACCAAATTTTTGCTCAAAAACTTTTTGTACGATGCTATTGAGCATACCATATCCTATTCGGGAAGTGCGCTTTTTGAAAACCTGCCCGGTAGTTCGGCACAAAAGAAACTCTGGAAGCAGAAACGCGAACAGGCCTATTATGGATCGGCCCAGCATTTTTACCGCTCGCTTTATAAAGGAACGTTAAAACAAGAAGGGTTCGAAGCGCATGATTTTACGAGGCAAATTAATCCGGAGCGGCCGGAAGAAGCCGTGTTGATGCAGAAGATGAAAAAATACCGGGAGGGGCCGCGCGATTCGGCGATGCGTTATTATAACCTGTCGAAAATGACCAAATGGTACCGGGAAAACCTCGCGAAGCTACCCTACCAGGAGTTTGAGATCTTGAGGAAAACACCGCAGGATGGGATTTATGCCCTTACCTTTCCGCATTTTTTATATGTAGTATATACCAAACGCGAAGAAACTACCGAGTTTAAGGACGTTTATCATCCGCTGGATATGCCTAACTACGAAACCAGTATCATGACCAAATATTCAAGTTATATTGCTTTTGATATGAACGGTATTGTGATATCAAGCCCGAGCCCGCTTTATGAGGGCTCATGGTCAAAAGCAAAGCTTGGCGATTTGCTGCCGGTTGATTATGAGCCGGGGGATTGATTTTGGTCATTATGTCATTGCATCATTAGGTCATTTTTTATTTGCATGAATAATGACTCAATGACCTAATGAATAATGACAATGAAATTTCACTACATTTGCCTGCATAAATCATATGAAGTTTATTTATCAAACATGGTGGAAGGTTGCGGCTGTTTTGCTGGTGCTGTCTACCTTTTACACAGGCTTGGTTTTCAAAGCGCCGAGGCTGCCAATTATTCACGAAACCATCCGTAATTTGTATTTTCACGTACCCATGTGGATGGGGATGCTGACTGTTTTTGTGGTATCGGTTTATTTCAGTATTAAATACCTGCAAACGGGTAAAGAAGAGCATGACCTTGCTGCTGTTGAGAGCGTTAATACCGGGTTGCTGTTTTACACTTTGGGCCTTTTAACCGGTATGCTTTGGGCAAAATTTACCTGGGGTGAATTTTGGAGCGGCGACCCTAAACAAAACAGTGCTGCCATCGCATTTTTGTTGTACTGCGCTTACCTGGTGCTCCGCAACTCTATTGATGAGGAGCAAAAGCGGGCCAAGATTTCGGCCATCTACAATATCTTCGCTTTCCCCATCATGATTGTGCTGATATTTGTTTTGCCCCGCATGACAGATTCATTACACCCCGGCAGTGGCGGTAACCCTGCATTTGGTAAATACGACCTTGATAACGGTATGAAGATAGCCTTTTATCCGGCTATGTTAGGCTGGAGTTTTATTGCCCTTTGGATAGCAACTATCCGTTACCGCATCCGTTTAATTGAGAATAAGAAGAACGCTATAAATTAAGATGAAGAAATTAACGCTTTTATTGTTGCTGCTTACGTTTTGTACCGTTGTTTTTGCACAACCAGGGCAGCAGGTTGAAATGGCCGACGCTTTGCGCCAGTCGGGAAAAATTTACGTGGTTGTAGCAACTATTTCCATAATTTTTGTTGGCCTGGCCATTTACCTGTTTACTATAGACCGCCGGTTAAAAAAAGTCGAAAACGAAAAGTAGTTCAAATAATATGTTTAAACAATTTAAACATATTATTCATGGCGGTGTTAGGTAGTGTATACGGCACACTAACTAAGAAATATTTGCAATATTGATAAAAATTGTACCAAATTTGCTCACTTTTTTAAGAGATTAATATTTATACAATAGTTATGGCTACGAATATTTTGATTGCCGACCAGGAAACACACTTCTTCAGCGACGTGTGTAAAAACTTCGATTATGCTGCCCAATTCACCAAACATGATGCCGGTTTGCTTGATCAAATTAAATCATGTAACAGTGTTTACCGCTTCCGTTTTCCTATCCGCAGGGGCAACGGGTTCGAGGTAATTGACGCCTGGCGTGTGGAGCACTCGCACCACCAATCGCCCACTAAAGGCGGTATCCGCTACAGCGAAATGGTGAACGAGGATGAGGTGATGGCCCTCGCCGCGCTCATGACTTACAAATGCGCCATTGTTAACGTTCCGTTTGGCGGCGCCAAAGGCGGTATCAAAATTAATCCTAAAAACTATACCGTAAGCGAGCTGGAAAACATCACCCGCCGTTATACCGTTGAGTTAATCAAAAAGAACTTTATTGGCCCAAGCATTGACGTGCCTGCACCTGACTATGGATCGGGCGAGCGCGAAATGAGCTGGATTGCCGATACTTATGCTACCATGAACCCCGGTCAGCTGGATGCTATGGGCGCTGTAACCGGTAAGCCTATTGCGCTGCATGGTATCGCGGGCAGGAGGGAAGCTACCGGCCGTGGAGTAGCCATTGCCACCCGCGAGTGCGTAAGCGTTGGCGAGGATATGCAAAGGATTGGCCTTTTGCCAGGCTTATCAGGCAAAAGGGTAATTGTACAGGGCCTTGGTAACGTAGGCTACTATTCGGCTAAGTTTTTATCCGAAATGGGTGCTATAATAGTTGGCCTTTGCGAGTTTGAAGGCGCTATTTATAACGAGAACGGCTTAGATATCGAGGCTGTATTCCAGCATCGTAAGGCCACCGGTTCTATTTTGGGATATGCGGCTGCAATACAGGAATTTACCAATACCATGGAAGGGCTTGAACAACCATGCGATATTTTAGTGCCGGCAGCTCTTGAAAACCAGATCACTGAATCAAATATCCGTAACATACAAGCTAAAATTATTGTTGAAGGCGCAAACGGCCCAACATCACCCGAGGCTGAGGCTATATTTTACGCCAATGGTGGGATGATAGTTCCGGATATGTTTGCCAATGCCGGCGGTGTTACCGTATCATATTTTGAATGGTTGAAAAACCTGAGCCACGTAGCTTTCGGCCGTATGAACCGCAGGTTTGAGGAAAACTCCAACCTTAACCTGGTAAACATGGTTGAAGGGATCACTGGTGTAGCTTTAACCCCGGTACAGCGCTCAACCATTATTAAAGGTGCATCAGAGCTTGAACTGGTAAACTCAGGACTGGAAGATACCATGATCCGCTCATACCACGAGATCAGGGAGATCTACAAAAACAATCCCGATATCGGTACCCTGCGTAACGCAGCCATGGTTGGCGCAATCAATAAAATAGCGGTATCGTACCAAAATTTAGGTATCTGGCCATAATTAAGGATTTAATAGTTTTAATATATAGCGAGGTGGGTTTGAAAAAGCCTACCTCGTTTTTGTTTTTAATTATGCCACGATAGGGACCGCAGCGGATACCGGCCAATGAGCGTAGAGCCTGCAGGCGTATGAGCGTAGAGCCCGGGCCGAAGGCATCGCCATAAAACACTATAATAAATAACCGTCATTGCGAGGAACGAAGCAATCCCCGACTTTACAGAGCAGCCATGTAAATGTCCCTGTATAGTTCGCGATTGCTTCGTTCCTCGCAATGACGCTGATTTGCATTCAATCAAGAATGATTCTAAATAATACATATGTCTTGTAATAAACATTATTCGCTGCATGTTTTGTATTTTTGCAAATCGTTATTATAATAATATAAACCGCGGATGAAAAAAAGTGCAATTTTTGGTCTTGTTGTTATCGCTATAGCCATAGCGGTTATCATTAGTGTTTATTCAAGCTCAAGCACCTATGCTACCTTTGCCGAGGCGCAGCAAACCAGCAGCGAACTGCATGTAATAGGCCAATTCAGCAAGGGAAAGGAGATGGTTTATGACGCTACTAAGGATGCCAATTATTTTTCATTTTACATGAAAGATAATAAGGGAGAAGAACGTAAAGTTGTTTTTACCGGTACCAAGCCGGAAGATTTTGAGCGCTCGGAGCAACTGGTACTTACCGGCCAGATGGTTGGAAGTGAGTTTCATGCATCGAAGATCCTGATGAAATGCCCATCCAAATACACGCAGGATAAGTTAGAAGTTACAGAAGCGAAGGCTAAACAAGCCAGCATTTAATCATTTTTGATGAATACAGTTTTTAAGGGCGAACACCTTTTACCGGGACAAATCGGCCAGTTTTTTATTGTTCTTTCGTTTGGTGCAGCCCTGCTGTCATTTATAAGTTACTATTTTGCTACTACTGATGATGCCGGTAAGGCCGACAGCAGCTGGCAGCGTTTAGGCCGTTTAGGTTTCTACGTAAATTCTATCTCTATTTTAGGAATGGGTACCTGCCTGTTCTATGTGCTTTATAATCATTATTTCGAATATCATTATGCCTGGGCTTATACCTCACGCTCATTGCCTGTTTATTACCTGGTATCAGGTTTCTGGAACGGACAGGAGGGCGGCTTTTTGCTTTGGGCTTTTTGGCAGGCCGTTTTGGGTAACGTACTTATTGCAAGGGCCAAATCTTGGGAGCGCCCGGTAATGACCGTTGTTGCCCTGTCGCAAGTGATATTGGGCACTATGGTACTTGGTATCGATATTTTCGGTCAGCGGATAGGCAGCTCGCCGTTCCTGTTGCTGCGTAATTCAGGTATCGAAGCGCCTATCTTCTCGCAGCCAAACTACCTCGACTTTATAAAAGACGGACAAGGGATGAACCCATCGCTGCAAAATTACTGGATGGTGATTCACCCGCCTACATTGTTCCTGGGTTTTGCATCTATTATAGTTCCGTTTGCTTATGCGGTTGCAGGGCTTTGGCAAAAACGATATAAAGAGTGGGTACAGCCCGCTATATCATACGCCCTGTTTGGTTCTATGATATTGGGTACCGGTGTGATCATGGGCTCGTTCTGGGCATATGAATCATTGAACTTTGGCGGTTTCTGGGCCTGGGACCCGGTTGAGAACGGTTCGATATTTCCGTGGTTAACCATGGTTGCGGCATTGCACGTACTTATCGTATTTAAAAATACAGGTCACTCATATTTTACAGCTACGTTGCTGGTATTGCTAAGCTTTGTACTGGTATGGTACACCTCATTCCTTTCAAGGAGCGGTATCCTGGGCGAAAGCTCGGTGCATGCGTTTACCGATTTAGGTATGTTTTGGCAACTGGTTATCGGCATCCTGATATTCCTTTTGCTATCTGTTTTTGTTTTGGTATGGAGATGGAAAGAATTGCCCATCACCAAAAAAGATGAAGAAACTTACTCGCGCGAGTTTTGGATGTTTGTTGGTTCGGTGTTTTTAGGGCTGTCATGTTTCCACCTTATTGTAGTAACATCGGTACCTGTATGGAATGCCATGTTTGGTACCAAAATAGCACCTCCATCTGATGCTGTTAAACATTATAATGTGATCCAGTCGTCATTTGCTTTTGTGGTGACTTTACTTACTGGCTTTACGCAATTCCTGAAATATAAAAAGACTGATATTACCCGGTTTTTCATTACCACAGGCGTTTACCTTTTGTTTGCCATATTGGTAACGGCGCTTGTTGTTTACTTAACCGGGGTTTATCGCCTTAATTTCGTGTTCAATCTGGTGATGTGCGGTTCGGTTTATTCGGTTATTGCCAATGCCAAAGTTTTGGTTGATGCCTTTAAGGGTAAGTTTAAACTGGCCGGTTCGGCCGTAGCGCATTTAGGATTTGGCTTGTTGATGGTGGGCGCGGTAATAGCAGCAGGCACCAGTAAAGTAGTTTCTGAAAACGCGAGTGGCGTAGTTAATGTGCAGGGTTTTGACGCTAAGGCTGGCAATGCCCGCGAAAATATCATGATCTACAAAAACACCCCGGTAAAAATGGGCGATTATACAGTTACCTACCTTGGCGACTCGGTATCATCACCTTACCATTTTTACAGGGTTGATTATAAAAAGTTTGATGCTAACGGCAAAGTGCTTGAAAACTTTGTGCTTAAACCCAAAGTACAGGCCAGTCGCGATGCGGGAATGTCTTCATCGCCCGATACTAAACATTACTTGTTAAATGATCTTTATACTCACGTTACCGCTATCCCAAGCGAAGGTTTTGCTATGCAGGGCGAAGCCGGGCATGACGAAGGTAACGATGATAAAAACTATGATGAGCCGGTAGCTCATGAAGTTGCCATCGGCGATACCATCAGGTACCGCGACGGCTTTATGCTGGTTAAATCACTAAACAAACAGGCTACGGTACAAAACATTCCGCTTACTGCTAATGATGTGGCTATTGGCGCTAATATCGAGGTTCATGCCCGCGACGGCAAAGTATACAATGCCGAGCCCGTATTTATGATCAGGGGCGGTAACGTGTTTGACTTTGCCCGTAAGGTCGAGGATGCCGGTTTAAAACTGCGTTTTTCAAGGATCAACCCTGAAAATAAAAAGGTAGAGATCACTGTTTATCAGCAGCCACAAAATAAACGTCCGTGGATTGTAATGCGTGCTATCAGTTTCCCGTATATCAACTTCTTCTGGAGTGGTACGATCATTATGGTGATAGGCTTCCTGCTTTCAATTCAAAGACGTAATAAAGAACTTAAAACTGTTTAATTTCTGTTAGATGGATTTAACCGGGCACCGGTATCATATAGCTCATGACGGATTTACTGTTATGGATGATATTTATACCGGTGCCGAAGTTAATACCGTAATTAACGTCATAGAATCCGCTGACAGATCAGGCCCGCTTTTCCGCCAAACAGCCGATGTATTTGCTATAAGGCAGTTTCTGAAGGCTGTTCCGGATGTTTCTCCTCTTTTATTGAATAACAAGTTAAAAAACATTATCTCTGATATTTTTGGCGATGGCTACTTTGTTGTAAAATCAATCTATTTTGATAAGCCCGGATCATCAAATTGGTTTGTGGCCTGGCACCAGGATTTGACCATATCGGTGGATGGGAAAATTGACATAGCAGGTTATAGCCCCTGGACGGTTAAACAAAACCAGTTTGCTGTACAGCCTCCACTCCATATTTTGCAGGATAATTTCACTGTCCGCATTCATCTGGATGACACCAATGAAAATAATGGTGCATTGAAAGTATTACCCGGTTCACACCTTAAAGAAATATATCGCCCCGAAAACATCGACTGGCAGCAAGAAACTGAAGTGAGTTGTAATGTACAGGCCGGTGGTATCATGATCATGCGGCCGTTGCTCATGCACGCCTCAAGCCGAACCACCAATAACAAAAAACGTAGGGTAGCACATATTGAGTTTAGCAGGGTAACGCTTGCTGATGAGATTGATTGGGCGGAAAGGGTTTATTGATCATACTTCCTTGTTCCGTAAGGTACCCCGACACTTATGAAGAACGCTTTCAACATATCGTATTTCTGTTTACAATCTATTCCTATACTTATTTTTTCCGAACCGGACTCACTCGCCTTGCAAGCAAAACAAATATCAAGATGGTCAATCACATTATCATTCTTATCAAGAAATACGATCGAATTGCGTGGTTCGAAGCAACCCGGCAGGGCTGTTATCAGGTAGTTTTTCATACCGCTATAGCCATAGTTGAAAATAATATCAGAGACCTTTTCAAGTTGTTCACGCGTTAAGACTTTTGACTGCTTAACATTGTCGTATTTTAATTGGCCATTTTCTATAATAATGCCTCCAATGCTATCCGGTTCTTCTGATGCTTTAGGAAAACCTGCCGAATCAATAGTTATATTAGGATTCTTTGGTAGGCCAACATATGATATTGCTAAAATTTTAGTTGCAACTGAAAAAGGAAATTTCTTTAACCGCTGGGTGGCAGTAAATCTGTTTGTATAGAAGCAGTTGTCGAATGCAGGCTTATAGCCCTTGATGCTTTCACGCGGATATGTTACGTGATATACAGCTTTTCGTTGAATACGTTTAACCTTTTTATGAATTGTAGTATCCGCCGAATAAGAGGGGTGGTAATTGATATTTGCGTAACATGCCAGGTTTGTTAATAATAATAAGCAGGTAATAAATCTGAATTTCATCTTCTAAAACTAAAGATAAAAATGATTTTATTACCGCTTCAAAAACGAAAGGATTTTAGCATTCACTGTATCTGCTTTTTCGATCATGGGTAAATGCGCTGCACCATCAACCGGGAAAAAGTCGGTCTTTAATACACTGCGGATGGAATCACTAAAACGTATTGGCAGGGTTTTATCTGCTTTACCCCATATCAGCAGTACGTTTTTACCGGCACTATTTAAACAGGTATTACTTTGTTTACCGTCCTGGTTGTAATTGTACATGGTTGAAACCAGGGCCTTCCCGAAACCTTTATATCTCATTTGCGGCAGATAACGTTTTATCCATTCCGGATGAGCTTTTGGATGAAGAAAGTCACTCATTTGCCCTTTAGCACGTTCGCCGGAATTTACAGTTTCGTTGTAAAGGGTGAAATATTGCGGTGCTACCGGTTTCTTTTGTTCATATACAGGGTCAACAAGAATTACTTTATTAACCAGGTTGGGATGGCTGCAGGTAAAGTTTGTTATTACCGCACCGCCGAATGATACACCTGCTAAATTTACTTTGTTTCCTAATTTAAGCTGATTGATAAGATCAAGAATTTGGGTGTTGTAAAAATCCTGATTGTAAGGAACATTTGGCCTGTCTGAATAGCCGCGGCCGTACATGTCATAGCGTAATACCCGGTAGCCTTTTTTTATCAAAAAATCGTAGGTTGGGTCCCAGATATAATAGGGTACGCTAAAACCGTGAACAAGAATAACAACTTCGGCATTAGCAGGGCCTTCAAGTTGATAATGGGTTACGCCCTGACTTAATTTGATAAAGCTGCCAGGGATGTTTTTGCGGCTGGCATCGGTTAAGGTTTTGGTTTCCTTATTGTTATATCTATAGAAGCCGTAAAGGATTAATGACGCGGCCCCGACAAGAAATATCACAATTATTATGCTTACTTTAAGTATTTTCATGCGGTATTAGATGTTGGTTCCTAAAATACAGAAATATTTATACTACAGTTAGTTAAATAATTTACTCCATTGTAAAGATAATATGAACATTACCATAATAGGCTCGGGCAATGTAGCTACTCATATGGCTGCAGCGTTTAAAAATGCCGGCCACCGCATTGTACAGGTATACAGCCGCAATATGCAGCATGCCGCGCTGCTGGCTTACCATGTAGCTGCCGAAGCGATAGATAACCTTGACAATATTAATCCCGATACAGGATTGTTTGTTGTTTCGGTTAAGGACGATGCTATAACGACTGTTGTTAAAGCGCTATCGGCCCATAAAAAGTTAATAGTACATACATCGGGCTCAACCGATTTGAACAGTTTACTGGCTTTTACCCCGAAGGCCGGTGTATTTTATCCCCTGCAAACGTTTAGCAAGATAAGAGAGGTTGATTTCCGATCTGTCCCGCTCTGTCTTGAAGGTGCTGACGACGGTATACTTGCTGATTTAAAGCAGCTGGCATTTACCATCAGTAATAATGTATATAGCGTTAACTCCGCCCGGCGCAAAATATTGCACCTTGCCGCGGTATTTGCCTGTAATTTTCCCAATTATTTGTACGGGGTTGCCCAGGACCTGCTTGCGCAAAATCAGATGGAGTTTAACCTGCTGCGCCCCCTGATCCTGGAAACTGCCCAAAAAGTGCTTGAACAGGAGCCGCGCAATGTGCAAACCGGCCCGGCAGTGCGTAATGACGAAGGCACTATGGCCATGCACATGCAGATGCTAAGCGAGATGCCTATGTTACAGGAAGTTTATACTTTATTAAGTCAGGGTATTATCAAAAACAATAAAGGGTTTACCGCACCCGAGTAATTTTGTTACTTTTGCTTAAATGAACATTTATAAAATAAAGATCAATTTCGAGGAAAAAGGGCACGAAAGCGTTGAGTTACCTATAGCCGAAGGAGAATCTGTATTAGACGTATGCCTGGAGAATGGCATTGAACTACAGCACAATTGCGGTGGTGTTTGCGGATGCAGCACATGCCATGTTTATGTAAACAAGGGGATGGATAACATCCAGGAGATATCCGATAAAGAAGAGGATTTTATTGACAGGGCTGTTAACCCGCGCATTAATTCGCGCCTGGGTTGCCAGTGTGTGATTGTTGATGGCGACATTGAAGTTACCCTGCCGGATCAGTCGCAGTTTTTAGGCCACTAATATTTGCATCAATCCGTTTAAACAATAAATAAAACGTATAATTTACAACGTATTAGCGTAACCCCCGGGTAGTACGTAAAATCAACAACAATGAGCGATAATAAATTTGCCTTACCAATTCACTGGAATGATTATGAAGATATTGCCATTGAACTTTATGAAAAGTTTGGTGACGATTTTGACGAATCAAGAATATACCGCATCCGTTTTACCGAACTGCTGGAATGGGTATTGAGCCTGCCTAATTTTGCTGGTACCCGTGCCGAGTCAAACGAAGGCCACCTGGAGCAGATCCAATCGGCCTGGGTATACGAGTGGCGGGATAATCAATAATTCAGTTGGCAGTTTTGAGCTGGCGGTTTGCAGTTTTAAATTTGCCATTAGCAGTTTAGCACGAAGCAAACATTCTATAATCAAAAAAATCGGTGAAAATCACCTCAACAAATTGGTGTAATCACGAAACAAAATCGGTGTAATCACAACCATGGAATCATTCCTGAATAAATTAAAAGATATTACTACCCTCATTTTTGATGTGGATGGCGTTTTGACCGACGGATCTGTTTTTGTAACGGAAGCCGGCGAACAAAGCCGCGCCTTTAATATTAAAGATGGCTATGCGCTGCAGTTAGCTGTTAAATGCGGTTATAATGTTTGCGCGATATCGGGCAGCCGCTCAAAAAGTGCCATGTACAGGTTAAACAGCCTTGGCATCCAGGATGTGTATATGGGCACACATACCAAATCGCAAAGGTTCAAGATCTACCTGGAAGAAAAAAGCATTATTGCCACGAATGTATTATACATGGGCGATGATATCCCCGACCTGGAAGTGATGAAGCTTGCAGGCCTGCCTGTTTGCCCTGCCGATGCTGTTGAAGAGATCAAAGCGGTTAGCGCCTATGTATCGCCCTACGGCGGCGGCAAAGGCTGTGCCCGCGATATCATTGAAAAAGTGCTCAAGGTTCAGGATAAATGGATGAGCAAACAGGCGTATAGCTGGTAAACCCCACCCAAACCCTCCCCGAAAGGGAGGGCTTTAAGAAGAGTTCCCATTATATATTGGTTATGGATTTATCATCTACAAACACAATGCACAAGAAAGTCTCCCCTATCGGGGGAGATTTAGAGGGGGTGATCCCACCCGTAATTCTCGCGTCAAAATCGCCAAGGCGTCAAGAGCTGCTCCGGCTTATGGATATTGATTTCAGGGTTGTGCTTAAAGAGGTTGATGAGTCATTTCCTGATGGGCTTATCCCAACAGAGGTGGCCTTGCATATAGCCCGCAAAAAAGCAGAAGCATTTGATGAAACGGTAGGAGACGAGGTTGTGCTTACTGCCGATACCATAGTGTGTATTGATGGCCTGATACTGGGTAAACCCGAAACCCGCGCACATGCTATCGAAATGCTGCAAATGCTATCGGGCCGTGTACACCAGGTTATTACCGGTGTATGTTTGTTATATAAAGGGCGTTATAACAATTTCTATGATCTTACCGAAGTGTTATTCCGTAAGCTTTCTGATGCCGAGATCAGTAATTATGTAGATAAGTACCAGCCGCTTGACAAGGCCGGATCGTACGGCATCCAGGAACTGATAGGCCTCATAGGCATCGAACGGATTGAAGGCTCATATACCAACGTTGTTGGCTTACCTACCCAAAAGGTTTATGCGCAATTGCGCAGCTTAAGCAAATAGATGTCCCGGTATTACCCGCCTTGGCGTAAGTATTGGGCGGCTGTCCGTGCGGGGATTACTTGTGCCTTTCGCAATGTGTGGCTGGCATGAGGGCGGATGACTGGTGCCTTTCCTGGTAAATATTTTATTCGTCGTTACAGTTTCGCTAAACATCGTTACTTTTTGATAAAGCTTGTTTTTCCGGTACAATTAAATAAATAATTATTTAATTTAAACCTTTGTTTCCTGCATAGTCTAACGTATTAAATAAAGGGAGTAATTTGTCATGAAAAAAACTATTAATACAGGGCTGGTGTTACTGCTGGTGGCCACCTTGTCTGCATGCAGCAGTTACAATTATTACACCGCAGCCCGAAACAAAACAGATTTATCCGCTTACCGTACATTTGCCTGGCTACCTCCTGCAACCATGACCAATAAAGCCGGCGCAGTTGTAAAAAAGGAAGTGGCTGATGAAAGGGTTAAGGACGCGGCTATTTCGGCATTGGAAAACAAAGGGTTAAAATTTCAGGAAAACAACCCCGATTTACTGGTAAGTTATACCACAGTTACCGGCCGGGGAATGAAAACAGAGTTTTATCCTTACTACTATGGCGGTTACCCGGGCTTCGGTTTAGGATTTGGCTGGGGTTGGGGCGGTGGCTGGGGCTATCGTCCGTTTTATGGCTATGGCGGCTGGGGCTGGGGATATCCTTATGGTTACGGTTACGGCGGCGGCGGTTATGCCCGCGTGCCTTACAAAGAAGGTACCCTGATTATTGACATTATGGATACCAAATCGCGTAAACTGGTATGGCGTGGTTTTGGTGTTGGCGAACTGCACAACCCGCAAAAAACTGTAAAGGAACTGCCAAAAGTAGTTAACGGCATTATTGAGCAACTACAGCTTAACCAGGTACAGCAAGACCAGGTGCCAATGAAAAAAGCATAAGAAATTTGCTGATCAATTATAGAACTGATGCAAAAATCCCTTCGGGCGCTAAGCCTGGAGGGATTTTTGTTTGCGGTATAAATGGGTTACAGCAAAAGTAAGGGCAGCTACGGCTAAAACAATAACCCAGCCATCAAGCGGGCAGGTAGCGTCGCCATCGGCATTATCACATGGATTATCTAACTGGGCAAAACTGCTTAAGGTGCCGGCCGCAAGAACAAGGGCGGTTAAAAAGAACTTTTTTTTCATATGCGCAAATCGCTTGTTATTGTTTTAAAAATTTACCGGTGCCAATCAACTGTTTGGTTTTGTTATCGGTAACCCTTATAATATATGTTCCGGGTACCAAACCGGCTACGTTGTTTTTCCAGTAAAGCTGTGTGATATTTACTGCCTTCAGTATCACGCCACTGCTGTTAGTTAACTGAATATTATAGTTTGCTGAAGCGTTGGTTTGCCCTATGGTTAGGTTTAATGTTTCCGTTACAGGGTTTGGATATATCGTAAGCAGGCTATTGCTTATGTTATTTTTTGTATTGGCATACATTAATGGCAGTTCTTTTGACAGGCTGATATCATTGTTTAAATCAGTTAACTGAACACGGTAATTATTTAAGCCTTTTGCCGGGTTAGGGTCGGTATAAGAGTAAGTTCCCAAACCGTTCGATTTTATCACATCCAGATCGTCCCAGGTTTTGCCGTTATCGGTGCTTCTCTGCAGTGTAAATGTGGTGTAGTTGGCCTCATTTTCAACAATCCAGGTTGTTTTAGCGCCGCCGGCTGCTTTTACTGCATTAAAATCAAGCAGCCGCAGGCCCAATACAGGTGATTGGCGCAATATCAGCTGAAAACGTTTTTTACCAAAAGTAGCCGGGGTACTTTTATCAATATTGTAGCTGTAAATGTTGTTGTGTTTAAGATCCAGCGAATCTTTAGTAAAGTTATCCTTAAGCCATATTTCATAAATGGCAGGTACATTGCTAAGCGCTCTTAGTTTTAATTGATATGGCCCGGATGAGGTAGCGTCAGACGTTAGAGGGATGATCTCCTGCTGTTTTTTAGGGAAAGGCCGGTGATGGATAACGGTTTTAACGCTATCGCTTGACAGGGCCGACAAGGCTATCTGTGCACCATTGGTTCCGAGGTCTTCCGCGTCCTTACTATTTTCAAACGCTGTACTGGCGTCGTTGTTAAACGCAAGCACAATATCATCGGTATTAATGGAATCCTTTATCATTTGTAGCCTCAATATCGGTTCGGCCGATGATGATGAAGTTTGTTGTGATGCTGCTGATTGTGCTGTAGCTGCTTTCAATATGCCCATGTTGGCAGCGGTGGCAGCCAGTTTTTGCAGCCCTTTATCAGCAGGGGCACTTAATAAGGCTATCAAATTTGAAGCTGTTGGTTGCGTTGTTGATTTCGCCGATTCCCTGAAGGTTAATGACTGCGAAGCCGAGGTAGCCTGTATAAAAAACGCCTGTCCGCTGGCTATCATATTGCTTGCATAGCCATCGCTTGAAATGCCGGGGTTGATATTGGTAGTCGTATCTGCCGTTGATATAGCAGTCGCTTTTTGCATATAGCTGGCATACTGCTTTGTTTTTGGATTGTAAACCCATATTTTGCCCGGAGCCGATAGGGTTGCAGCCGAAGATACCTCAGAAGGGAAACCTGCTCCGTAAATTGAGGATGTGGCGGAAACTGTTGTTGTTGTGCCCCTGCGGTTAAATTTTTCCCAATTGATGGTGGCCGCGTAAGGATTTCCAATTAGGTTATATCCCTTTACCTGGCTGCCTGTTGTATTGCTGAACAAGAGGCTGGTTGTGCCGCTGTACCAGTTGTTTACTGTAATGTTACCTGTATTTAATGTACCTGTTGTTGTTAAAGTGGTGTTGGTAGGCACATAGCTTGCGGTTGTTGAAGTTGCAAGGTCGGCGGCTGTCCTGTCTCCCCTGAAAAAGAAAAGGAAGCCGTTGCCGGCAGGGATAGTATGTGAGCCGTCGGTATCAAAAACATAAGTTGGCGAGGAGTTAATGTTGTTGATCCCCCTGAAATTGCCGGCTGTAAATGATGCCTGCGACGAGGCTATGTTTTCCCTGAAGCAGTAAATTGTGGGATTGCCGGATTTATCAAAGCCGCCTGTAGTGCCTGTAGTACCGGTTATCCATGATGAGTTTTTAAGGTAATTTACACTGATTACCTTGGCTGCTGAACCGGTATTAACAGGTGATGAAAGTAACCTGTACCCCCTGTTATATGAATTGCCGCCGCTTATAAAACGCTGTACATTTACATTGCCTGTAATTGCTGTTCCCGAAGGAATAGCATCTACGGTGGCCGAACCAGTGGCATCGGAGTTTAATGTTAAAACGCCGCCGGCGGCAAGGGTAGCTGTACCACCCATAGTAAGGATACCCGATGATGATACCGCGAATTTACCGGTGCCCGACATGGTTTTGGTGCCGCTGCCATTTACAGTAACATTATTAAATTTTGTGCCGTTGGTACTGTTATCTGTGAGGGCTTGAGCACCTGCTTTACTAAAAAATACTGTTCCGGTACCTGCTGTAAATGTACCTGTATTGGTGTAATCTCCATTAAAAGTAAATGTGCCCGAGCCGCCTGTAATAACGGCGCTGTTAGTAGTGTTGCCCGTAATACTGATATTGCCCGAGCCCTGGGTTACGTTTGCTGAATTGGTCCAGGTTCCTGCAACAGTTATAATAGGGTTATTGGTATTAAGATTTACCGCCCCGCCGCTTGTGATCCAGTTTCCGCTTACGGTTAGCGCGCCTCCGTCAACAGTTTTGGCTGCCGCCCCTGATAAGGTAAGATTATCATAGTTGGAGGGGTTTGTACCTATAAAGCTGTCATTAGTAGCGTATACCGTTTGCGTGCCCGAAGTTGCCGCATAATTTACAAGTCCTGTACCGCTTCCGCCGGTTGTAAAATCAATAGTACCACCGGTAGCGGCACTTATTGGGGTATTGCCTGTTAAAGTTAATGTGGAGGCACCGGTACCGGTATCCATATCAATTAATGCAGCATTGGTTACAGTTACTATACCATCATTCCTGTTTACATAGTTTAAATTGGTAGTGGCTATGTTGCTTGCAGTTAATGATCCGGAATTTAGATGAAATGCCGCGTTATTTACCGAATAGTTTTGCAGGAACCCTAAGGCGTAGTAGCCAATTGCCGAAGACGTGGTATTTAATGATAACGAATTGGTGATACTAAATACGGGGACTGTTGTATTGATAGTGGTTGTATTTGATGTTGGCGAGGTAAATATGTTTGGTGCCGGTGGCGTTGTATTATCGCCCACTATAAAAGAGTTGCAGCTTAATGTTGCATTCCCTGTACCTGTAATAGTTGTTGTTACATCGCCGCTGCTGCTGTTGTGATTTTGTGTGATGGCGCCGTTTACCGTAAGTGAATAGGTGTTATTGATGGTTAAGGTAATTGACGGAGACCCGAATAGTGTACTGGTTAAAGGGCCAAATACCATGGATGCTATACTGGGTACACTACTTTGAACAATAGGTTGGTTTTTAAATGAAACAACACCTATGCGTGCCACATTGGTAGAAGTTGGCACCGTTGCGGAGCTCCAGTTACCGGTATTGTTCCAGTTATTGTCCGACGCGCCTGTCCAGTCAATTGCATTTGCAAAAGTTATGATATTACCATTTGACGAGGGGCCGGTGTAAGTAATAGCAGAGCTGTTTCCATTCCCTGTAAGGGTGTTAATACTGGTGACGGTAATGGTACCTGTAGGGCTGCTGCCATAGTTTAGCTGGCTTTTTACTGTACCTGTATAAAAATAATAGCCGGGGACAGAGTAGGATCCATCTGTATTGCCCGAGCTTGAGATAAGGTCGCCTACACTATAATCTTGTATAGCGTTACCAGTGTAAGTTACTGAACTTATCAGCGCGTCTGTCGATGTAGAATAATACGAATCATCTGATCGGTACAAACTCCCCGAACTATTGAAGTAGCCCTCGAAGCCTGCCCCGGAGGTATTCATTACCAGTTGATTAATGATAAAGTTGCCCCTTGATATTATTTTTAATCCGTAAAGGGTTACGCTTTCATTTTCATAATAAGCAGGTTGTGTTACATTATTAGCTGCATCGTTTGCCCCGGTGGTGGTAAATTGAAGCACACGGGTATACATATCAAAATTATCCCATTGAAAGCGGCCGGCAGTAGTACACGTTGATTCGAGATAGGAATAATAGTAAGTGCTGTAGCTGCCGCCCGTTGTGCTTGTACTTGAAGCAACAAGGGTTTTGGCTGTGGTCATGCCTGCTACAAAAACATCTTTAAAAATTGCCCAGCGGCCGTTTTTTAAACGTTGTACCTTGATCATATATGTTTGCTGATCATTGGCCATTGTAGCGTTAAGAAGCTCATTATAATGGCCCGAGTTCGTGCCATTGTCATACCTGTACCGCAAGCTGAGTGTCGTGCCCGTATGGGTTATATAAATACCCTGCATGTTATTGGTAGTATAATCGTTTGCGATAAGCCAATAACGCCAGGTATTGTTACCAACAGCCATCACGTCAGGATCAGAGGGGCCTGTACTACTGTTGTTTTTATAAATGAAGTTCCACTCAAAATCATTAGCGGTAAGATCTACGCTCCCTGATGTGCCGCTTCCGACAAAATCCCACCTGATGGCGCTTATCGCGTTGGTGGCCGGTACTGCGGATCGCAGGCTTACTGAGCCGTTTAAAGGACTTGTAGTTGATGCATCTATGGTAACCGAGGAACTTGTGCGGGTGGCATTACCAACCCCGGTTGCTCCTAATGATGTTATAGTACCGGCAGAGGAAGTTTCAAAGTTATTGTAATAGTAGGTAAGGTTATCGCTGGTTTCCTGGGCCGCAGCTGCACTGATCAGGCATAGCAGATATCCGGTAAATAAAACGCAGCGTAATTGTGTTTTCAAATTAATAGGGTTTCGGGCGAATAATGTCAATAATAATGCTGGTTCAATAAAAACCGGATTAAAGTACAAATTTCAACTCAGATGTGGGTTTGTGCTGCCAATTGCATCAGTTGCGATGTCTTTTATTGAAAAAATGGAAAATTGAGAGAAGTTAATTATTGATTATTGTTTACACGTTTTGGGGAATATTTTCCACTATGCTTTTAATCAATAAGCAGGTTGTTAACTTACAGTAAGGGCTGATTAATCACCGGTCAACGATAAATATTTAAAAAATATTCCTGTTAGGAGTGAGGATTTTTGTTGCTGATAAAAAACTGTTCAGATTTGATTGGGGATTATGTGTCCTGTAACAATCATCATCATTGACTTTAGTCAACCGAATGCCGGTTAATGTGACGATGACTACATGCTGCAGGGGTATTTCAGAGCGGCTTGGGATAAGTGTTCAATTTTTAAAAAAACGGGTGTTCAACTTTTTGTAGTGTATAATTGTAATGTCCTGATTGTCAATGTATATGTGTTCAGTTTGTATTTTATTGAGAATGCAAGTAGCTGATAATCAGTGTTTGTTTATTTAAAAAAATACGCCAGGTGTTCCACATTAAAAAATTGAACACCTGGCGTTATATGCTTTATTTAATCTTTTGTACGTTATTGCCGCGGTTAAGATCAGGCAAGGCGTTGTCGGGATCAATGGTCACCGATTCGGCTTCCCGTGTGGTGGGCAGTGTATAAGTGATTTGCCCGGCCTGCAGCCAGGTTTCAACCGGCAGGTAAAAGCGTTTCTTATTGCCGTCTTTAAATTTTACCTCAACAGTAAACGGCATGGGTAACTGCTCTTTGTTTACCGCTTTGATGGTGATCCCTTTGGATGCATCTTTACCTGCATATTTCGCGTCGATAAGCGCTATATCAACCAACCAGTTATTGTAAAACCAGCCCTTCCAAAACCAGGAAAGGTCTTCGCCCGCCCCATTCTCCATCGAACGGAAAAAATCATCAGGCTGCGGGTGCTTAAAGGCCCACTGGTTAATGTAATTTTTAAAGGCGTAGTCAAATCTGTCTTTTCCTATTATTTGCTCGCGCAGCAACACCAGGCCAAAGGCTGGCTTATAGTACGTGAGAGGGTGACGGTATTTTTCGGGGATGGCATCAGGGGCCGTCATAATGCTTGGCGATTGCGGATCAAGCAGCGAGGGGATGATCTCATCGGCAGGGTTACCGCCACCGGGTGCATACTCGCTATCACGCTTGGGTGCATATTCACCTTTATTGAAAGCGTCTGACGCGTATATGTCAATAAAAGTATTCAGGCCTTCATCCATCCAGGCATAGCGGCGCTCGTTTGATCCTACAATCATCGGGAACCAGTTATGGCCTATCTCGTGCGCTGTTACCCAGTAAAGTACGCTGCCTTTATCGGTAATGCCATCAAACACAATACCCGGATACTCCATGCCGCCGGCAATACCGGCCTCGTTAATGGCTACCGGGTAAGGGTATACAAACCATTTTTCAGAAAAGTATTCAATTGATTTTTTGAGATACTCGGTGGCCCGGCCCCAGGCATCGTTGCCATAGCTTTCGGCCGGGTAAACGCTCATCGCTAACGATTTTTTACCGCCGGGCAGGTTAACCCTCGCTGCATCCCATATGTAAGCTTTTGATGCGCCGAAGGCAACATCGCGGGTATTGAGCATTTTGAAATGCCAGGTGAGGGTACCCTTGTTAACCGGGCGACTTGCTGGGTCATTAACTTCGGCCAAATCGCGGATCATGATGGTTTTATCACTGCTGCGGGCTTGGTCTAAGCGGGCTATTTGTTTAGCAGTCAGTACCTCCTTTGGGTTAAGTAATTCGCCCGATCCTGCTACGATCATATCCCATGGTACGGTTACCGAATAATCTATATCTCCATAATCTAAATAAAACTCGCCGCTGCCCAAAAATGGCAGGGTGTCCCAGCCGTGGCTATCGTCATAAACACACATCCGCGGAAACCATTGCGCAATTTCGTAGATCTTACCATTTTTAGTATCGCAATAGTCGGTACGGCCACCAAAAGCACCCGGAATGGTATAATGATAATTGACGCGCAGCTTTATTGCACCTTTTTGCAGCGGATGTGCAAGGCGCACCTGCATGCGGGCGTCAGTAATTACATAAGGTACGGGTTTAACCACATCACCATTATCAACCGAAACGGATTCTATCTGGTAACCGCTGGTATGCTGGTCGGCGCCGGGGGTATGGTCTGTGAAGAAGTTAGAGCGGGCATCCTGTTTATAAGTATTTTGATCAAGCTGCAGCCAAAGATACGGAAGGGCATCGGGGCTGTTGTTGGTATAGTTGATCACCACAGTACCGCTGATTGTTTTCTTTACGGTATCCAGGGTAACTTTCAGGTTATAGTCCGCCCTGTTTTGCCAGTACTTTGGTCCGGGTGCGCCATTAGCCGAATGAAAGTCGTTACTTTTTTCGGTATAAAACCTAGGCGAAAAAGCTGCCGCCGGATTGTAGTTTGATGACGTATCGCTTGGATTGAGTTTCCTTTTTTGCGCGAATGCGCCGAGTGCTAAAACCGACAGTAAACCAATGCCGATAAATTTTAATTTCATGGTGTGCAATTAAGCACCCAATATACAAAGGATGGCCGGAAAACAGTTTGTTAAAAAAGTTTTAAATAATTATGGAATTTTATGCCGGGTAGCATCATTATAATAAACTACTTAATCACCCGGATGAATTAATATATTTATCAATTAAAACGTTGGTATAATGTCTATTCAACAAATCAGCATACCTAAACCCTGCCACGAGCAATGGTCACAGATGGTACCCGCTAACAGCGGTCGTTATTGTTATCACTGCTGCAAAACGGTTATCGATTTTACGGTAATGAGCAATGACGAGACCATTAAACTTCTTGCGGCAAAGGATAATGTTTGCGGCAGATTTGGCCAAATGCAGCTGATTGAAATTAATGCGGGTATTGGCGCAAATAATAAGCGATCCTTATCATGGATTGGTATCCTGACAGCAGCAATAATAAGCTTAACCCAGCTTGAAAAAGCTGAAGCCAAAACCAGGCACAGCCTTGAGCAGGGAGAGTTTCAACGTAAAAGCAATTTGCTCATACCTGTCCCTACCAGTGTTCAAATATTAGTAAAAGGCCTTGTAACCGAAAAAGGGACTAATGTTCCGATTCCCGGCGCTACAGTCCGTTGTAAAAACGGTGAAAGTGCAAGCACTGATGTTGATGGCGAATTTAAGTTTTTGGAACTTTCGGAGGCAGATACCCTTGTTGTTGGCTTTATCGGTTTTAAGACACAGGAAATAAGGCTTGCCGACATAGCTGACAGGTCGCAAATAAAAATAGAATTAGAGCCGGAACCGCTAACTGAACAATTTGTTGTGGTAGGAGGTGTATTTGTGCGCCATTCTTTTATTCATCGCCTGTGGCATAAAATAAAAAACATATTTTAGGGCTTTATTATAAAAGCTAAACTTGCATTTTCCTGTAAATATACCTTTAGGCAACTCATCTATCCCGGTACATTTTGTTTGCGAAACATTGTCGTACTTTTTAGGTTACCGGTATTACGCCTGGTTACGGAAACATACTGCTGATAAGATCAGTACCGATCATCGACTTATCATCTTTATAGGTGCGGCGGCAGGCGCATTTATTGGTTCGCACCTGGTTGGGATCTTTGAAAATCCGCCTTTGCTGTTTTCGCATTTCAATATCATCTATATTATGGGCAATAAAACCATAGTAGGTGGGATGCTTGGTGGATTGATAGGTGTCGAGCTTACCAAAAAACAGTTGGGGGTAACCGCGTCGTCCGGTGATCTGATGGTTTACCCGCTCATCCTAGCTATGGTTATTGGTCGTACAGGGTGCTTTTTGGCCGGACTGGAAGATGGTACTTACGGTATAGCCTCCAACCTGCCCTGGGCTGTCGATTTTGGCGATGGTATCCGCAGGCATCCTACCAATTTATATGAAATTGTGTTTTGGGTAATGCTTTGGGGTATACTCAAACTCATAGAACAAAACCACCGTTTTGCAGATGGTGCAAGGTTTAAAGTATTCATGGCAAGCTACCTCGTTTTCAGGCTACTGGTTGAATTTATCAAACCCGATTACTTTTTCAGTTTTGGTTTATCGGTAATTCAGTTAGTTTCTGTCGCCGGTATTTTGTATTATTATAAAGTATTTTTATATCCCCAAAAGCTGTTTGTAAACCATGCCTGAACGCCCGTATATATACTATGATTTTACGTTAAGCATTTGCTCCACCTGTTTGCGTAGGGTTGATGCCAAGATCGTTTTTGAGGATGATAAGGTTTACATGCTTAAAAACTGCCGCCAACATGGTTTTGAAAAGGTGCTGATTGCCACAGATGTGGAATATTATAAAAACTGCCGCAACTATGCCAAGCGGAGTGAAATGCCGCTTAAATTCAACGCCAAGACACATTATGGCTGCCCGTATGATTGCGGCCTGTGCCAAGACCATGAGCAGCACTCATGCCTTACTGTTGTTGAAGTAACAGACCGATGTAATTTAAGCTGCCCTACCTGCTACGCCATGTCATCACCCACATATGGCAGGCATCGCACTTTGGCCGAAATAGAACAGATGCTGGACGTAGTAGTAGCAAATGAAGGCCAACCGGATGTGGTACAGATCAGCGGGGGAGAGCCAACGGTGCACCCGCAGTTTTTCGAGATCCTGGATATAGCCAAAACCAAGCCTATCAAACATCTGATGATAAATACTAACGGCATTCGCATAGCTAAAGATGAAAATTTTGTAAAGCGGCTGGCAACCTACATGCCCGATTTTGAGATTTACCTGCAGTTTGATTCTTTTAAAAAAGAAGCGCTGGAGCATCTGCGGGGCGAGGATTTGCGTGAGGTAAGGCAAAAGGCAATTGAAAATCTTAATAAATATAACCTGTCAACAACACTGGTTGTTACTTTGCAAAAAGGTTTAAATACCGATGAGTTGGGGACAATTATTGAATATGCCTTACAGCAACCCTGCGTTCGTGGCGTGACCTTCCAGCCTACCCAGCAGGCCGGCAGGTTAGAGAATTTTAATGAGCAAACCGACCGCTATACCCTCACTGAAGTGCGTAGCGCGATACTGGAACAAACCAAGATCTTTAATAAAAACGACCTGATCCCGGTGCCCTGCAACCCGGATGCCCTGGTGATGGGTTATGCCCTTAAATTGGGCGACGAGGTGATCCCGCTGACCCGGATGATAAACCCGGATGATCTTTTAGATAATTCAAAAAATACTATTGTATACGAAAATGATGAACGCCTGAAAGGCCATCTGCTCAATATGTTCAGCACAGGTAATTCGGTTGACAAAGCTAAAGAACACCTGCACTCGTTATTATGCTGCCTGCCCGAAATTGACGCGCCAAGTTTAAGCTACGATAACTTGTTCAGGGTGATTATAATGCAGTTTATAGATGCGCAGAATTTTGATGTGCGTGCTATCAAAAAATCATGTGTACACATTGTAAATAAAGACATGCAGATCATCCCTTTTGAAACCATGAACATTTTTTACAGGGATGATAAGCGGGAATATCTGGAGCAATTAAGAGGAGAAATTTTGGTATGACAGAGGAAGAACAATTACAACCACCAAATCAGCTTCCTGGTAATAAACCTTCAGGCGGAATCAAGATAGTAGGGATTAATCTGGCAGTATTTGTCGGCTATACGTTGCTTAGTCTGCTGATCGACGGCGGTCTAATCGCCGGGTTGCTAATGATTGCCCAAGTGATTGTTTGTATTATACTTTCATTGTATTTCCGTAAATGGAGTTGGTTTTTAGCCGGTTTACTGGTTTTAGTAATTGGATTTTCAACCTGTGTTTCACTGGTAAGGTTTTAGTATCTTATAAGCTGGTATATATAAAAGTATAATGGAAACGCAGAAGAAGTCCCCCGGTAGTAATAAAATGATGGTTGTAGGTATCAATTTAGCGATATTGGCAGCTTACACTATATATTTCAGATGGGTTGTTAATGAAGAGTTTATTATAATAGCCGAAGCCTTCGTTATTTTTTTACATATATTACTATGCCTGATATTGGCAATTTTTGCTTTGAGAAAAGAATTTTTGTTTAGCGCACTCGTAGTACTGCTAATTGGTTTTTCGTCATGCTGGGTTGTTTTCTCCATTTAGGCTAACATCCCCGCCAAAACCCCTTCTTTTAATGAGTTAGTACACATGCTCACTTTATGAATATCCAGCGCATGCATAATAAAACGGGTAACCAAAGAGGCAGCTACGATCATATCAACCCGTACCGGGATAATCCCCGGATTACCCAAACGCTCTTTATGGCTTGAGAGAATAAGTTTATTGGTGATAGCCAACAATTCTTCTTCATCAAAATCATAATGCTGAATGCTCTTTAAATCAAAGACTCGGGCCTTTTCTGTTTCAATCAATCCGGCAAAAGTTTCAAACGAGCCTGATGAGCCAACAAGGGTATCAATTTCAATGCCTGCAGTGGCAATGAACAGATCATTCAGCGTATCCTCCAGATACAAATTCATGGCCTCAATAGAGGCGGGAGGAATAGGGTCAGTATGGTGAAACTGGTCCATAAGACGTGCCGCGCCAACTTCAAAACTTTGTTTCCATAGGATCTTATCGGCGTTGCCTAAAATAAACTCTACACTGCCGCCACCAATATCCATGATGAGCGAATTTTTGGCCGATAAACAGCCGCTTAACTTTACACCGCTGTAGATAAAGCCGGCTTCCTGTTCGCCGTCGATAATTTCGATAGTAATGCCCGTTTGGGCTTCAACTTCTTTAATAAAATCCTTTCCGTTTGATGCACTCCGCAAGGCCGAAGTTGCTATCGCCCTAACACCGTCAACATGGTTGGCTGCGATAAGTTCCTGAAAACGTTGCATGGTATTTACCCCACGTTGAAAAGCTTCGGGCAAAATATAACCCTTATTAATGCCGCCTTCACCAAGTTTAACGGCTTCAGTGATGTGCACAATTTCCCGGTAGTTGTGGACCTCGCCTTCGGCAATCAATAAATGGAAGGTATTTGTACCCAAATCCATTACTGCAACGCGTTTACTCATATGGCTAAAATAGTTTTTTTGAGCCTAAAGCTGAAGACTTAAAGCAAAAAGCTTTTGATGAGCCTAAAGCTCGAGCCCAAAAGCCAAAAGCTTAAGTTAAGTATAATGTAAAAGTCTGACACACTCAGGTGGCTTTAAGCCTTTCGCTTTCGGCTTTAAGCTTGAAAACTATTCTTTATAAAAAAACCATTTGGCCAATTCTTTATAGCTTGCTTTTTTGCCGTACATTAATACGCCTACCCGGTAGATCCGCGCCGCAACATACGTGGTAAATAAAAAGCCAATAACCATCATACACATGGAAACAGCAACCTGCCATATTGGTGGATCAAACGGAATCCGTACCATCATAGCTACCGGTGCTGTGAAAGGGATCATGGACAACCATACAGCCAGCGGACTATCCGGCGCGCGAAATAATACCGATACCGATAAAATATAAGTGAACAGTAAGGGCATGGTAATAGGAAACATAAACTGCTGGGTTTCTGTTTCACTGTCAACTGCCGAGCCTACGGCAGCAAACAGGGCAGCGTATAAAAGATATCCGCTTAAAAAGTAAAATATAAAGCAGCCCATGATATACCCGAACGGAATAGTTTGTAACACCGCGAGCGCATTTACCATAGGGCTGGTTGGAGAGTTAAGCGCGTGGCCGGCTATTTTGGTGGATATTACGGATAAAATTATCCAGGCGCCAAATTGGGTTAAGCCAACCAAGCCAACACCAATAATTTTGCCCAGCATCAACTGAAACGGTTTTACTGACGATATTACCACCTCGATAATACGATTGGTTTTTTCCTCAATCACCCCACGCATTACCTGCCCGCCGTATATAAACAGGGATATGTAAATAAGGATAGCGCAGGCAATACCGATCAAAATATTGGGGCCGATATTGGCGCTCTTATCGCCTTTGTCAGAAATTTCAATGGCGTTTAATGATATGTTGGTTCTTTTTATACTTCGTAATAAGGCTGTATCAATATGATGCCTGATGAGGTTGTTTGAAAAGGCAATATCGCTCATCTGCTTCTCAATTTCTTCGGAAAGAGGGATAGAGGCTTTCCTTTTTGAAAAGATCTGTACTGAGTCCTTCTGTGTATAGTGTGCAGGGATATATAAAATAGAAATACCCTCGCTCTCCTTTAATAATTGTTTTGACGACTTAAGATCAGTGAGGGCATAGGTGAACTTTACGTTAGTTACATCGTGAAATTTATTGGCGAAATCGCCGCTTTTATCAATCACATTAACCGTTTGTAAGGAAGATAATTTATCGCTGTCTTTGGCTACCATAGTAACAACAAATCCCATGGCCAGGATCAGCAGCGGTACTACGAATATCATGATGATAAATGATTTTTTTCGTACACGGGTAAGGTACTCGCGTTGTATAATGAGTAATACTTTATTCATGGCCGGTGGAATTTAGGTTTACTTTTTCAATAAAAATTTCGTGCATGCTCGGAATAACCTCCTGCAGCATATTTACCCGCGCTTTAGGAATTAAGTGTTGCAATATATCATTGGAGTTATGTCCTTCCTTTAGTTTTATCTTGATATTGTGATTATCATCATCGGCAATAACTTCGCTCATTATTTCAAATGGCTGGCGGCCATCAAATGCAATACGTTCGCCGGCATACTCAATGAGGTAGGTTTCGTTACGGTACGAATTGCGGATATGTTTAACCTTGCCATCCAGTATCTTGTGCGATTTATGGATGAGGGCAATAGCATCGCAAAGCTCCTCTACTGATTCCATTCGGTGTGTTGAAAATAAAATAGTAGCGCCTTTTTTATTCAGTTCCAGTATTTCGTCTTTAATCAGCTCGGCATTTACGGGGTCAAATCCGCTGAAAGGCTCATCTAAAATGATCAGGTCGGGCTCATGTAGTACAGTTGCCACAAACTGCGCTTTTTGCTGCATGCCCTTTGAAAGCTCTTCTATTTTCTTTTTCCACCAGGTTTCCATCCCCAGTTTCTCAAACCAAAATTTAAGGCGTTTTTGAGCTTCAGCCCGGCTTAAGCCTTTTAAACGGGCCAGGTAAATCATTTGCTCACCGATCTCCATCTTCTTGTACAAGCCGCGTTCTTCGGGCAGGTAGCCGATACGTTCAATGTGCGATTGATTAAGTTTTTCACCGTTAAAATAGATCTCGCCCGAATCGGGAGCGGTAATTTGGTTAACTATACGGATAAGGGATGTTTTACCGGCGCCGTTAGGGCCAAGCAAGCCGAAAATCTGCCCGCTTTCAACTTCCAAACTTACATCACTGAGTGCGCGGTGACGGGCGTATTGTTTAACAATATTGCGGATGCTTAGCATTTGTTCAGGTTTATGTATCTGTTTTGCTTGTTAGATGGAGTTAACCAATAAAAGTTACAGTTCCGGTTTATCATATGGTTGGCCGGGGTTGTCCATTTCATAGAACGGCTTTTGCCATTGCTGGTTATTGATAACATTTAAGGCTGTTACAGCTATGTAAATTCCGATAACAGGAATTATCAGATACACAAGTCCGAGATATCGGATGTAAAAAATATAACTGGAATTTCCGACGAGTGTAAATACTAACGGTACAGCTGTGTAAAATATCGGGATAAATAGCTCGCCCAGGGCAAAAAGCCGCAATGGCAGCCTGAATTCTGTTGGGCGTAGCAAAAAAGTCATGATCACGAGGCATATTATTATCAGGAAATTGATAGCACCGCTAACCTGGTAAAAGATGATTAATGATTGTACATTGATTTGGAAAATGCCGATAGCCGCACTAACTAAGCCCCATATCACGCTATAGATCGCGTAAATGATAAATGCATTCACTATAAAAGGTTTTTCATTGGTATACTTAAAAATACTTATCACAAATATCATCAGCCACGCAAAACAGATGACCGGAATAAATGAGAATAAATGCCTGACACTTTCCGGAACTGTAAATGAAATGGTTTGCATGGCATGCATTAGCAATAATACCAAAGCACTTATTACTGATGTGGCAATGGTAAGGTAGGCAGTATCTCGAGTTGGTTTCATGAGCAGGGTAGGTTTATATTTAAAGTGAACGGCATAACAATTTAGCCTAACCGGTAATAAGGTATGGCCGTTTATTGAAATTAAAAAACGGTGTAATTGTTTTGGTACAAAATACGTTGTTTGTTTAATTATATAGCCTGCGGATTTATTTCAGTTGCTTTAAGCTAAACCTCAGCGTTTCAATAGCCTCCTTTTGCCTCGAAATGATTACATACATATAGCCATTGTAAATGATGGTATGTGGGTAACCATATTGCCCGCCTTTCCACAAACCTTCTTTTTTTAGATGGTACAACTCATTAGCTATGATATAGTTTTTCTCGAATGATTTGCCATCGGCAGAAAGGGATAACACCAGCGGGTTACGGTCATAATGATGAAGTATATCAGGAATACCAACATAATAAAATCGCTTATCCGGTAACCGACCGAAATGAAATTTACTGTCATTGTCCGAAAAGGGGGCCTCAACCGGCCGCGACCAGCTTTTGCCGTTGTCTTTGCTTTCTGTAAGCCATAAATGGCCTTTCCAGCCTTTGCCGGTTACCCTGAGCAACATATGCAGTATATTGTCGTTTGTTTGGAAAAACGAACCTTCGCAAAGCGGCGGTAAACCTGATTTTGCGGCAGGCGCATAAAACATAGCAGGGTTATCCTGTTTATAAAGTGAATCGGGATAAAAGCTGCTCAGCTTCCAGCCCGAAAGTCCGCGGGGATCATCTGTGTAAGGGAAAGTGAAATTACCGCTGATGATCAGCTTTCCGCTATTGGTAACCTCCGGGCCGTGGTTTGGTACAACTGGCAAATGCATATCAAGCGGTTCGCTCCAATGCTCGCCGTCGGTGCTGGTTTTGGCCCACAAGTGGGTGTTATTGCGATGTTTGTCGTAATCGCCGTAATAGGCTACCAAAGTTCCTTTATATTGATAAAGCCCGGCGGCGGTGAGAACCGTGAGCGTATCGTTGACTTTGCCTGGAGTGACTAAGGTTTTTAATGCCGACCAGTGTTTAAAATCTTTAGAAGTGGCATAAACCACCCTTTGCCCCGGCGAATCCTCATCAATCATTCCGTTGCTCCATATTGCCACAAAGCGGTCTTTAAAATGAATGATAGAAGCATGATGGTTGTAAAGCCACTCTTTATCCGGCGAATAGATCATTGATCGTTCGATGGTTAACTTTGGCACTCCGGCTTCGGTTTGGTAATTGTTGCGAATAGCCGGGATTTGAGCATGGGTATTAAGAATGGATAAAAAAAAGCAGATAACAAAGAGTAGCTTGAATTTTGCAGACATGATCCTAATTAACGCAAATTATCCGGTAAGTGAAAGTGGAGTTGAGGTGCCCGCGTTTGTTTGTCCAGAAAAATCATCGTTATTAATATGCGAAAATTTTATAACAAAATCGTGGCAATCCTTTTATTCCATAAATCAAGGTTCTTTTACTAAATTACAGGCTCTATCAACATACATCATTTATGAAGCGAGCCTTATTCCTTATACTTACGCTTTCTGCCGCCGTTAATGTATCTGCCCAACAGAAAAAAGCTTTAAAACCTGCTGATGTTTACCGGATCCCAACGGTAAGCGACCCGCAATTATCGCCCGATGGCAAGTGGGTGGCTTATAGTGTTTCTGAAGTTGATACTGCAAAAGACCGTCGTGTATCACACCTGTGGATGCAGAGTTTTGATGGCAAAGAGTCTATCGAACTGACCCATGGTGAGGAGGCTGCCTCATCGCCGCGCTGGAGCCCGGATGGTAAGTATGTATCATTCCTGTCTTCGCGCGATTCAAAAACAGGCTCACAGGTTTGGCTCATCGACCGCCGGGGTGGCGAAGGGGTAAAACTGACCAATATTAAAGGCGATTTGAGCGATTACGCCTGGAGCCCTGATGGCAAGCGTTTGGTAATGGTGATAGGCGACCCGGAAAATAAAGACAAGGAAGAACCCAAAACCCCCAAACCCATTGTTATTGACCGCTATCATTTTAAACAGGATATAATAGGATATCTTCAGCACCTGCATAACCACCTGTATTTAATTGATGTAACCACAAAAAAGCTGGATACATTAACCAGGGGCGATAAAGATGAAAGTTCGCCGGTATGGTCGCCGGACAGTAAGACTATTGCATTTGTGAGTAACCGCAGTGCCGATCCCGATAAAAATCAAAATACCGATATTTTTACCATTGATGCCCGGCCAGGCGCCAGCATGTTGCAGCTAACCACCTGGAAGGGGAGGGACGGTAACCCGCAATGGAGCCCCGATGGCAGGTATATTTCCTACCTGCGCTCAACCAGCGATGCTGATTATATGATGTATGATCAAAATGTGGTTTGCATAATGGACGTTGTAGGGCAAAATAACAAACCGCTTACGCTGCAGCTTGATCGCCCCGCCGGGGCGCAAACCTGGGCCAAAGACAGTAAGAACATCGTATTTATAGTAACGGACGATCGTACCCGCTATTTGGCTAATATCAACATCAACACTGGCAAAATCACGCCGATTAACAAGGGTGATTATGTTTTCAACGATATAAACACCAACCTTTCGGGCAACTGGGTAGTACAAAAAACAGACCCGTATACCCCCGCCGAATTATTCGCTTTGGAAGATAGGAAGCTTCGCAGGTTAACTTTCCACCATCAGGCCTGGTTAAATACTGTACAACTGGCTTATGTCAAAGGTTTTGAATCAACCAGTGTTGATGGTACAAAAGTATCTGGTATCATTTTAACGCCCGACAGCGTTCCCAATAAAAAATATCCGTTGATCCTTTTTATTCATGGCGGCCCGGTAGGGCAGGATGAATTTGGTTTTGATGCTACAAGGCAAACGCTGGCTGCTGCCGGTTACGCTGTAGCGGCTGTGAACTACAGGGGTAGTAATGGCCGCGGGTTGGATTATTGTAAAGCCATTTATGCCGATTGGGGCAATAAGGAGGTAAAAGATTTGCTTGGGGCTGTCGATCAACTTGAGAAATTAGGCATCGCCGATCCTGATAAGCTGGGCATAGGCGGCTGGAGTTATGGCGGCATCCTTACCGACTATACGATAGCCTCTGATACCCGCTTTAAAGCAGCAGCCAGCGGAGCGGGTAGTGCGCTGCAGCTTTCGGTTTATGGTAGCGACCAATATGTGTTACAGTACGAAAACGAAATAGGCGTACCCTGGAAAAATGTTGATAAATGGATCCAGATCTCGTACCCGTTTTTTCATGCTAATAAAATAAAGACCCCGGTACTGTTTATGTCCGGCTTGAAAGACTTTAACGTGCCAACCATCGGCAGTGAGCAGATGTATGAAGCATTACGCACACAAGGTATCCCAACCGAATTGATATTATATCCCAATCAGTTTCACGGCCTTACCAAACCAAGCTACCAGGTTGACAGGTTGCAGCGCTATGTGGAATGGTATGATAGGTATTTAAAAAAATAATATTTTTATGCCCTCGAAACGGTTTTTTTATCGTATTTTATGAAATATGTCCTGTTGATTTTAGGCGGATTGGCTTCTTTACCGTTGATTGCTCAAACTGCGAAAAAGCCACTTAAACCTACCGATCTGTATAAACAGCCAACGCTGATGGCGCCGCAGCTTTCTCCGGATGGTAAATGGGTGGTTTACGAATTATCTGAGGTGGATACAGCTAAGGATAAGCGTGTATCGCACTTGTGGATGCAGAGTTTTGACGGCAAGCAATCTATTCAGCTTACTTATGGCGATGAGCCGGCATCCACTCCTAAATGGACCCCTGATGGTAAGTTTATTTCTTATCTGTCCGAAAAGGATTCAAAGAACGGCGGGCAGGTTTGGCTGATGGACAGGCGCGGTGGCGAGGGGCACAAGCTGACCGATATTAAAGGTGAACTCGAAGAGTATGTTTGGTCGCCGGATAGCAAAAGGCTGGCATTGATCATTAAAGATCCCGAAAACAAAGGAAAGGAAACGCCCAAAACTACTCCTCCTATAAAAATAGACCGTTACCATTTTAAGCAGGATATTGAAGGGTATCTGCAACACCGGCATTCGCATTTGTACTTGTATGATGTGGCCGCAAAAAAGCTGGATACCCTGACCAGCGGTAATATGGACGATAGTTCCCCGCAGTGGAGCCCCGACGGAAAAACGATTGCCTACGTAAGTAATCATACGGCCGATCCGGATCGGAATGAAAATACAGACATCTTCACGATAGAAGCTAAACCCGGTACCGAGCCGCAACAGCTTACCACTTTTACCGGCCATGATATCAATCCCCTTTGGAGCCCGGACGGCAAGCGTATTGCTTACCTCCGTTCAACAAGCGATGCAGATTATTTCATCTATCAGCACGATGTTTTATATCTGATGGATGCCGACGGGAAAAATAATCGTCCGTTAACGGATCAATTGGACAGGCCTGTTAGCAATATTGCATGGAGCCGGGACAGCAAAGACCTGGAATACCTGGTACACAGCGACAGAGTCCGTTATATCAACAGGTATAACCTGCTTACCCGTAAATCGGTATTGGTGTATAAAGGGAACCAATGCAGTTTTGCTGATATAATGAGCCATTCGTTAGGTGTATGGGTAGGGAAGATGACCACGCCATACATGCCGCATGAGCTGGTGGCGATTGAAAACGGAAAAATCCGCCGTTTAACTTTTCACCAGGAAAAGTGGCTGAACGAAGTTAAGCTGGCCTATGTGAAAGGTTTCCAGTCGTTCAGCAGCGATGGCACACTGGTTTCGGGGATACTTTATACGCCCGATAGCGTAGTTACTAAGAAAATGCCTTTCATTCTTTACATTCACGGTGGCCCTACCGATCAGGACGAGTTTGAGTTTGATGAGATCAGGCAAACATTGGCCTGCGCCGGTTATGCTGTAGCCGCTGTAAATTACCGCGGCAGTACCGGGCGCGGCATCGAATATACCAAAGCTATTTATGCCGATTGGGGCAATAAGGAAGTGAAAGACTTACTGGGTGCTGTAGATGAACTGGTTAAACTTGGTATAGCCGATAAAGACCGCCTGGGAATTGGCGGTTGGAGTTACGGAGGCATCCTTACCGATTATACCATAGCTACTGATCCCCGCTTTAAAGCAGCATCAAGCGGGGCGGGCAGTGCCTTACAGTTAGCCATTTATGGATCAGATCAATGGGTGATGCAATACGATAATGAATTGGGGGCACCCTGGAAAAATGCTGATAAGTACATTAAGCTGTCGTACCCATTTTTTCATGCTGATAAAATAAAAACGCCAACCCAGTTCATGTCGGGTTTAAAAGACTTTAACGTGCCCACCGGCGGGGGCGAACAAATGTATGAAGCGCTGAGATCGCAGGGTGTGCCAACGCAACTGGTACTTTATCCCGGCCAGTATCACGGTATTACCGTACCAAGCTACCAGGTTGACCGACTGAAGCGCTATATTGAATGGTTTGATAAATATTTGGCCCCCCAGTCCCCTAAAGCGGGAGCTTTTTGATAGGCAACTTAAAAAAGGCTCAGATAATTACCTCTGAGCCTTTTCTTTTATTCTGTAAAATCAATAATTCTGAAAATTCTGATTTCAGACAACCAGCTTTCCTTCAACCGAATCATCAATGGTTTTACCAATAGCGGCACCGGCGAGCCGTTTTACAAAAGCAACGGCATTACCATGTTTATTGTCCCAATAATAGCCTTCGGTTGGTTCAACTTTAATAACGCTGATGCGCGGATCGTCGACACCTTCGGTAAACCACACTTTGAGTGTCGGTTCCCATAGTTCTTTGATCTTTTCTTTATCTTCGGTAATGGTGGCTATCCCATAAAGGTTTAAAAAGTCAGAATATCCGGAACCCTGGAAAAGCAGATGGACAAAGGGGTCTTTAGCTAACTCCTCATTTTTATGGCTGTCATTAGCGCTCAGAAACCAAAAGTTGCCCTCATCGTCAATTTTCTGTGCCGACATTGGCCTCACTGAAGCAGGTACGCCTGTTTTAAGACTGCTCACAAAGAAGCAGCTTTTTGCGCTTTCGGCAAGTTCTTTGATCTTGGCCAGGGCTTCAGGTCCATTCAAGTCCTTCATATTATCCTCGGGCTGTTGTTGATTAATACTATCCATTGTTTCAAGTTTTTGTGGTAAATGTTATAAGGGTAACCAATCAAAAACTCAATTGTGTGGATTTATTTAACTTAATAGATAATTATTTAGTTAGAAATGGTGGTCTAACTTACGAAGTTTTTAAAACTTCGTAAGTTAATATTAATCATTACCCAAACACCACCATCCTGTCCGGATATTTTGAAGCATAAGTTGCTACAATATTTTTGATATAGTCATTCCCCGGATAAGGTGTGAGATAGCTTTTGAGTTGCTGTATGTTATTGGCATCAAAATAATGGGAGATATAGCCCATACCATAAAACTGGCCTTTCTCCACCAAAATACAGCTGTGCTCATCGCCGGTACGGCCCTCATCCCTGATTGCATAAGTTGGTAAAGCCTGTTTAAGCTGATCGATGGCGTTGTTGACCTTTTCGTTATAACTGTCTGGAGGTTCAACACCTTCGCAGGCGCAGGTATTTCCGGCTGCACTGAGGCAGGGCTCATTGTTTTTTTGTATAAAACAAAGCTTAGGACATAAATCAAATGCTTCTATCAGTTTGTTGAGCAGGTTATAGCCATCAAGCAGGGAATTGCAGGTGTATATCGGGTCGCTGTATTTACGGTATTTATCAACCGCAAGGCGAATGTACCCGCGTTGATCTTCAAAAGCGTAAAGACAGAAAGCGTTTTCAAAACGTTTTAATGAGCGATTGTATTTAGGCCACAGGCGTTTGATCTCGATGGCTTCCAATACAAAAGCAATGAGTTCGGTGCCGCAAACCTGATAGCTAACCTGGTGAATATTGCGCAAAAATTCCTGTCGCTGAAAACCCGGGTTGTTGCCAGTAAAATGGCTGCTTACCCTTTTTTTAACGTTTTTGGCTTTACCTACGTATATTACTTTACCTTTTTGATCATGAAAATAATATACGCCCGGTGTATATGGCAACTGGTCAATGTCTTTTTTGGATAAGTTGGGTGGCAGCACCTGATCTTTTGAACCTTGCTTAAGCGACTGTTTGATGTGGTTCTCTGTATCGCTTTTCAGCAATAAGGTAAACAGCTCGGCAGTAGCTTCAGCATCGCCCATGGCACGGTGGCGGCTTTGATTATCTATACCCAAATGTTTACACAATCTGCCAAGGCTATATGAAGGCAAGCCTGGCAATATCTTACGCCCAAGCCTTACAGTACAAAGCTTATTTGTTTGCAGATCATATCCCGCGGCAGCAAGATGATATCTGACAAAAGAAAAATCAAAATTTACATTGTGCGCTACAAAGATTTTACCGTGAATGAGGTGGTAAATATCAGCTGCCACATCCTCAAAAGGGGGGGCATCCTTTACCATCTCGTTGGTAATACCTGTTAAGGCGCTAATGTAAATAGGGATCTCGCGCTGCGGGTTAACAAGTGTTTCAAACCGCTTTACTACTTTTTTTCCATCATGTATGCATATGGCTATTTCAGTGATACCATTAGCGCTGGCATGCCCCCCTGTAGTTTCTATATCGACAATTGCATACATGATATTTCAAATGTAATATAAATTTGCTAATTATTTTAGTGATGAAATGTAAAAAAACGTCATTGCGAGGAACGAAGCAATCCCCGACTTACAGAGCCGCCCTGACAATTCGCGATTGCTTCGTACCTCGCAATGACGATTGTAAAAAACAAAAGCCCCTGAGAAACTTTCCCAGGGGCTTAAATATCTTTCGGACTTTCCGACTGCGGACTTCCGACTAAAGACTTAAGACTTCTTATTCTTATTAGCCTGTATCTGTTGTTGCTGGCGCATCATCTCTTCCATTTTGGCACCAAAGCCTGATTTTTTCTTCTTGGTATCTTCAGGCTTCTTTTTATTCTCCTGGATCTGGGCATGGATTTTTTTATCATCAACCATGAATTTGATCAGGTATTGCTGTAAAAAGGTGAACATGTTGGCCAAAAAGTAATAATAGTTCAAACCGGCAGGGTAACTGTTAAGCGTGAACAGGAATACCAGCGGAGTGATGTAGCCAATGTATTTCATTTGCCCTGTAGCACCGGAGATCTGGTTGTTGAAATAAGTATAGATCAACGTTGAAATGGTCATTAGTAAACACATTAAGCTAATGTGGTTAACACCGCCAAGGAAAGCTATCGGAGCAAATTTAATAACTGAATCATAAGTTGAAAGGTCATGCATCCACAGAAAACTTTCGCCCCTTAGCTCAAACAAACTCGGGAAAAAGCGGAAGAACGCGATAACAATCGGCATTTGGATGAGCAATGGTAAACAGCCACCCAATGGATTAACACCTGCTTTTTTGTAAAGCTTAAGATACTCCTGTTGTAGTAATGTAGGGTTATCCTCACCAACTTTAGCTTTGATCTCATCCATTTCGGGCTTCAGCACACGCATTTTGGCCATTGAAAGGTATGACTTGTAAGTGAGCGGCGATAACACCAGTTTAAGCAATACAGTCAATACCAGGATAATCAAACCATAGTTCCAGTTAAACTTGTTAAGGAAGTTAAATACAGGCAATACCGCAAAACGGTTGATATATTTTAATGGTCCCCAACCCAGATTAACCAGTTTATCAAGGTCGTGCCCCTGGTCTTTAAGCGTATTAAAACGGTTGGGTCCAAAGTAAAACTCCAACGGTAAAGAACCATCAGTGCCGCGGGTAAGCGACAGATCGGCTTTCATTTGTTTTACATCGGTGGTATCATTAAAATCAGTAGCAACAGCAATATCTGTTTTGGTAATGCCGCCCTTAGCTATCAACACATTTGAAAAGAAGTGCTGTTTAAAAGCAACCCAGGCCATTTTTTTATCGCTGATAGTTTTTTGATCGTCTTTGCCTTCGCTTAGGTAATCAGCGTCTCCATCGGTATTGTAATAGTACACCGTTGAATACTGGCGCTCCATTTTGATGTCTTTTTCCTGTTTGTGCAGGCTGGTGGCCCAGTTAAGGTTAATGGTGCTGCTGTTGGCAATAACGCCGTCAAGGCCGGTAGGCTTAATGGTTAAGCCAAGTTTAAAACCATCACCTTTTAAGCTGTATATATAATCAATATATTGGGTAGGGCTGTAGCTTAAACGCATAGTAACCGAACCGGAATCTTTTTCGGCTATATTAAGTTCCTTTGTACTTGAGGTAAAATAGTAATTGTTGGTGTTGATATTGGCAACACCGGCAGCAAACTTCAATCCAAATTGGTTATTGTCGCCGCTGAAAAGCACCAGGGGCTTCTTATCAAAAGTTTTGTAGTTTTTTAACTCAACGGAAGCTACCTTGCCTCCATGGGTGCTTAATTTAATAAGCAACTCTTTATTACCGATAGTAACAAACTCTTCTTTACCAACAGATGCGGCGCCAAAAGGCATTTTCAATAAAGCCGAATCAACTTTGGCTGTTTTGGCGGTATCAAACTTAGCTGTGGTTTTAGCAGCAGCGGCAGCTACAGCGGCACCAGCTTTTTTCAGCGAATCCTGGTGCTGTACTTCGCGCTCTTTTTTAAGGTCGGCTTCCGATGGCTTTAAAAAGTATATCGAGCCGGCAATGATCGCCATGATCAGGAATAATCCTGTAAACGTATTTTTATCCATTATCTAATTATCGTACAATTACTTATTTTTTGCGGGCATAAGCCAGCGAAGCGGCGACAAAGTTAATAAAAAGTGGGTGCGGATTAGCAACTGTTGATTTTAATTCGGGGTGAAATTGCGAACCGACAAAAAACGGGTGGTTTTTAAGCTCTACAATCTCCACCAGGCCATTGTCAGGATTTATGCCAGATGGGGTAAGGCCGGCGGCCTCATATTGCTTAAGGTACTCGTTATTAAACTCATAACGGTGACGGTGCCTTTCCGAAATGTGGTTTTTGCCGTAGATAGCAGCTGCTTTAGTGCCTTTTTTAATATCGCAGGGATAAGCGCCTAAACGCATAGTGCCGCCTTTCAGGGTGATATTTTTCTGATCTTCCATCATGCCGATAACCGGATGTGGTGTTTCAGCGTTCATTTCGGTACTGTTAGCATCCTCAAGGCCCAATACATTACGGCCAAACTCAACTACCGCACATTGCATACCTAAACAGATACCAAAGAAAGGGATATTATTTTCGCGTACATGGCGGATAGCCTGGATCTTACCTTCAAAACCACGCTCGCCAAATCCTGGGGCAACCAGTACGCCGTGTATGCCCTTTAATTTTTCAACAGCGTTTTCTGGCGTAAGCTGCTCCGAAGGGATATATTCAATCCGCACTTTACATTCCTGTTTAGCGCCTGCATGGATAAAGGCTTCGGTAATGGATTTATAAGCATCCGGCAACTCCACATATTTACCAACCAGCGCAATACGTACATCGGCGGTCGGGTTTTTGAGGCGGCCAAGAAATTCCTTCCAGTTTTCGAGGTTTGGCTCGTTTTTGTGCGGAAGTTTTAATTTGGTCAATACGGTTTTGTCAAGCTGTTCTTTCAGCATTAACAAAGGCACGTCATAAATACTTGGCGCGTCAATCGATTCAATCACCGCGTTGATATTTACGTTACAGAATAGTGCAATTTTTTTGCGGATATCATTGGTAAGGTGGTGTTCGGTACGGCAAACCAAAATATCGGGCTGGATACCATACTCTAATAACATTTTTACAGAGTGCTGCGTAGGTTTGGTTTTTAATTCGCCTGCCGCTGCAAGGAATGGTACCAGCGTAAGATGAATAACCAATGAGTTGCCCGATCCAATTTCCCAGCGGAATTGTCTTACAGCCTCAATATATGGTAATGATTCAATATCGCCTACAGTACCGCCAAGTTCGGTGATCACAATATCGTAATCGCCGCTTTCGCCCAATATGCGGAAGTTCCTTTTTATTTCATCGGTAATGTGGGGTACTACCTGTACAGTTTTCCCTAAAAAAGCCCCTTCACGTTCTTTATTAATTACATTTTGGTAAATGCGGCCGGTAGTGATGTTGTTGGCTTTTGAAGTAGGAGTGTTCAGGAAACGCTCATAATGGCCAAGATCAAGATCGGTTTCGGCACCATCTTCGGTAACATAGCATTCGCCGTGCTCATAAGGGTTAAGCGTTCCCGGATCAATATTGATATAAGGATCAAACTTTTGGATGGTTACACGGTAACCGCGCGATTGAAGGAGTTTGGCTAAAGAAGCAGAGATTATACCTTTTCCTAACGATGAGGTAACACCGCCCGTAACAAAAATATATTTAGTCATGATTTTTTTTGAAAATGGCCTGGCTTTATACCGCGACCAATTGTTTCTGTACGGGATACAAAAGTAAGAAAATTTTCACGCTTCGCCGTATCTGTTTTTAAAAAATGGAACTGTAAATATCTTTTGTTTGTAATTGGTTTTTACAGAGTGTATTATGTGCGTTTTTTTGAACAGGTGTGTCAAAACGAAAGCTATGTTACACGCTTGCCCTTTGCCTGGTATACAGTTCAATCTTGCGGTGCAATTCATTAGGGTTAAAGGGCTTGCTCACGTAATCGTTCATGCCAACGGTAAAGGCCATATCCTGGATATCAAGCATGGCAGATGCAGTAAGGGCTATAATGGGCAATTTTTTGTACTTATCATCAGGCAGCTCACGGATAGCGCGGGTAGCCTGGTAACCATCCATTTCGGGCATTTGCAAATCCATCAAAATCATATCATAGTCGTGGGTTTGCACCAGCATTAAGGCAATTTCGCCGTTTTCGGCCACATCGCATTCAACATCCCATTGCTTCATGAATTGTTTGGCCAGTATTACGTTGATCTGGTTATCTTCGGCAATTAGCAGCCTTGTACCCTTAAGACTTTTTAAGCGATAAAACTCATCACTATCGGCTGTGCTGCTTAATTGTTTTTTGCTGTTTTTAAAGGTAAGGGTAAAATTAAATACCGAGCCTTTGCCATATTCGCTTTCAACGGTAATATCGCTGCCAAGCAGTTGGAGCAGGCGTTTGGTAATAGTTAAACCCAAGCCTGTACCGCCGTATTTGCGGGTTGTATCTGAACTGGCCTGGTTAAAGCTTTCAAAAATATGATCAACTTTATCGGGCGTTATACCTATCCCGGTATCGGATATCTCAAAATCAATGGTTGATGAGTCAGTTGTGTTGCTTGCTAACGATGCGGTTACCGTTACTTTTCCTTTATGGGTAAATTTAACAGCATTGCTCATCAGGTTGGTGAGGATTTGGCCCAAACGTACCGGGTCGCCAATAATGGCATTAGGCAAATCCTGGTCCATCATCAGTTTTATCTGGATATTTTTTTCGTTTGCTTTTTGCAGCAGGGCAAGACGGATATTTTTGATCAGATCGGTAAGACTAAAGTCAACGCTTTCAAACTCAACACCGCCAGCCTCTATCTTGCTGAAATCCAATATGTCATTGATGAGCACCAGCAGGTTTTCAGCCGAAAACTTAAGGAAGTTCAGGAACTCCATTTGCTCGGGTTTGGGATCCTGGTGAATGAGCAGGTGAGTAAAACCAATAACGGCGTTCATTGGCGTGCGGATCTCGTGGCTCATAATGCTCAGGAACTGTGCCTTGGCCATGGCCGCTTTTTCGGCAAGTTCTTTTGAATGGATCAGGGCAACTTCCAGTTCTTTAGCTTTAGCTATGCGCTCGTGCAAAAAGCTGATGATATGGATCAGGTCATCGTCTGAGTCAGAGATGTTTAACTCCACATCGGGATTAAGTGCCCTGATGGCTTCTTTAAGCTGAGAGATAGAACGCTGTTTGATGTCATTTTGCAACCTCAGGTCATCAGTAACGGTTACGTATTCACGCTCACTTACATTAAAGGCATGGTCTGCAAGCTTTATCGATTTTTCAAAGTTTTTGAAGCTATTGTTTACTGCATCTAAAAACTGCAAAATAGCGCCATCTTCCAGGTATTGTTCGGGGAGCAATTTTTTTATCTGCTTATCCAATAAGTGATGGTACTCCATAAATCAGTGTTCGGTAAAGGTTGTGATGGTCATGGTTTGGTTATGCAATTCGCAGTTCGACCCTTTATTGAGAGGAGATAACTCTCCATACGAATAAAAGCCGGCCATAGCTGTTTTATTGCCGAAAATATGTTTGGCTGCCATTAATTCCTCGTCTGTGCGATCATTAAGTACCAGTTTTCGGCCCACGCAGCTAATCAATATGGCCAGATCAGCATGCTCCGGCCCGGTTACGGCGTCGGCAGCGGCCGATGAAGAAGCACCGATCAGTTTTTCAAAGTTGGCTTTCATCAGGCGTACTTTACTCCCTTCGGGCAAATTGCCGGCAAAGGTCATTGATTTTTTGTGTTCGTTAACGCTCAATATAGTTCGCACCAGTTTTTTGTCAGAGCCTTCAATGCTTAATGATAAAGGGAACAGCAGGGCCGAACCGGGCAGTTCTTTAGCATACTCACCTAAATATTCTTTGTAAAGATCGAGCGCGCTTTTACCATCTATCTCAAAAAGTACATTTTTATCCGACCTGGTAATGCTTCGCTGTGGTCCAAACTCTTCCCAGCCCCCGTTTGAGCCATGGCTGATATGCAGGCTATCGCCATAGAAGCCTATGGCGATCACATTACCTTGCGCGGGGACAGCATTAAGGCTGGTAAATGTGCTGTTAAATCGCGCTGCATCGCCGGCCAGCCCTCCGGTTACGGGAACCTTACCGGGATTATCGCGGTTAAAGCCGTCAACCAGTTCACTTCCGTTTATAAAAGTGCCATCGGATATAATGAAAACACAATTTAAGCCTTTTTTATCCAATTGCGCCATCAGGAAAGCCCCTGTTTCGGCACTGTTGGCCTGTTTGTTTACATGGGTAGTTGTACACGCTATGGATGATTTTTCCAGTTCAATTGCGGTTACTACAATGCTATCATCATATACATCGCTACCCATGATCTCACCGGCGGTGGAGGCAAAAACAACATTAGCAATAGGATAGCTCTTTTTAAGATAATCATAAATTTCAGGACCGGTAATTAATTTCGGTGCACCGAAAGCAAGTACCAACTGACATTTTTCAGCACTAAATTCAGGGTCTGTAAAGTAATTTACCCAACCCTTGTTTACAAAATGATGCTGCCTTATCTTCATGATGATTTTAGGTTAATAATATGGTGATGCTACAGATGAAGTTAATAAATTAAGAAACAAAAATTGCTTGAAATATGAAAGTATTAAACAGCTTATTGTTTACAGAAAATTCATTAATTATAAATATTGGAATTGTGTTTTAATAGTTTAAATTGGACTTTAATACAGTACGCTTGATCTTATACGTATTAAGAATAACAAGGTTATCAGTACGGGAAGTGTTAGTCTATTGGGAGGGTTGAATCAGAAACTATATGTCAAACTTCAGTCTCTCCAGATCTTCAGGCACATCAACGGCATGGGTTTCCAGCTCGGTTTCGGCCACTTTGATACGGTAACCATTATCTATCCAGCGAAGCTGCTCCAGGCTTTCGGCTTTTTCAAGCGGGGATACCGGTAGTTTGGTAACTTCCTGCAATATATCTGCACGATAACCGTAAATGCCAATGTGTTTAAAAAAGGTGTGAAATTCGAGCCAGTTCTCGGGCTCCTGGCCGCGGATATGGGGCAGGGTAGCGCGGGAGAAATAAATAGCTTCGGATAATTTATTGATCACCACCTTGGGCGAATTGGTATTATGCAGTTCCTGTTCGGTCAGGATCCTTTTTACAAGAGTGGCCAGTTGGGTTTCCGGATCGTTAAAGCAGGCTGTTAATTTGGTGATCTGCTCGGGGTCAATAAAAGGCTCATCGCCCTGGATATTGATGATCACGTCATAGCCAGGGTGCAGGCGGGCAACTTCGGCACAACGGTCGGTGCCACTTTGGTGGTTGGCACCTGTCATTACAGCAATGCCGCCAAAGCCGTTTACATGGTTAAAAATCCGGTCGTCATCGGTAGCCACGATAACTTCGCTCAGGCTCCGGCATTTTTTTGCCTGCTCATATACGCGTTGGATCATAGTTTTACCGCCGATATCAACCAATGGTTTACCGGGAAAACGTGACGACGCATAGCGGGCCGGGATAATGCCTAAGAAGCCCCTCTTAATCTCCCCGGAGGGGAGAGACTGAATTTTTACCATAATTTTTAATAAAAAGTCCTCCCTACCGGGGAGGATTAGGAGGGGCTCTAAAACAACCCGTTAATCTCCCTTTCAATCAAGTTTACAATGGTAGCCATATCCTCGGTATTGTTAGCAAAATCAAGATTGTCTTTATCAAGGATGAGGAGTTTGCCCAATTTATAGTTGTTGATCCATTTATCATACTTTTCGTTCAGTTTAGAAAGATAATCTAAACGGATGCCTATTTCGTACTCTCGGCCGCGGCGCTGAATATTGCTTACCAGGGTTGGCACAGATGCTTTAAGGTAAACCAACAGATCGGGCGGTTTAATAAACTCGGTGATATTTTGAAAAATTGATTCGTAGTTTTCGTAGTCGCGCGTGGTCATCAGGCCCATATCATGCAGGTTTTCGGCAAAAATATAGGCATCTTCATAAATGGTGCGGTCCTGTATAATATTATGCCCGCTTTTTTGGATATCGATGATCTGGCGGTAACGGCTATTCAGGAAATAGATCTGAAGGTTAAAGCTCCAGCGTTTCATGTCGCTGTAAAAATCCTCCAAATAGGGATTGTTATCTACAGCTTCATACAAAGGGTCCCACCCGTAATTTTTAGTGAGCATTTCGGTAAGGGTGGTCTTTCCGGCGCCTATATTTCCTACAATAGCTATGTGCATATATTTTAGTTCATGGGTTATAGTTCATGGTTCATAGCTGATGTTTTTTTGACGAAGAACACCCGCTGTTTTGAAATGAACTCCGACTAATATACACTATGAACTATGAACTATCAAAGCCCGCTATTTAAAATTTCCGGAAGCCGATGATCTCTCTAACTTCTCTTATAGTTCTTGAAGCGCTTTCGCGGGCCTTTTCGGCACCCATTTCGGCTACCTTACGCAGGTAATCAGCGTCGTTGGCAATGGCATTGATCCTGTCACGGATAGGGGCTGTTGCCAGTACCATATCTTCGGCAAGCTGTTTCTTTAAATCGCCGTAACGGATAGCCATTTTATTATAAAGCCCGTCAAAGTGGGCGAGGGTATCAGGGGTGGAAACAACCTTCATTAAATCAAACAGGTTTTGGATCTCCTGTGGTTTTTGCTGGTTTTCAACGGTAGGGCCGCTATCGGTTACCGCGCGCATTACTTTTTTGCGGATGGCTTCAGGTGTATCGCCCAAAAATATAGCATTGCCTTCGCCTTCTGATTTGCCCATTTTTCCCTTGCCATCCAATCCCGGAATTTTTACCAAACTTTCGCCAAAGCTAAAGGCAAAAGGCTCGGGGAAATAATCATGGTTATATAGCCTGTTGAAACGGTTGCCAAAAGTGCGGGCCATTTCAAGATGCTGCTCCTGATCTTTACCTACAGGCACTTTAGTAGCTTTGTGGATAATAATATCCGCAGCCATTAAAACCGGGTAGGTAAGCAAGCCGGCGTTCACATTTTCGGGATTGGCGCGTACTTTATCTTTAAAAGAAGTTGCGCGTTCCAGCTCGCCCAAATAAGCGTTCATGTTCAGGTACAGGTACAATTCAGTAACCTCCGGAACGTCGGATTGCACGTATATGGTAGCCTTTTCAGGGTCGATGCCCGCGGCTAAATATTCTATCAGCACCTGTTTTACGTTGCCATGTAAGTTGGCAGGCGTAGGGTGTGTAGTTAACGAATGGAGGTCGGCAATAAAAAAAAAGCAGTTGTATTCATCCTGCATTTTTATAAAGTTTTGCAACGCCCCGTAATAATTTCCTAAGTGTAAGTTTCCGGTCGAACGGATGCCACTAACAACAGTCTCCATAGTGTGGCGAAAGTAAGGAATTTTTCTATTTTTGGTAATGATGAAAATGATATTGAGAAAAGTACACGTATATCTTTACATTGTGAGCGTGGCCCTGGGCTACGTTATATTATGGCCTTTTTTCTATTATTTTTCGCGTAAGCCCGAACGCTATCATACGCTCAATTCATTCAGAAGGGTTTGGGGATTAGTGAGTTCTGCTTTTGCAGGCATATTTTACCATTTTGAATATGAGCAACCGATTGACTGGAGCAGGCCTTATATCATTTGTCCTAATCACACCTCAAACCTTGATATTTCGGCTATGTGTATCCTGGTTAAAAGCAATTGCTGTTTTATGGGCAAACATGAGCTGGAAGATGGCCTGGTAACTGGTCTGTTTTTCCGTACAGTAGATATTCCTGTTAATCGCGATAGTAAAATGTCGTCGTTTAGGGCGTTTAAAAAAGCATCCGAGAAATTACAGGAGGGCATTTCTCTTATCATTTTCCCCGAAGGCGGTATTTCAGATCATTATCCTCCGCAGCTTTGCCCGTTTAAAAATGGTCCTTTCAGGCTGGCTATTGAGCTGAAAATACCTGTCATCCCGGTATCGTCGGCAAATACCTGGCAAATACTTTGGGATACCGGCATTAAGCACGGCAGCAGGCCAGGGGTCTCTAAATTTAAGGTTCATAAGCCTATTGAAACCGCACATCTGAGTATTGACGATGCCGATGCTTTACGGGATGAGGTATTTGAAATTATGAACAATGATTTAAAGTTTGAAGGCGCTGTTTCTACCCTGGCTTAGGCAATAATATAACAGCAGACCGGGAATTTGTAATATATTTGTGCATAAACCCATTGAAGCGGCCCAGTTAAGCATAGATAATGCCGGCGCTTTGCGAGATGAGGATCACGCTATTATAAAATAAAAAACAACAGGCATGACCATTGATAAAGAAACCGTTGAAAAAGTAGCCCACCTGGCCCGCCTTGAACTTACCGAAGCGGAAGTACAGGATGCAATGAAGGATATGAGCAAGATCCTTGATTTTATGGCTAAATTGAACGAGGTGGATACCACAGGTGTTGAACCGCTGGTTTACATGACCACCGGTGCCAACGTGCTGCGAGAGGACGTGGTTAAACAACAAATTACCCACGAAGAAGCTTTGGAAAATGCCCCAAAACATGATGATGATTACTTTTTAGTAGCCAAGGTGATTGAGAAATAAGTTCCAGGTCTGAAGTTCTAAGTCCGAAGTCTTCAGTCGAAAGTTAGAATAAAAAACGACTTTCGACTAAAAACTTAAGACTTTCGACTTCCCGGCTGTAACATTAGGCACCCCGGTGCAGTCCAAACAAAAAATAATTCATGGAGCCAATAAATACTGCCAAGCCGTTAATAACCATAAAAGATATCGGGCGTAAATATGTAATAGGTGCCGAGGTGATCCACGCACTTAAATCTGTTTCGCTTTCTATCAACAAAGGCGAATTTGTGGCTTTAATGGGGCCTTCCGGCTCTGGCAAATCAACCCTCATGAATATTTTGGGCTGTTTGGATACCCCAACCAAAGGGCAATACATCCTTAACGGAATAGATGTGAGCCACATGACCGATAGCCAGCTTGCCGAAGTACGTAACTCGGAAATTGGTTTCGTGTTCCAGACTTTTAACCTGCTGCCCCGTAATACCGCTTTGGATAACGTAGCGCTGCCACTGATCTATGCTGGCGTTAATAAAGAAAAACGTAAGGAACGTGCCGGCAATGCATTGAAAAATGTTGGTCTTGGTCACCGTATGGATCACAAACCAAACGAGCTTTCGGGCGGACAAAGACAGCGTGTTGCTGTGGCAAGGGCGCTGATCAATGATCCATCCATTATACTGGCCGATGAGCCAACAGGTAACCTTGATACCAAAACATCCATCGAAATCATGGGCCTTATCGAAGATATCCACGCCAAAGGTAACACCATTATCCTGGTGACGCACGAAGAAGATATTGCTTTACATGCCCACCGCATAGTGAGGATGCGCGATGGATTGATAGAGAATGACTACGTTAATACCAATATTCAAACCGTTGACCGCAGGGTAGAGGAGGTGTAAGGCCCCCCGGCCCTAAAGGGGGAGTGATAGTGTTTATTATCTACAGTATAATGCAAATCTATCTCCGTGAAACAACTACAAACAGGCAGCTTCTACGGGCAAACCAATCAAACAACACATTTACAGGGTATCACCATAACTGATACCGAATATACCCTTGATAAGGTGGACTGGCACTACCATGAAAATGCCTACTTCACTTTTATATTGGCCGGGAATGTTATTGAGGGCAATAAAAAGGAGGTTTATCATTGCCCAGCAGGTACTCTGCTGTTTCATAACTGGCATGATCCGCACTATAATATCAAGCCCAAAGGCTTTACCCGCGGCTTTCATATTGAATTGCAAAAGCGCTGGTTCGATAATTTGGACTTGAAACAGAATAAACTGGAAGGCAGCTTTGCCATTCAGGACCCGGATGTAAAATTTCTTTTATACCGAATCTTTAAAGAATCAAAGATTTGTGACGAGCAGACCGCAATGACTGTAGAAATATTATTACTGCAAACGCTTAATAAAATGCAGGTAAACAACGCCGGCATGGCACGACAAATTCCTGCATGGGTTGGCAAGCTGAAAATGTTGCTGGCCGATGATCCTGCACGGAAGCATACGCTTTCCGAACTTTCCGGGCTATTACAGCTCCACCCGGTTCATTTATCCCGTGATTTTTCCAGGTATTTCAATTGTACTATGGGCGAATATATCCGCAAGCTCAGGATTGAAAAATCGTTCGCTTTATTGGCAGATGGCGGGTTATCCTTAACAGATATCGCCTTTACCTGCGGATTTGCCGATCAAAGCCATTTTTTACGTTGCTTCAAACAGCTTGGCGGCAGTAACCCGTCGGCATATCGTAAGTTTTTATTAAGGCCATGTTAATTCTGTTCTATTTTAAAAGTGTTGATAGAAGCAGATTTGTAACATCTAAACAATTAAAATGAAACGTTATTTACTCATAATCTCCATTATACTTACTACCGCCTGTAAAACATTCGCGCAGGTGGGCAATATCATCGAACCTGAACCGATAACTTCCGCCCTTCAAAAAGGCAATATGGGTAAGGTTGTTTTTGGTGCGGATACTATCCCGCTTGAAAAACTGCAACAAACCGATTTGTTAACAAACTATGAGGCTAAACCTGCCAATAATTTGTACATGCGGCTTTTGCTGGCCAATTCATTAACCAATTACCAGCATAGCTTAGCGCCGTCGTTAAGTGTTGAGCAACTGAACCAGGGTAATTTTCAGTTTGTTTTTTATGTAGATGGCAGGCAGGTTTACCGGGAAAACCTGCATAAAGGAGCCAATTTGCCCATCGTAAAAAATACAAAGACCACCATTTTTGTTCCGTTCATCAGTAGCCGGGGAGAAGATTCATGGGGGCGTTTTTTATGGGGACGGTTTATGGCCCATGGCGGGGAAGATGCGCTTACAACAGGTACGCACAAGCTCAAAATTGAAGTAAGGCCCTATGTTGCTGTTCCTGATTTGAAAGTAGGCGAGCTGATAGCACAGGGTGAGATCAGGTTTACCGTACCGGAAATTGATCCAAAAGATGCCGAATTGCAGCCCATAAAGCCCGGCAGCGGCTGGCAGGTATCAAAAAATGATTTTGATAAAAGGAAGATCATGGAGATGAATGCCCTTATTGCCGGCAACAGGTTTAAACAGATCACCAGCGTGGTAGTGATCAGGAACGGCAAGTTGCTAATTGAGGAGTATTTTAACGGCAGCGCGCGCGATTCATTACACAATCCCCGTTCGGTTGGTAAAACATTTGCTTCGGCCGTGATGGGGATAGCAGTTCATGATGGCTATATCAAAAGCGTTGATCAAACCTTAAAGGAGTTTTATGACCTTAAAAAGTTCAGTAACTACTCGCCTCAAAAAGAAAATGTAACGCTAAAAAGCCTGCTTACCATGAGCTCCGTTTTTGATGCGGATGACAACCAAAGTGATTCGCCGGGGAACGAAGAAAATATGTACCCCACCGATGATTGGGTTAAATTTACCCTCAGCCTTAAAACAGACAGCAATAAAAGGGCAGGTAAACAATGGAATTATTTTACAGCCGGCGTGGTGGCATTGGGCGATATCCTGAATAAATCAGTGCCCGGCGGGCTTGATAAATATTCGGCCGAAAAGCTGTTCAAGCCATTGGGCATCAGTAATTATCGCTGGCAGTACACACCACAGAATGTACCCAATACCGCGGGCGGCCTGCAAATGCGCTCGCTTGATTATGCCAAATTCGGGCAATTGTATAAAAATGGCGGTGTATGGAATGGCAAACAGGTAATTTCGCAAAGCTGGGTTAAGGAATCATTTACCAAACAGCTTACGTTACCAAAAGAAGTTGTAGGTGAGGGCTTTTACGGTTACCTGTTCTGGAACAAAACCTATAAGGTAAACAACAAAGCTTACGAAACTTACTATTGTTCAGGTAATGGCGGCAACAAGATCTTTGTTTTTACCAATCAGCCGCTGGTGGTTATTATAACCGCCGAGGCTTACAACACGCCCTACGCGCATTCGCAGGTTGATAAAATGATGAAAGATTATATTTTACCGGCAGTGTTGAAATGATTTCTGTAGGGCGCATGATTTCGTCTCTGAATATATGGGTAGGATAGGTGACGGGAGACGCAATTATGCGTCTCTACAAACAACGGGAATTATTTATCTGCTGCTGTTATTACTATTCACATCTAAATTGTATGCTCAATCGCAGGTGGTACACAGCCTCGAAACAAACTCTGCCAGGTGCATAGCTTTTTCTGCAGATATGGCGTGGGTATTACCGATAATGAGGGTATGCTCAACAATCTCTATTACAAAATCATCCAGCCTGATATCCATTACCACATTGCGGAAATTACGGTCGGCACCTGTAATTGCTTTTTGGCGGTCGCTTACCAGCATATAAAAAGTATCACTAAAAGCCTTGTCTTCGGCAAAATCAAGCTCAACCGGGTGGATCAGTTCAATGATCTTGTCAACCAATGTTTCGCGCCTGATGAGTACCCGGCCAAAATCATGCTTTAAATAAGCCAGTGCCCAGGTTTGATATGGTGTGGAGGTTACAGCCTTACTGTGATGATGCCCGATATGTTTTGACTGGCATTCGGTGAACAGCATATAGCTGTCGTTATTTTTATTTTTTATAGCGTATGATTCCTTTACACTAATGTCGAGATAGTCTTTGAAAATGCTAAACTGCTCTAAATGAAAATCAATATGCCCGGTTTGTTCAATCCTGAATCTGTTTTTCAGGCTATCCAGGATATCACCGAACTGGTCGGTTGCCGGGGGATACAAACCGGCGTTTTCAATAGTGGATTCCAAATGTTAAAGTTTAGTGTTGTATAATGCTAATACAATAATAACTTTTTTGCTTTGAAATTCAAAAATACAGCCGTTAATAATGATAAGGCTTCATTTTACCGCATGAACAAGCGCAATTGGCATCAGTAATCCCTAATTTCTTCAGGAAAAACTGGTAAAAGCCAATCCTGTCGTTCATATTATACATGTTTTCGCCTTTATTGCATTCTACTTCGCCGTTCACAATATTAATGGTCATACCAAAACCAGGGGTGCGGCCTTCGGCTTTATCTTCTGCATTGGGTTGCCATTTGCCTGTCATTACAGCATGCGCCGATGGTTTGTGGGTTTGGGGTGTCATCCAGAAATAGATGGCGGTTTTAAAAGCCATTACCGGGTCGGTTTCTACCATCTCGGGATTTTGGAGTAATATTTTATCATCGCCTAAAATACAATCCGAGGCATAGCCATAATTGCCGTTATAGCTCAATTGCATTGGTCCGCGGCCATAGTATTTTTTACCGGCCACGGGAGGGTATTCGTCATTTTCGGCAATGTAAGGCAAGCTGGTATTACTTTCGTGGATCAGCATGAGCCCATCGGTATAAGAAGCATTCATGCCATGACGGGTTTCGTGGGCAATGTGCGCAAAAAAGGCAGCGAGTTCCTTTTTATTTACATCGGTACTGTATTCGGTGCAGAAATTGCCATAATCAATAGTGTAGGTGCTATCTGGTTTGGCTTTGGCCCATTCTTCGTTCCAATCAACATCCTGGCGTACAACGGCCTTTTTGCCTGTTTTTTTATCGGTACGTATCAACTGGTAAACGGATGTTGCCCGGCGGGTTACTTTTATGCTGATCATGCCAAGTTCATCGGCTGCTTTGATAAAGGCAGCATACGTATAAAATTTATCGCGTTGCGGAAAAAGATCATTAAATTGTTTTTCGGTTAATAAACTGGCCATGCTTACTTTAGGAGGGGCCGGTTTATCTGCCACGGCCTTGTTACTGTCGCTGCCACTGCTACTTTTACTGTTGCCGCCGCAGCTAAAGCCGGTTGAAAGCAGGATGATAAGCGATAAGGAGAGCAGTTTGGATGATAATATGATCGGTTTCATGAGTTTCACGCTAAGTATGTTTGATGATATCACAGATGCAAGTTTAAGTAACATTTTAAAAATTACACTTCATTGGCAAAAAATATGCTAAAGTGTTATGAAATTCAAAATTTAAGGTGATAGATTTGAAATAACACTAACCATGAAAAAAAGATTTATCGGGCTTGGTTTTAATTGCCTGATAATCAATGTTAACTTTTTTGCAGTCTGATTATTGGGGCTTATTTGTTAAATTAAGTATGAAAATATATACTAAAACGGGCGATACAGGGTTTACCTCATTAATTGGCGGTACGCGCGTGCCCAAACACCATATCCGTATTGAAAGCTATGGCACGGTTGATGAGCTTAACTCGTACATCGGGCTTATTGGTGATCAGGATATTGATGCACATGATAAGGAGGTATTGAAGCAGATACAGGACAGATTGTTTACCATCGGCTCTTCACTGGCAGCTGACCCTGAGCGGTCACGGATGATTATTCCGGACCTGCACATGAGTGATGTGGAAATGCTGGAAACAGAAATGGATACCATGAATGAAAGCCTGCCGGCGCTTAAACATTTTATTTTACCGGGTGGCAGTAATGTGATTTCATTTTGCCATATTGCAAGATGTGTTTGCCGCCGTGCCGAGAGGATAACCGTTCAGCTTGCCGAAGAAAGTACAGTTGATGAAAAAGTGAATATTTATCTGAACAGGTTGAGTGATTACCTGTTCACTTTGGCCCGCAAAATTGCTAATGCTAATAAAATAGCTGAAAATCAGTGGATACCACGGGTTCAAAAAAATTGAAAAAAAATATTGATATTCAATTTGAAAATGTTATACTTTTGCGAAAAAGTAAATTTTACTGATAATTATAAATATAAATAAAAACGATGTATTGGACACTTGAACTGGCATCGCACCTGGAAGATGCACCATGGCCCGCAACTAAAGATGAATTAATTGATTATGCTATCCGTTCAGGCGCTCCTGTTGAGGTTATCGAAAACCTTCAGGCACTTGAAGACGATGGCGAACCGTACGAAAACATAGAAGAGATCTGGCCGGATTATCCGACTAAAGACGACTTCTTCTTTAATGAAGACGAGTACTAAACACGATAGTGAAACCCTTAGCAATGAGGGTTTTTTTATTAACCGCTAATTTTGGAATGGTTTTGGTATAGGTAATTACACATTTACTTAACTAAAAACGTAACAAAATGAGAGGCTTATTGTACATTATCGCTGTTATCCTGGTTATAGGATGGCTGTTTGGAGCATTTATACACCCATTTGGGGGTGGTTTGATTCACATACTATTAGTAATAGCTATCATAGCTGTACTTTTAGGTGTAATCAGACGGGCATAACAAATTTAACCTTGTATTGCAAATCAAAAAAGCCGCAGACTTTATAGCTGTGGCTTTTTGCTTAAAAGCAGTTCGGCAATGGCGATATCTTCGGGGAAGGTGATCTTGATGTTGCTGTGATCACCGTCGGTAAGTTTTATTTCGGCGCCATATTGCTCAACAACGCTGGCATCATCTGTAAACCTGGTATCAAATGGTTGTTCATAAGCTTTTCGTAATAGCGAAGCCCTGAAGGTTTGCGGGGTTTGCACCAGGTAAATCTCATCTCTGACCAGGCTTACGGACCGGCCTTCTTTTACCTGGCGTATCGAATCGCGGCTTTTGACGGCCACTACGGCTGTACCGTGCTTAGCGGCGCATTGGTAAGCTTCATCAATAATATAAGATGAAGTAAGCGGCCGTACGGCATCCTGTATAGCAACCAGGGCTTCCTGATCGGTAATCAGGTCAAGCCCGTTCTTAACCGAATGAAAACGGGTTTCTCCGCCCGTAACCAACCGGTGAGGAATGGCAAACGAATATTCCTGAATCAATTGCTGCCAGTAAGCATGATAAGCTGCTGGTAAAACCAGTATAATGGCTGGTTTCGCCTCCGATTGCTCAAAAGCTTCAATGGTATGCATTAATACGGGTTTACCGTTAAGCAGTAAAAATTGTTTAGGTACCGCCGATCGCATCCGGCTGCCCGAACCTCCTGCTACTATGATAACGTAGTTTTTGTTTTGAGCTGTGAGATGTGAGATATGAGATGTGAGATTGGAGGCTGTCATGACTTTATTCGACTAATATCTAACAAAATTGCCTGCAAAAAAAATGAGATATTAGACTATTGTCTAATATCTCAAATCTCATATCCGCTATTCTAAATTTATCCTGTTAGACACTTAGAACGAGATGAACCTCAGTGTCCTCTGCGAGATCCCCTGAGGGGACATGAATATCTAATAAAATTGCCTGCAAAAAAAAATGGGATATGAAAACAAATAGAATGTCTCATATCTAATAAACTACAAAAAAAATGAGATATGAAACCGTGGTCTCATATCTCAAATCTTATATCTCACATCTAAAAAGTTAGATGATCAGCATCGCATCACCGTAGCTGTAAAAACGATACTTTTCTTTTACTGCAATTTCGTATGCATTCATTACGTGTTCGTAACCGCCAAATGCCGAAATCATCATCAACAGTGTTGACTCAGGGGTATGGAAGTTGGTGATCATTGAGTTGGCAATGCTGAAATCATACGGCGGGAAGATGAACTTGCTGGTCCAGTCGTTAGCAGCTTTCAGGGTTTTGTTTGCCGATACAGCCGATTCAATGGCACGCATTGAAGTTGTGCCAACTGCACAGATCCGTGCTTTGCGTTCAATACCGCGGTTTACAATATCAGCTTGTTTTTGCTCAATGATAAATTGCTCCGAATCCATTTTGTGTTTGGTTAAATCCTCAACCTCAACTGGGCGGAATGTGCCTAAACCAACGTGCAAAGTAACTTCAGCAAATTCAACACCTTTTAATTCAAGGCGTTTCATAAGCTCACGGCTGAAGTGTAAACCGGCAGTAGGAGCAGCAACGGCGCCTTCATGTTTAGCGAAAATGGTTTGGTAACGCTCTTTATCCTCGGCGGTAGCTTTTCGTTTAATGTATTTAGGCAGTGGTGTTTCGCCTAAAATTTCAACGTTACGACGGAATTCTTCGTCGGTACCGTCAAACAAAAAGCGGATGGTACGGCCGCGTGAAGTGGTGTTGTCAACAACTTCTGCAATCAGCAAATCGTCATCGCCAAAATATAATTTATTGCCTACGCGTATTTTACGGGCCGGGTCAACCAGTACATCCCATAAACGCAGTTCTTTATTCAATTCGCGCAGCAAAAATACTTCGATGGTAGCACCGGTTTTTTCTTTGTTGCCATATAAACGGGCAGGGAAAACTTTAGTATTATTAAGGATCATTACATCCTTATCATCAAAATAATCCAGCACGTCTTTAAATATTTTATGCTCAATTTTGCCCGAATCTTTGTGTAAAACCATTAAACGTGATTCATCGCGGGTGGCAGAGGGTGTATGGGCGATAAGGGATTCAGGTAAGTTGAATTTAAATTGAGATAATTTCATGCTTGTTTTTATGAATTTTCAAGGGCGCAAATGTACGAATTTTTTTGTTAATTTAACAGATTTTTTTAAGAAGCAGTTTAATTACACTACCGTTATATTAGTTGCAAAATACTGTAACTTAAATCATGTACTGTTGTCTAAAAAAATATGAGCAGGCGGCTTAACGTATCAGTAATAAAAAACGCCCGTTATATTACTATTACCTCCACGCTTTAACCGTGCAATTAAAATTGATTAACAAGTAAGATCAAAATAAGTTATATGCTTTTTTTAAAACTTTTAAGGGAAAGTTTTTTGTTTGCCGGCGATGCCCTGCGGCAGAACAAAACACGCACGTTGCTGTCATTGCTTGGGGTGACAATTGGTATATTTACTATCATAGCTGTACAATCGGCAGTTGATACCCTGCGTAATAACCTGCAAAACAGTGTTAATAAGCTGGGTAATAACAGTATATATGTGCAAAAGTGGCCCTGGGTAGGCGGGAGCGATTTCCCCTGGTGGAAATACCTGCAAAGGCCCGAATCTGACCTTCGCGATTTTAACGAGCTTTCGCGCCGTATCACAACAGCCGAGGCACTATCATACGAAATAAATATTGATAACCGTACTATAAAGTATAGAAGCAACACGGTTGAAGGCGCGCAGGTGGATGCTGCATCGCAGGATCATGACAAAACCTGGAATTTTGACCTCGAGAGCGGTCGTTACTTTACTGAAATGGAATCAAAAACCGGAGCGCCTATAACCGATATAGGTTATGATATAGCCCAGGCCCTTTTCCCCGATGGCGATGCAGTAGGCAAGCAGATCAAGGTGATGGGCCGGTATGTGACCATTGTAGGCGTGTTTTCAAAACAGGGGAAGGATATGCTTGGTATCTCTACAGATAAGGAGGTGCTGCTGCCCCTCAACTTTGCGCGCAACTTAATTGATATCCAAAGTTCAAAATACGGTCCGTCAATTATTGTCCGTGGTAAAAAAGGCATCCCTACCGATGATGTTGAAAGCGAGATCAAAGGGTTGATGCGTTCTATCAGGAGGCTGCGACCCGGAGCTGATGATAATTTTTCGTTAAACCGTACAACCATGATCACCCAGCAGCTCGACGATCTTTTTAAAGTGGTTAACATTGCCGGTGCTATCATTGGCGGGTTCTCGATTTTAGTTGGTGGTTTTGGTATAGCCAATATCATGTTCGTGTCGGTAAAGGAACGTACCAATATCATTGGGATACAAAAATCATTAGGGGCTAAAAACTATTTCATATTATTGCAGTTTTTAATTGAATCGGTGTTGCTTTGTTTTGTGGGCGGGATCATCGGGTTGTTTTTTGTATATCTGGCCACGTTTGCCGTAAAGGCCGCTTTAGATGTACAGGTAATACTTGATGCTGCTAACGTTACACGGGGCTTAAGCTATTCAATTATAATAGGGGTGATAGCTGGTATTATTCCCGCGTATTCAGCCTCGAGGCTGGACCCGGTAGAAGCTATCCGCACAAACTAATTGTAATATGAAAATAATTAAAGGATTTTGTTTTTTAGCGGCATTGGCTGTTGCCGCTGCATGTAATCAACCTGTCAAACAACAGGATACTGCTAAAGTGGATACGACTGCTGCTGCTAAGCCTGCAGCGGAAGCCCCGGTTGCGGATACAGGTAACACCAATGATGTTTTTAAGGCTTATATCGCTTTAAAAGATGAGTTCATCAAATCAGACCCCGCTGGCATAAAAACAGCCGCTACAGCTTTAGAAGGTAAGCTTTCGGGTATAAAAGGTTGCAGCGAAACGGCTACTGTGGCGCACCAGATAAGCAATGCAGCGGATATCAAAGCCCAGCGCGAGGCATTTTTGGTATTAAGTAAAGATGTTATCGCTTTGGTAAAAGGTGCGAAATTCAAGTCGGCGCCAATTTATGTTGACTTTTGCCCGATGGCCGATGGGGGGAAAGGGGGATACTGGCTTTCGTCAACAAAACCTATCGTAAACCCGTATTTTCCGGAACACATGAAAGAGTGCGGAACTGTGAAGGAACAGATCAACTAAGACCGTTGATCCTTCTTGATTACGCTGATTGCGTTAATCATATTTAAAGCGATAGGCGATCCCTGTCGCTTTTTTATTTTTAACCATGATTTTCATGATTGAAGGATTTTGTGATATTTTAAAGAGTATTTGCATACTGATCGCTTCGCTGCCCGTAGACTTCGTCTACGGACGATTTATGCATGTGACTCCAGGCATAGTTTATTCGAAGTCATAGGCTTCGAATAACGGGGACTTCGAATAGCGGAGGTTTTTAAACCTTCAGCCTTTAACCTTTTACCTTTCGCCTCGACCCGAAATCGAACATCCGAACTCAGAAATTACACTGATTGCCTGATATGTTTTGCCAATTTGCTGTAAAGTACTTCCGGGACAAAAGGTTTAGTCAGATAATCACACATACCTGCTTCGAGTGCTTGTTGATAGGTTTCGGGCATAGCGTCGGCCGTGAGGGCTATGATGGGCAAGTCGGGCTGAGTTTGTTTAATCACCGCCGTTGCTTCAAAGCCGTTCATAACCGGCATCTGCAGGTCCATAATAATAAGGTCATAAGAATTTTGGTTAACCAGGTCGACAGCTATTTGCCCATTTGATGCTTCCTGAACCTGGGCATTCCAGCGCCTCAAAAATTTGCCGGCTATCATCAGGTTCATTTTGTTGTCATCAACAACTAAAATATTCATGCCCTGTAAGTTGTTGTCTGGAACATTCGCCGTAACAGCAACCTGTTTCAGAGCAGCGGCCTCAGGAGCGAGGGTGAAGTTTATAGCAAAACTAAATGTAGTACCCTTACCCAGTTCGCTTGATACAGCAATTGTACCTTTATGCAGCTCAACCAGTCGTTTGGTAATAGCGAGGCCTAAGCCGGTACCTCCATAATCATTATCAATTACCTGTTGGTCCTGCATAAAAGGATCAAAAACAATGTTGAAGCTTTCGGGCGAAATACCTATACCTGTATCGGTAACCGCAAATTTAATATTAACGGTGTTTGGGGTTATCACATCCTTATCCAAACGGATAATAACCTTACCTGCATGTGTAAATTTAATGGCATTACTGATCAGGTTATTAAGTATCTGACTCAGCCGCATCGCATCTCCAATTAAATCTCCGGGAATGGTATCATCTGCTATCAATTCAAGTATTAGCTTTTTTTCGGCCGCCTTTGGCTCAAAAGATTGCTTTATTTTATGGATTAACTGGTGAATGTTGAACCTCGAGTTATTCAGTTCCAGCTTGCCGGCCTCAATCTTATTATAATCTAAAATGTCATTGATAATGGCCAGCAGGTTTTCGCCCGAAAACTTCAGCGTATTGAGGTATTCCATCTGTTCGGGCCTAGGGTTTTCGTCAAGCAGCAGGTTGGTTGTGCCAATAACCGCGTTCATCGGCGTACGGATCTCATGGCTCATGATGGATAAAAATTCCGACTTGAACTTAGACGACTTTTCGGCCATTTCCTTAGCCCAGATCAGGTCCTGCCGTGCTTTCTCCTGGTCTGTTATGTCTTCGCCAAGCGCTGTGGTCTCCTTAAAAATACCGTTATCATCATAAAATACCGTATTTTGCCAACTTATGATCCGTTGCTCGCCGTTACGGCAAATAATAGGATTAATATAATGCGGTAAAAAACTGTCATTTATAAACCAGCTCTTTAAAAAATCTTTCAGATCATCGGGGATAAAATTGTCCATCCAATTCATGCCAATGATTTCGGCTTGGGTATATCCTACCAGGTTTGCCAGGTATTTATTGCAAAAGGTAACAATACCGCTGCCATTAACCGTTATGGCTACCATATTAACGGTTTCTAATACCTGCCGGTACTTGCTTTCGACGTTTCTGAAATCAAGCTCGGCCTGTTTGCGATCCGTAATATCCTGCAGGGTGCCTATAATTTTACGCACACTGCCATCTTCATTATAAAGACGTTTGCCGGCTATAATGGCCAGGTGCTTAATATTGCCGCCAGAAGTTATGATGCGGTATTCATAGGATGAATCCATGTTGCTTAACTCGTTACGCAATAAGCTCCTGACAATAAACCTGTCTTTAGGATGTACATGCTTAAGCAGTAACTTTACAAAACAGCGCTGGCACGAAGATGTATTCTGGTCAAGCTCATAAATGCTGTTCAACTCTTCCGACCAGGACAGGCGATGCGATGCCACATCATATTTCCAGTTGCCTATTTTAGCAATGGCCTGGGCTTCCATCAATTCAAGCTGGCTTAGTTTAACTGCTTTATCGGCAAGGCGGGCCTCGGTAATATCCTGGATAATACCAAATGTGCGTGTAACTGTATCTGACAGTAATTTCTTTTCGCCTCGTTGGATCCTGATATATTTTAACTTGCCCGTAGGTGTGATAAATTTATGCTCAAGTTGGTTTTGTGTTGTTGTACGGATGGACGCAAGGTATTCAAAAACGTTCTCCCTGTCGTCAGGATGTACCAGGCTTATGTAATATTGAAAGTGGTTCATGCAGGCAGGAATATCTTCAATCCCGAGCAGATCATTAAGGTTGGCCGACCAAAACGTTTCCTTAGTCTCGTGGTCGTACCACCAGTTGCCTATTTTTGCAATGTTTTGAGCTTCAAGTAACAAGCCTTCGTTTTCCTTAAGGGCCCGTTCATATTTCTTTTGCTCGGTTATATCCACCACTGAAGCCGAGATTCGGCCGGTATAACCTGTTGTTTTATCAAAAACAGGAGTAAAGTTAGCTGTAAGGGAATGTCCGCTGTCGTAATCAGATAAAAACTCTATTGATATGGGTTTGCGGTTTTCTATTACGTAGTTTAAAGCGCTGTCATACTTTTCGGCTTTTTGCGGGCCCACTACCTTATCGAGTGTTTTGCCAATCGCTATCCGCGGATCAACTATGCGCTCGGTCATTTCATTAAACCAAACATTAATACAGGTTTTGCTTTCATCAAACTCAAAAATGATGTCGTTTAGCGAGTTAATGAGCGCGTTGAGATGATTACGACTTTCACGCAGCCTGGCATCATTAACCATATGGCTTTGATTAAGCTTCATCACGTTATTAACAGCATTTTTTAGCTGGTATTGATAAGCCATCACCACTAAAAATGAGACATAGGCTATTACAGTGAAAACCAAAATAAGTACTATCAGCACTGCGGGCGAAATGGCAAGCCTGGGCGCGGTAAAATAGGCGGTTATAATAGCTGCAAGGTTAGCTTCGCAGATAATTATGAATTCCCTGCTTTTTTTGCAAAAAAGGGTTAAGGCAATAAAAATGGTAATTGCGCTAAACAGGTACACATGTTCAAACCCGTTTTTGCCAAGTAAAATGCAGTTATTTATGACCAGGAAAGACAATACGGTAGCAAAGACCCCTGTTTTATAAAAAACCTTATTGTTAATGAAAGAAAAAAATAGTGTGATAGCACAAAAAAAACAGTTTATAGCCCTTAGCCAAAAAGGATCATAAGAATTGTTGAGGCAAAGATAATGTAACGAAGGACTTGCAATAAATAACCCTATGAGTAAAAGGCGGTAAACGGTAGCTTGGTTTTGGATCATTACCAATGAGTTACCTTTTAACGACATGTTTTGCAGTAATTTTTTAATCAATTATTAACGTCTATAAGCACAAATACAGGTTGTAAAATAATAAATTTGGCCGAAAATTTTTACAAACAGTAAATTATATTAGCGGTTATTAATACGCAGATTTATTTACATTTGTTGCAGATACAAATTTCTATGGCGGAAACAGCACAACTAAAAATTGGTGATAAAACATTTGAGCTCCCGGTAATTGAGGGCACTGAAGGTGAAAAGGCAATCGATATTTCTAAGCTTCGCGATCAAACCGGTTATGTAACACTTGATATCGGGTACAAAAATACAGGCGCTACCAAAAGCGCCATTACTTTTTTAGATGGCGAGCAGGGAATACTTAAATATCGTGGTTATCCAATTGAGCAATTAGCCGAAAAATCATCATTTATTGAAGTTGCTTATTTGCTGATCTATGGCGAGCTGCCATCTGCCGAAAAGCTAAAATTATTCCAGTACGAGCTAAGTCGCCATACTTTGGTGCATGAGGATATGAAAAAGTTTTTTGATGGCTTTCCATCAAAATCGCACCCGATGGGGCAGCTGTCGTCGTTGGTATCTGCATTATCGGCTTTTTATCCCGAATCATTAAAGCCATCCCAAACCACCGAAGAGCTTAACCAGAGCATTATTAAAATGCTTGCTAAAATGGCTACCGTGGTTTCATGGATCTATAAAAAATCATTAGGGCACCCGGTTATCTATCCTCAAAATAAATACGATTACGTTACCAACTTCCTGCACATGACCTTTGGTCAGCGTACAGAGGAGGTGGAGATTGATCCGGTGGTTATCGACGCTATGAACAAGTTGTTGATTTTACATGCCGATCATGAGCAAAACTGTTCTGCTTCTACCGTTCGCATCGTAGGTTCGTCCGATTCTAATATTTATGCTTCGGTATCTGCAGGTATCTCTGCGCTTTGGGGCCCGTTACATGGCGGCGCCAACCAGGCTGTAATTGAAATGCTGGAGAAGATCAAAGAAGATGGTGGCGATACTGATAAATGGATTGCCAAGGCTAAAGACAAAAACGATCCTTTCCGTTTAATGGGTTTTGGTCACCGCGTTTATAAAAACTTTGATCCGCGTGCAAAGATCATTAAAAAAGCCTGCGACGATATTTTAGAAAAGCTGGGAGTTAATGACGAGGTACTGGAAATAGCCAAAAAACTGGAAGAAGTTGCCCTGAAAGATCCATACTTTGTTGAGCGAAAACTTTATCCTAATGTTGATTTTTACTCGGGTATCATTTACCGCGCCTTAGGCTTCCCTACAGATATGTTTACTGTACTGTTCGCCCTTGGCCGTTTACCTGGATGGATTGCTCAATGGAAAGAAATGAAAGAAAACAAAGAACCTATCGGTCGTCCGCGCCAGATTTACGTTGGCGCCACCTCTAAAGAGTATGTGGAGATAGCAAAACGGTAATTTTTTTGGTTTATGGTTTATGGATCATAGTTCATAGAAGAAATTATATAAAAATAGAAAGCGATGGGGGATGACTTCATCGCTTTTTTTGACCGCTGATTTTTGATTTTGATTAATATGATTACGCTGATTTGCTAATCTTATTATTTGATAATACTAAACGAGGGAATCAACGAAATCAGCGTGATCATTCGTCAAAAATCAACGGTCAAAAAGAAACCCCGCAGGTTTTCACCATGCGGGGCCATATAAATAAATCAATCAACTACAATGTTTAAGCTTAAAGCTTAGTAATAGTAAAAGTGTTGGCGTTGGCATTTAATACAATTTTGTACGTGCCGCCGGTTGTAATGGTGTAATTAGCTCCGCCTGGAGTAAGTGCACCTGGCGTACCGCCTAAGTTTAAATCCCAGCTGTGATTAAACCTGAATTTTATATCCTTGCCCCCAATTAAAGCAGCGGTAACGCTCCAGGTTTTGGTGGTAGCGTCATAAAGCATATCGGTATCAGTGCCCCAGCCGCCCGGAGTAGCATCGCCAATAATGCTCCAAAATACAGGGGTAGCAGTAAATGTGCCTTTTGTTTTATCGTTTTGATCAATAACAGCATGCAATGCATAGTATCCTGCGGCAGGTACCGAAAGGTTACCGCCGGTAGTACTTATTTTTCCGCTGCCTGCATCACCGTATGCTACGTCCCAAACCTTTTTAGGAGTAAGTTTAAATTCAAGCTTACCAACAGGGAAACCGATATAGCCATCATACACACCATCATTATTTGGTGAAGTGAGGCTGTCGGCAGTTTTGGGGTCCCATCCCTGGTAAGCGCCGGGAACATAAATATAGCCTGTACCCTGGTACGGCAATACGGTTAACGTAATAACATTTGAGTAAGTGGCAGCCAGGTTTGGAGCAGCCGATGATTTGATGCGCACTTCAACCTGCGACGGGCTATCATAAGATAATTTCAGCGCGGTTAACATATCGTTAAGTGCACCTACCTTTAGTGTTTGGGTTAGTTTATCCGTGCTTACTTCCCTCGCGTTTTTGAAATTATTGCCTTTTACGTCTAACTGTATAGTGTAGGTAATAGGAGCATTGTAACCTGTTACCGGGGTTGCAGCCCAGCTAAAGGTAATAGCATCATTATTAGCATTGGGTTTAGATAGTGCGGGGGCGGTTGTTGTTGAAGTTAAAGCACCCACTTTGCCCACATTTGCTACAACCTTTACTTCGTCCTTTTTACATGACGCCAGCATCAGCAGTGCGATACCGCCAAATGCGAGGAGCGTGGTAAATATTTTTTTCATATCCTTTTTTAGGTTTTATGGTTTTGCGGGAGATGCTTTAAAGTTATCTCCCGGTATATTATTAATATCCTGTATTTTGTTTCAGATTAGGGTTGGCTGTAACATCTGCCGATGGTAACGGATATACCGTGCGGAAGCTTTCAACGCCTTTTCCATCTTTTGAACCGCCTTTAAACGGCCATAAATAGGTAGCTTCAACAAACTTTTTATAACGGATAAGGTCGGTACGGCGGAAACCTTCCCAGTACAGTTCACGTCCTCTTTCATCAAGCAACAGGTCGGTTGTTAAAGCGGTTAACTGGCCGGTGGTAGCACTTTGATAAGCGCGGGCCCTTAATTTGTTAATATAGCTTAAAGCAAGTGCGGCATCGCCGCCACCGCCGCGTGTAGTAGCTTCGGCATAAATCAAATATTGTTCAGCTAAACGGAAAATAGGAAGGTCCATATCTGCATAATCCAAACTTTGCGGGGCACCGCCATTTATCTTAACATCTTTGAATTTGCTGATAGCGTAGCCATCGGTAAAGGTGCTTATGGTGTTGATATCGATGTTTTGGCCATCGGTGTAAAACTGGGCACGTTTATCGGCACTCGAGGCGCCTCCCGGAAACAGGTTTACAAAAGCTTTGGTTGTACGTAAACCAGCCCATCCGCCTGCAATACCATAATCAGCGGCAGGCATTGAGCCACCAACGGGAGCATGGGTCATAAATGTGGCGCCACCATAGCTTTGTGTATGCAAACCATCATAGTTAATGGTTAAGATAAACTCATTTTTATTGAGGTTGTTATCGGCACGCATTAACTTGGTATAATCTGAAACCAGGGTATAACCGGCATCAATTACCTTTTTTGAATAGGTTACGGCTGCTGCATAATTAGCTGTACCGGTATAAACCTCAGCATTAAGATAGATCCTTGCTAACAAAGCCCAGGCAGCTGCTTTATCCGCGCGGCCATATTCGTTAGTGCGGGCATCAGCGAGTCCTCCATCAATTGCTTTAAGCTCGCCTTCAATATAGGTAAACAGATCTTTACGGCTTATCTGCTTTGGCAGCGGACCGCCCAGCGGATCGTTTTCTGTAACAAATGGAGGGGCAGCAAACAAGTCCATCAAAATTGAATACTGGTAAGCCCTTAAAAAGCGGACTTCCGCTACATACTGGTGAACTTTATCGGCATCAGCACCTTTAATACCCCTGCTGCTCAGGTTCGCATCAGACGATTGGCGAATAAAATCATTCGCCAGGGTAATCTGGTACATACACCTGTAATATAAGCCGGTTAAAAAAGTATTGCTTGATGACCAGGTCATGCTGTGAAAATCCGGCAAGCCAACATCGCCCCAGCCTACAACTGCCTCATCAGTGGGTAATTCTTCGGCGCACCAATACAGCCGGAAGAAATCAGAAGTACCTTCATCAATCCCCTGGATATCCTTGGTATTATCATCGCCGGCAGGGCCTTTGTTCCCGGTTAATGCATATGCACCATAAACTTTGGCAAATGCCTGTTTATAACCTTCGGGGGTGCTGTAAACTTGTGCTGAAGTAACATCATTGGTAGGCAGCAGATCGAGCTTTTTAGTACACGATGTAAGTCCGCCTGCAATCAGGGCCGCAATTGTTATATATTTTACTGAATGTCTTTTCATGTTAATTTTTCTTTATTGTTGATTAACGATGTTATAATGAAAGATTAAGACCTAACACATAAGTACGCGGGCGCGGATAAAAGTTGTTATCGATACCGTTGTTAACCTCAGGGTCAAGGCCTTTATATTTGGTAATCACAAATACGTTTTGCACGTTAGCGCTTAACCTAAGGTTACCTGTGTTGTGAAATACTTTACCAAAATTATAACCTACGTTAACGTTATCCATACGGATAAATGAAGCATTTTGTATGTAGTAGTCTGATAGCCTGCTTTTATCAAAAGAGCCGGTCATACCGGTTTCAAGCAGGTTGGTTGAGGCATTGTTTAAGATACCTATGCCATTGAATATGCTAAGCTGAGTTCCAGAACCCGCGAATACATTATTATAAACATAGTTGCCAACGCTTGCCCTTGCAACAAAACCGGCCGACCATTTTTTATAGTTAACATTTGAGCTTAAACCGAAATAGCCTTTAGGGTCGGAGCTTTTGTAACGGTATAGATCGTTTTCATTAACTATGCCATCTTTATTTCTGTCAACGTATACACCGTCTAAAGGTCGGCCGTCGCTGCCGTAAACCTGCTGATAAACGTAGAAGGAGTTACGCGGGTAACCAACAGAGTTGATCTGGATGGTGTTGCCTGTACCGCCTGATATAGCGCCGGTTGGTGCGCCGGGGTAGCTTGGGTCAGGGGCTAGTGTCAATTTGGTGATTTTGTTGGTATTGTAAGTAGCGTTAAGGTTAACATTCCAGGTAACATCTTTGGTTCTGATCACATCAGCGCTCAGGTTTAACTCTATACCATTGCTGGTTAAGTCGCCAATGTTGGCTACAATGTAGTTAGTAAAGTTGGTACCTGCCGGCTGAGGGATCTTGTTTAATAACTTTGATGTTTTACGGTGATAATAATCAATAGTACCTGTAATGCGATTATCTAAGAAACCAAAATCAATAGCTAAGTTAGTTGAAGCTGTTTGCTCCCAGGTACGGAGTGCATAGTAACCACCCGGACGATATAAATTATAAAAGGCATCGCCAAATTGGTACTGTGCTGTGTTGGTACTCAGGTTATAGAATGAGATGACATCATAGTTACCGATACCATCCTGCTGGCCCGTAACACCATAGCCTGCACGTATTTTCAGATCAGACAAAGCTGTTATGCCTTTAAACATCGATTCTTCTTTCAGTTTCCATGCAAATGCAACTGAAGGGAACGTACCAAACCTTTGGTTGGGGTTAAATTTTGATGAACCATCACGGCGTACAGTACCGGTTAAAATGTATTTATCTTCAAATACATAATTTAAACGACCGTAAACTGATATCAGCCTGTTTTCGGGTTTATCAAACGCATAGATGGGGTTAGTGCCCGGCTGCTCAGTACCATCATGGGCAAAATTGCCAAAGTTGTAGTTGGTGATCGAGAAATCCTGGTATGAGTAACCTGCTACCGCATCAATATGGCTCGCTATGCTTTTCAGATCTTTAGCGTAGCTTAAGTAGCCTTCAAATATGGTATTTTTTTGCGTTTGTTTGTATTGGTTATTTAAGCCACGGCGCGTAACACCTTTTGCATCAAGAAATCCCTTGTAGTTAGAAGCAGCACTATCCGGAATGATAACGTGCCCTGTGCCTTTTGAAACATCATAACCTAAGTTAACATTGGCATGTAACTCCGGCAAAAAGTGGAATTTATAATCTAATTGCAGGTTGCCGATGCTGCGGTAAACAGTACTTCGGTTGTCCTGCTGCTCCAATAAACCGAGCGGGTTTAAGGTAGCAAGGTCTTTTAAGCCGCCGCCTGGTTTTGTAGGGTCATTAAGCCATTCCCAATAACCGCCAAAACGGCCGTTGCCTGAATAGACCGGTTTGGTAGGGTCAAAGCTTACAGCCGAGCCTATAGCGCCTTCATTGGCAAACCTTTGTTTAACCTGCGCGCCTTTGGCGTTTAAATTAACTTTCAGGTGATCGGTAAAAAAGCTTGGGCTTAAATTGATAGCGCCTGTTATACGTTGCATTGAACTGGTTTTTAAAACACCGTCCTGGTCAAGATAACCTGCCGATACGCGGTAGGGCAGGTGTTTTGCCGCGCCTGATACGCTGATATTATTATCAGTAGTGATACCTGTTTGGTAGATCTGCTTTTGCCAGTCGGTGCTTGCAGTACCTAAAAGTGCTTTTTGAGCAGCCGTACCGTTAGTGTTAACATAGTCGCGTACCTGGTCGGCGGTCAGCACCGAGGCTTCTTTAGGGATTTTGCTTGCCGAAACCTGTGAACTGAAATCAATAACCGGTTTGCCGCTTTTGCCTTTTTTGGTTGTGATCAAAATAACACCGTTTGATGCCCTATTACCATAGATGGCCGATGCAGAAGCGTCTTTTAATACCGAAAACGATTCGATATCGTTAGGGTTGATGAGGCTTAGAGGGTTAGCTGCACCGGATATGCTGCTGTTGCTGATAGGCACACCATCAATAACAATAAGCGGATCGTTACTTGCGCTTAATGAAGCACCCCCACGGATACGAATCGTACTACCTGCACCAGGCGCGCCACTGTTTGATATTACGGATACACCTGCAACCTTACCGGCAATTAATTGCTCGGGGGTGGTAATAACGCCTTTTTGAAAATCTTTAGGGGTTACATTGGTGATAGAGCCTGAAAGATCTTTTTTACGCTGGGTACCGTAACCTATAACCACTACTTCGTTAAGGCTTTTGCTTTCGGGAGCGAGGCTGAAGTTTTCGACCGTAGCACCGTTAACGGTTACTGTTTTTCTGATAGTAATATAACCGATAAATTTTACGCTTAGGGTGTAAGTACCGGCTTTAACATTGTTAATGGCATAGTTACCATTAGGGTCGGTAGTTGAACCAATAGTGGTACCATCGACGGTAACCGTAGCACCGGGGAGGGGCTGGTTGGTTTCGTCAGATACCTTTCCTTTAATACTCCCGGTTTGTGAAAACGCCATGAATGACATCATCAGGAAAGCACAAAGAAGAACATACTTTTTTGAGTAATTTTTTCTCATTTACTTATTGATTTTTATGAATAAAAAAAGGCTTATTTTGCCGTCTATAATTGGTTTATTATTGTGGCCGAAACAGCATGCGACTAATTTACATTTACAAATATCAATTGCAAATTTTATATAAAAGATAATTTTAAAGCGTTTAATTAAGCCTTTTTTAACTTTAACGAAATATTGAAATTTATTAAAGTAGTGGGGAAAAATTATTGTTTTTATGCGAAATTTAGATTTAAACGCATATTTGTGAAATAAGTAAGTGTCAGGTGTACACAATAGGTGATTTTACTTTTATGCAACTCAATTCCGGGAACGTTCCCGGCAACGTTCCCGGTTTTTAGCTTTTTATGATGATGAAAAAAATAATTTTCTGCGCGTTTTTGCTTTTGGGCCAAAATTTTTTGCTTTTTAGCCATGTGAAAATCTCTTTTTTTACCGCCAAAATTGCAACCCTGAAAAGCCCGTCTGAACACCTGTTTCTGGCAGGTGATTTTAATGGCTGGAACCCTGCCGATAAGACCTGGGAACTTGTTAAAAATAACAAGGGAAGTTATACCTTAAACAAGGAATTACCTGCCGGCATTATCCATTTTAAAGTAACCCGCGGCAACTGGAATACAGTAAAATGTGACGCCACAGGCAAAGCCATCGAAAACAGAACTCTCAAGATACAAGGTGATACAACTGTTCGGCTTGATATAGCTGGCTGGCAGGATAATTTTGCACAGCCTGAAAAGAAGCACACAGCTACAGAGAGGGTGCATGTAATCAGCGAACAATTTGAGATGCCGCAATTAGGCAGACAGCGGAGGGTTTGGATCTATTTACCGGCAGGTTATGAGGCAGACAAAAAGAAATACCCGGTAATTTACATGCACGACGGTCAAAACCTTTTTGATGAATACACCTCAAGCTATGGCGAATGAGGGATTGATGAGCTCATGGATAGGATACCTGTTCAACAGGAAAGCATCATAGTGGGTATCGATCATGGTGGCGAGTACCGCATAACCGAGTATGACCCGTATAATTCAAAATATGGTGAAGGCAGGGGAGACGATTATGTTCAATTTTTGATTAAAGAGCTTAAGCCATATATTGATGGTCATTACCGTACCCAAACTGATGCCGCGCACACAACAATTGCGGGCAGCTCCATGGGGGGACTTATCTCGATGTATGCGGCACTTAAATATCCCGGGGTGTTTGGAAATGCAGGGGTATTTTCGCCCGCATTCTGGATAGCGCCGCAAATTTATGACCAGGCACAACAGTCTGTAGTAAATAAAAATAGCCGTTTTTATTTTGTTTGCGGCGATGCAGAAAGCGCCAGTATGGTAGTCGATATGTAAAAAATGGCCGATTTGATGAAATCAAAAGGGGTAAAACCCAAAAATGCGCCGGTCACGGTAATCAAAGGCGCAAGCCACAATGAAAAGCAATGGAACGGGGACTGGCCTGGGTTTTATAAATGGTTGATGGAGTTTTAATTAACTACCTGTTTTGCGTTAGCGATAGTAGCGGATACCGGCCAAGCGGCTAAGGCCTGCGCAGTATGAGTGGATAGCGCGGGCCGAAGGTGACGCCCACAATGTTAATTTGGGATTTCGGATGTTCGATTTCAAATTTTCTTTGCATCTGTAAATCCTTAATTCTATAAATTCTGATTCCGACCTTAACGTTCTATCCATAACCCGCCCAAATTTCCCTTAAATTTAATAGTTTTGAGGTCAGCGTTTACCCATGACCATCGAAGAAATATTAAAACAGTACTGGAACCATGATACTTTCAGGCCTATGCAGGCCGAGATCATCCAGTCTGTTTTATTAGGGAATGATACATTGGCGCTGTTGCCTACCGGCGGCGGTAAATCAGTTTGTTTCCAGGTACCGGCGTTGGCTAAAGAGGGGATCTGTATAGTGGTGTCGCCGCTTATTGCGCTCATGAAAGACCAGGTTGAAAACCTGCGGGCCAAAGGCATCAACGCGATATCGATAGTATCGGGCATGGGGCGCCGCGAAATTGACCTGGCGCTGGATAATTGCATTTATGGTTCGGTAAAGTTCCTATACCTGTCGCCCGAGCGCCTGCTGAGCGAATTGGTGCGCGAGCGGGTGAAGTACATGAAAGTAAACCTCTTCGCAGTGGACGAGGCGCATTGTATTTCGCAATGGGGTTATGATTTCAGGCCGCCGTATCTGCATATTGCCGATCTGCGGGAACTGCACCCCAACGTGCCCGTGCTTGCGCTTACAGCAACAGCTACCGCCGATGTTAAGGCCGATATTCAGGAAAAGCTGAAATTCAAAAATCCGGTAGTTTACCAGCAAAGTTTTGAACGACGCAATATCAGTTATGTGGTGCGCCATGAGGAAGATAAGTTCCGTAAAATGCTCAATATCGTACGCGGTGTTAAGGGAAGCGGCATTGTATATGTACGGAGCAGGAAGGAAACTTTTGAGATAGCGAAGTTCCTGATGGATAACGGTATAAGGGCCGATTATTACAACGCAGGCCTGACTGTTGACCAGCGCGCCGAAAAGCAGGAGGCCTGGAAAAATAACCGGGTACGGGTGATCGTAGCTACCAATGCTTTTGGTATGGGGATAGATAAACCGGATGTACGGTTTGTGATCCACAAGGATATTCCCGAAAGTTTAGAAGCCTATTATCAGGAGGCCGGCCGGGCCGGCCGCGATGGTAATAAAGCCTTTGGCGTGCTGCTATATAACCCTGCTGATAAGCTTAAACAGGAAAAGATGTATGAGCTTAATTTTCCATCGGTTGAGGAAATTAAGCAGGTATACCACAACCTGGCCAATTATTACCAGGTGGCTTATGAGGCCGGCGAGGGTTTAAGCTTTGATCTCGACCTTGGCGAATTTTGCAGCCGCTTTAAACTCGATGCTATTAAAACACTCAACGCCCTTAAGTTTTTAGAGCGTGATGAATACCTGGCTTTTAACGAAAGCGTATTTTTGCCCTCGCGTTTTCAATTTGAGGTAGTTAACGAACAACTATACAACTTCCAGATCCAGAACGCCGGCTGGGACCCTTTTATCAAAACCCTGCTGCGCTCATACGGTGGCGCGTTTGAAAATTATGTACGTATCAAGGAGTTTGATATCGCAAGGCGAACAGGTTTAAGCGTTCAGCAGGTTATTGAGGGGATGTTACAGTTGCAGCAATACGGCCTGATAAGCTATATGCAGCAAACAGATAAGCCCCAGGTTACCTATTTAAAACCACGGGTACAGGGAAGCCACCTCATTATCGACAGGAAATATATTGAGCAGCGCAAAGAAGTGTACCGTCAAAAAATGGAAGCTGTTTTTACCTACGCTATTCACAAACGCTGCCGGAGCCAGATGTTGCTGGCTTATTTTGATGAACCCAATGGCCGTAAATGCGGAATCTGTGATGTTTGCCTTGAGGAAAAACGCAGGGTAAATCAAGACGAAATTTTCGACAACATCACCACCGAAATAGTACAATTGCTCAGTATTAGCAACCCCGATATCGGCGGACTGATAACCGGGATCAACATCGGTACCGAAAAAGAAAAAATGGAGGCCGTACGCCTGCTGCTCGATGCAGGGAAGATTAAGACCGACGGTGAGGCTTATTATTTAAGTTGATAGGTTGTATAACAAGGGTTTTCACCCGTCCATCATGCCCAGAAACTCTAAAGGAGAAATGACAATATAAAAAGGGGGCCTGTCACCCTGAGCCTGTCGAAGGGTCGCGCGCTGAGGCCTGCCCACGATGCTTCGAGTGCCTCAGCATGACCCCATTTTTAATTGTGTCGTGCTTCGATCTAATTTATCTTTCTTTTCCTCAAATTTTCTCCCCCATTTCACCGGGAAAAATCACCCCTTTACCGACAAAAACCTGCCCTACAGCTAATTAGGCCAAACCTGCTGTAACGTTTTTTATTTGAGATCGTCATATGTATGTATTTAATGAAATAAAATAATAATCACTTGACAATCAAAATATTAATACCATGAAAACTACATTAACCGCCATCGCTACCGTATTGTTTATGGTACTTGGCTTCGCAAACATTGCATCTGCAAACACTGCTAAAAATGATGCCGGTGTCGTTTTAACCGATATCAGCAAAATCAACAAAATTGAAGTTTACGGCAACGTTGAGCTGTACATATCAAGCGGCCCGGCCGACCAGGTAAAAGTTTACAACCGCTACTATTCTGAAAACGCTCTGGTTCAGTCACAAAAAGGCGTATTGCGCATCTCATCATATAAGGCCGAAAAATTGGTAGTTTGGGTTACTGCAAACCAATTGAGCGCCATTAATGCTTATGATAATGCCGATATTAAATCATTCGGCAGTCTTTCAGGCATCGAGCTTGATGTTAAATTAAACAACAATGCATCTGCCAATCTTAACCTGGATACTTATAGCGCCAGCATCACCCTAAGCGGTAATGCCAAAGCCGAGCTTAAAGGTAATACCAATGAGTATAGTCTAACAAGAAATGCAACTTCAAACGTAAACAGCAACGGTTTAGCCTACACTCATGCTACAGAAACCCTGAATAAACAAACCAAACCAAGGGTTGATGAATTTGCAACTTTATAACAGCCATTTTTTTGAGTCAATTATATATAGTGTAGCCGCCCTGAAAGGGGCGGTTTTTTGCGTGCTTTTGCGTTGCAAACGGGCGCGTGTTAAAAAATGCTTTACTATTATTACCAATGAGATAACTAAAAAGTTATTGTTATGTAGAACTTGTTTCAATAATCGGCAGCGTTTATTTCAGGCGATATTCGCCATCTGCAACACCCTTATTGATGATCTCAACAAAGTCTTTCTGCTCTGTCTCGATCAGCTTTTGGCGAAGAACTTTCATGGTAAATTGAACTGACCTCAAATTGTTTTCTGGAGCGTCGTTACCTTTAATAGGGTGGCGACGTTTTTTGTTTTTTATTGAATAAAACTATTTTCAAAAAATACTTGCGCAAGCAAATGCTTGCATTTATATTTGCAAGTAATTACTTGCGCAATTATGAAAGCCAGACGAGATGTTTACCAGGCGATAGCCGACCCCACCCGAAGAGCGATTATCAATATGATTGCTGTACAGCCGCATAACGTGAATGCGATAGCTGCAAACTTTGATGTTACACGGCAGGCAATTTCACTGCATATCCAGATCCTGGCCGATTGCGGTTTGATCAACGTTAAACAGCAGGGCCGCGATAGGGTCTGCGAAGCCCGGCTTGATCAGCTTGGCGAAATATCAGTTTGGGTTGATCAATATCGCCAGCACTGGGAAAATAAATTGGATAATCTTGAGAAATATGTAGTAAACCTAAAAAATGAAAGAAATGGAAAACAATCAAAGTAGCACTGCAGATCGTGAACTGCGCTTAACCAGAACTTTAGATGCCCCGGTTGAGCTGGTATGGGAAGTTTGGACCCAACCCGAACATATTGCCCAGTGGTGGGGGCCCAACGGCTTCACTAATACCATTAGTAAAATGGAAATTAAACCAGGAGGAGAGTGGGATTTGGTGATGCATGGCCCCGACGGGACAGATTATAAAAATAAGAGTGTATTTAAAGAAGTTATTCCACTTAAAAAGATAGTATACGAGCATGTCAGCAGTCCAAAATTTGTTGCAACTATTGAGTTTGAAGAACGGGCAGAGCAAACTTTCCTGAGCTGGCACATGCTTTTTGAAACGCATGAGCAGTTTGTACAGGTAGTAAAAACATTTAAAGCTGATGAAGGCTTAAAGCAAAACATCGAAAAGCTGAACCTGTATTTAAAAGATGTGAGGAAGGGATAAACTCTATCGGAGGTGACATAGATATCTTCTTTTGTTAATGTATAAAGCGTTATTGAACAATAACGCTTTTTGCGTTTATAGCAGCCCCAATTAAAGAGGTTTCGAATGGCATTAATAACATTGCCGTCATCACTTTTCATCTGCACATCTGAAATCTGCACATTTATAATCAAAAATTCTTCCGCTGTTTACCGATATAAATCCCCCATTCGCCGACTAAAACCTGCTGTACATCTAATTTGCCCGAAACCGCTGTAACGTTTTAAAAATGGGGGCGTCTTATCTGTGTATTAAATGAAATAACAACACAAATAATTGACAATCAAAATATTAATCATCATGAAAACTACAATATTAACAATCGCAGCATCTTTAGTTTTAGCACTTGGAGTATCATCCGCAGCTAACGCAGCAACCAAAATAGACAACGGCGCAGCCGTAGTTTTAAATAACGTAAGCAAGATCAGCAAGATCGAAGTTCGCGGCAATGTTGAGGTATATGTATCAGCAGGGCAGAATGACAATGTTAAAGTTTATAACAAGTATTATTCAGAGAGCGCATTGGTACAAAACAACAACGGTACCCTACGTATCACCTCGTACAAAAACGAAAAACTCGTGGTTTGGGTAACTGCCAATGATTTGAAAGCTATCGACGCTTATGACAATGCCGAAGTTAAATCATTCGGGAAACTTGCTGCCCTTGATTTGAATGTTAACCTTTACAACAATGCATCTGCTAAATTAAATATTGATGCTTACGCTGCCACTGTAAACGTTAACGATAAAGCTAAAGCAGAGTTTACAGGTACTGCCGATGTTTACACCCTTAACCACACCCGCGAATCATTTGTAAACAACAATGCTTTCGCTGCGGTAAACTTTACGGATAAGGTAACCAACGCTCCTGCTAAATACACCGTTGAAAACGAATTTGCAGGTCTTTAATATCTTACTTTTACAAAAGTCCATCATATATTCAAAAGCTATCATCTAAAATGTGATAGCTTTTTTTAATTTTGATGTAACACTAAACTGCCATTCGGCGTCATAACAACCATACTATGAAAAAATACCTTTTTACCTTCACTATAGCAGGCGCATTAATAACTACAGCCATATTATCATCATGTAATTACAGATGCGTACACGGTTCGGGAAACCAGACTACAGAAAAACGCAAAGCCGAAGACTTTAAAAAAGTTGAGATCTCAGGCGCTTTTAAAGTCCACCTGAAACAGGATAGTTCGTTAACTATCGATATCAAAGCCGACGATAACCTGATCAAATATATTTCAACTTCGGTTGAAGGTGGTGTATTACACATTAAATCAAAAAAGAATTTCTGCGATCCCGGTGATATGGTGATCAACATCGGCGTGAAAAACCTTGAAGAAATTAAAGCTTCGGGCGCGGTTGAAGTTAATTCTGACGGCAAGCTCAACGCTAAAGATTTCAAGCTTGATCTTTCAGGTGCTACTAAAGTTACGCTTGACCTTAACGCCGCCAATGTATCAACCGAGGGTAGCGGCGCAACAGAAGTCCGCCTTACAGGTCAGGCTGCCGCTCACAAAATTGACCTGAGCGGCGCCGGTAAAATAGAAGCCTTTGATTTTGTTGTTGGTGACTATGATATCGAAACATCGGGCATTGGACATTGCAAGATCAATGTGCTTAAAACGCTGAACGTGCACACCAGTGGTGCGTCCGAAATTCAATATAAAGGTTCTCCGTCTACCGTGAATAACGATAAATCGGGTGCTTCATCTATCAAAAAAGTTGACTGATCGACCTTATAATAATTAACGAAAAGGCCGGGGATATAACTAATTCGCGGCTTTTTTTGATTTTACAACCTATCACTATTAAAAATTGAATGAAAAAGTTTTTAAAATGGACAGCCTATGCAATTATAGCGCTTGTTCTTGTCGCTGTTGCCGGCATCTCCTACATAACCCTGGCATTGCCCAATGTGGGCCAACCCGAAGCCATTAAAGTTGATGCCACGTCGCAACGTATTGCCCGCGGCAAGTATCTGGCCAATAATGTAACGGTTTGTCTGGATTGTCATTCTACCCGTAGCTGGGATAAATTTGCAGGCCCTTCAGATTCCGCAGTTTCCGGTGCCGGCGGTGAAAAATTTGATGCTTCAGCAGGTTTCCCCGGCACGGTTTATTCGCCTAATATTACTCCTTTAAACCTAAGTAACTGGACAGATGGCGAAATCTTCAGGGCAATGACCACTGGTGTTAAAAAAGATGGTTCGGCTATATTTCCGATAATGCCATGGCCTTATTATGCAAAAATGGATAGGGAAGACCTTTATTCCATTATAGCCTATATACGCACCTTAAAACCCAGCGGCAAAAACTACCCTGGCCATCAGCTCGATTTTCCGCTGAATGTTATTGTGCATACTATGCCGCAAAAAGCTGCGTTGGGTAATATCCCAAATCCGGCAGATACTGTTAAATATGGAGCTTATTTATTAAATGCAGCGGCCTGTAAAGAATGTCACACGCAATCGGATAAAGGTAAATTAAATGAGGCTATGGCTTTTGCCGGCGGACAAGGTTATATAATACCCGGTGGAAGCAAAGTGTTTTCGGCCAATATTACGCCCGATAAGGAAACAGGCATTGGTAGCTGGACAAAAGAGCAATTTGTAAGTCGCTTTACTCAATTTGCCAACGGTAAAATGCAGCCGACACCGGTAAAACCGGGCGAATTTCAAACCATTATGCCGTGGTGGAGATATGGCAGCATGAAAGTGTCCGATCTGGAAGCAATTTACGCTTATTTGAAAACAATAAAGCCCATCAGTAACCATGTTGTAAAATTTGAAAGGAATGGGAAATAGAGATTAGAGGTTAGTTGGGTTTAACGCCCGGTTTTATGGGTAGTGCGTTAGCCGCGTTAGGGATTGAAGCGTAAAGCCCGCAGCGAGTGTTGGATTGCGGGCAAGAAAGGCGAGGACTTGCAGCGTAAAGCCTGGGCCGCAGGCAACGCCCATATTATTGTCTGAACCCGAATTTATTGAATTAAAGAATGTACCAGAAATGATATGCAAGTCCACTTGTTTTCAATCAATTTTAAAAATTCGTTTAATTCGGGTTCAGGCAAATTTATACGCTGTTGTTGTGCGGGCCCTACCGGTCAATTCATTTAAAAGCAGTTTCATTTTCCTCGAAAACAATATAAAATCAAGCGCTAATTAAAAATAAATTCATACTTTTGCGCCTCGAATTTTGTATAGCACGGATTAGGTTTTAGGCTATATTTCAAAGGATTAAATTAAATACCCGGTAAAAAGATGAATATTACACAGGAAAAAATTAATGACCTGAACGCAGTTGTTAAAATTAACATCAACCCTGAAGATTACCAGCCACGTGTTGAAAAAGCTATAAAGGAAAACGCTAAAAAAGCAAAAATTCCTGGTTTTCGCCCGGGCATGGTGCCTGCATCGCACATCAAAAAAATGTACGGTAAAAGCATCCTTGTTGATGAGATCAACAACCTGTTACAAGATACTTTAAATAACTATATCGATGAGCAAAAACTGGCGGTATTGGGTCAGCCATTGCCTGCTGCAGATGATAACAAAGAATACAACTGGGATTTTGCCGATAACTTTGAGTTCAAATATGAATTAGGCCTGGCTCCTGAATTCAGCATCGACTTTTCATCAAAAGATAAATTAACCCAATACGTAATCAAAGTTGATGACGAAACGCTGGCTTCAAGGATCAAAAACATCCGCCGCAGCTATGGCAAAATGACAAATCCTGACGTATCGGCAGATGAGGACGTTCTTTACAGCGAATTGGTTCAACTTTCGGCTGATGGTAGTGTTTTTGAGGGTGGAATAACCAATACAGCGTCTGTACGTTTAGATCAGATCAAGGATGAAGCAATCAAAGCTTCACTGATCGGTTTGAAAAAAGGCGATGTGTTAACATTCGATATTCGTAAAGCTTTTGATAACGACGCAGCTAAAATTGCCGGTTTATTGAAAATTGAAGAAGACGATGCAGCTGATTTAAGAGGTGATTTCCAATTAACTGTTAAAAACGTTAACCGTTTAGAAGAAAGTGATCTTAACCAGGAGTTCTTTGACAAATTATTTGGTGAAGGTACTGTAACTACCGAAGAGGAGTTCACAGCTAAAATTATTGAAGAACTTGAAAGCATGATGGTTCAGGATGCGGACCGCAAATTGCAGGACGACATGTACAAACTGGCTATCGCTAAAGTTGATTTCGCCCTTCCTGATGAGTTCCTGAAACGTTGGTTAAAAGCAACCAACGAGAAATTAAGCGATGAGGAATTAGAAGGCGGTTACAACGATTTTGCTCAAAACCTGAAATGGACTTTGATCGAAAACAAGATCATTACTGATAACACAATCGAAATTAAATATGAAGATGTGTTTGAATTAGCTAAGATCCGTTTAGATCAGCAGTTTAGGATGTACAGCCCGACTGCTATCCCTGAGGATCAGTTAGGCCAGTACACTGTTCAGTACCTGCAAAACAAAGACAACGCTAACAAAATATTTGAAGAGGTAAAAGCATTAAAGGTATTTGATTATATCAAAAATGTGATCACTTTAGATAAGCAGGATATCCTTTACACTGATTTCAGTGCATTGGTTACCGCCGCACAGTAAGCAGTTTTTAATCGCCCTTACCGGGGCTGATTTATAATATATTCACCAAAAGCAACTCACAAGGTTGCTTTTGGTGTTTTATAACCTATAGTACGATATGTCATTGCGAGGAGGAACGACGAAGCAATCTCGTAGCTATACAGACCGGACATGCATTGGCTACGAGATTGCCACGCTACGCTCGCAATGATATAAGAGAGTATCTGCCTGATGTTGGTGTTGTCACCAACATCTTCCTGCCCACTCTACTGTTAGTTTTGACTAAAAAAATCAAGTTTCGTCACTGCGCCCTCATCAAAAAATTACGTAATAAAAACTATCTTGCAAAAAATCTATTGAACTAAAAACTATATTTATCGCGGGTAAGACGCCCGCATTTCCTAACGAACAACAAACAAAAACCATGAGCAGTAATATCGATAAAAACGAATTCAGAAAATATGCTGTTAAGCATCACCGTATTAACAGCCTTTATGTAGACAAATATATTGCAGGTGTTGAAAGAGGCAATATGCCAACAGGCGGTATCACAACCGTACCAACCGGCATGACACCATACATTCTTGAAGAGCGCCAGCTGAATGTACAGGCCATGGACGTGTTTTCACGTTTAATGATGGACCGTATCATTTTCCTTGGCGATGCTATTTATGATAATATTGCAAACATTATCCAGGCTCAGTTGCTTTTCTTACAGTCGGCTGATGCTAAACGCGATATCCAGATCTACATTAACTCACCAGGTGGTTCGGTTTATGCAGGTTTAGGTATCTATGATACTATGCAGTTTATATCAAATGATGTGGCTACCATCTGTACAGGTATGGCGGCGTCAATGGCTGCCGTATTGTTAGTAGCCGGTACTGAAGGTAAAAGGGCAGCACTTCCGCATGCAAGGGTGATGATCCACCAGCCATCAGGCGGTGCTCAGGGCCAGCAGTCGGATATAGAGATCACTTATCAGGAGATCACTAAATTGAAAAAAGAACTGTACCAGATCATTGCCGATCACAGCGGTGCACCTTACCAAAAAGTTTGGGATGCATCTGACCGTGACTACTGGATGATTGCAGAAGAAGCCAAAGAATTTGGTATGGTTGACGAGATTTTAAAAGGTAACAAAGGAAAATAATTCTCGAAAGTCCGGATTCCGATAAGTCGGAAAGTCCGGATGTTTGGAATGTTAAAAAGTTATTAAAGTCCGGAAGCAGCTCAGCTTCCGGACCTGCTCACTTTCCCGACTTACGGGCAGGATTTTTTTTTTTGCCACTAATTTTTTAACTTTGAGTAAGAAGACAAATCAGATGAATAAAAACAGCAAAGAGATCAGGTGTTCATTTTGCGGTGCCGGTAAACAGGATTCCCTGATGTTAATAGCAGGACTTGATGCACACATTTGTGACAAATGTGTGAACCAGGCCAATGAAATATTGGCTGAGGAGTTGAAGGTACGTAAAGTGAAGTCATCGCCTCTGGCGCCGGCCCTGCTTAAGCCATCAGAAATGAAGGCACATCTTGATCAGTATGTTATTGGACAGGATGATGCCAAAAAGATACTTTCGGTAGCTGTATATAATCATTATAAACGCTTAAATCAGCGTATTGATAAAGATGAGGTTGAGATTGAAAAATCAAACATCATCATGGTAGGTGAAACAGGTACGGGCAAAACCCTGCTTGCTAAAACACTCGCCAAAGTACTTAACGTTCCGTTTTGCATTTGCGACGCTACTGTGCTAACCGAGGCAGGCTATGTAGGGGAGGACGTTGAAAGCATCCTGACCCGCTTACTGCAATCGGCCGATTATGATGTAACCCTTGCCGAAAAAGGTATTGTTTACATTGATGAGGTTGATAAAATAGCCCGTAAAAGCGATAATGCTTCTATCACCCGCGACGTATCCGGAGAAGGTGTACAACAAGCGTTATTGAAGATATTAGAAGGTACCATGGTTAACGTACCACCACAAGGTGGCCGTAAACACCCGGATCAGAAAATGATCACGGTAAATACCAGTAACATCCTTTTCATTTGCGGAGGGGCCTTTGATGGTATTGAAAGGAAGATCGCCAATCGACTGCGTACCCAAACTGTTGGTTACAAGTTTAAGCACGATGAGGGCGATATCGATACTAAAAACTTCTATAAGTATATTACACCGCAGGATTTGAAATCATTTGGTTTAATCCCAGAGCTGATAGGCCGTTTGCCGGTGCTTACCTACCTCAACCCGCTTGATAGGGAAGCATTGCACAATATCCTTACCGAGCCTAAAAACTCGTTATTGAAACAGTACAAAAAACTGTTTGAATATGAAGGTGTAAAGCTTGATTTTGAAGACGAAGTACTGGAGTTTATTGTTGATAAAGCAATGGAATTTAAACTTGGCGCGAGGGGCTTACGCTCAATATGCGAAGCTATCATGATTGATGCTATGTTCGAGTTTCCGTCTAAAAAGGATGTGAAACGGTTGAACGTAACATTGGATTACGCACGCGAGAAGTTTGAAAAATCTGATCTGAAAAAGTTAAAAGTAGCTTAACGCACAGTATATAAGCAAACACTTATATTTATTAAAAAATAAAGCGCGCCCTGGTTATCATACCGGGGTTTGCTGTATAAAAAGAAATCATATGAACGAAGAATTAAACATTAAAAAGGACGGAGATGCCTTACCACCGCCGGTGAAAGAAGTGCAATCGCCCGTAAAATCAGGATTAAAAACAAAAGAAGCAATTGTTGCTAACTGGTTACCGCGTTATACCGGCAGACCTCTTGAAGCATTTGGTGAGTATATTATCCTTACCAATTTTTCAAAGTATATCCAGCTGTTTTCGCAATGGAATGATAACGCGCCTATTATGGGGCTTGAAAAACCAATGCAAAGCGTTACGGCAAACGGTATTACCATTATTAACTTTGGTATGGGAAGTTCGGTTGCGGCTACTGTTATGGACCTGCTCACAGCCATTCACCCCAAAGCGGTAATATTTTTAGGTAAATGCGGCGGCCTTAAGAAGAAAAACAACGTAGGCGACCTGATCCTGCCCATAGCCGCCATCCGTGGTGAAGGTACATCAAACGATTATTTGCCGCCCGAAGTACCTGCATTGCCATCATTCGCGCTGCAGAAAGCCATCTCAACTACCATCCGTGATTATTCACGCGATTACTGGACCGGTACCTGTTACACCACTAACCGACGCGTTTGGGAACATGATAAAGTATTTAAAAAATACCTTAAAGATCTGCGTGCCATGGCCGTTGATATGGAAACTGCAACCATTTTTACAACCGGCTTTGCCAACAAGATCCCCACGGGCGCGCTGCTGTTAGTATCAGATCAGCCGATGATCCCCGAAGGCGTTAAAACCGCCGAAAGTGATTCGTCAGTAACCGAGCAATTTGTTGAAACACACCTGCATATCGGCATCGAATCGTTAAAGCAGTTGATCAATAACGGGTTAACGGTTAAGCATCTTAAGTTTTAGTGGGTGGTTGATTGGGTTGATTAAGTGAACGGTTACTCAATGCTAACTTAACAACCACTCACCTAATCAACTACTCTCCAATCACTACTTTTTTCATCCCCTCTCTGCCGTAAAATACCGGAAAATACATCATTTCGGCTTTGGCCGGATTTAGGGTGTATTTGCCGTTGTAACGGGGGATGAGGTTTACCGTGAATGTATATTTGCCCTGTTTAAGACTGCGGCAAAATATGCTTACTTTCTCCTTAAAATATTCGCGGTGTACTTCATTGTTGTCCCATTGCTGCTCCTTACTCTCGTACGAGCATCCGGCAGGTATCGGGATCTCTAGCATTACAAAATCAGCATCGCCACGGGCTGTTACTTCTGCTTTTAATAATACAGGTTCACCGCCTTTCAGGGTGGTTATTGTTTTTTCCTTACGCTCAAACCAGGTATTTACTGTAAAATCTTTACTTACTTTTTCGGGTTTACTGTTCCAAAACTGTTGGTAGCCGGTGATGTACACAGGCAGGTTGCCTTGTTTGCTGATACTGATCGTTTTATCAGTTAGTGTTGCAGAATAGGGGAATTTGTCGATCGTTTTTGTATCTGTGCCTGTAAGCGTGATCTGCGATGGTTGAACCTGCTTGTTTTCTATCAGCAGATCGGGAAGGATAGTTTCCAGGATCAGCGCCGACTCATAGGTGTTGCGCCAGTCACCAAGCCGGCGTTGTTCAAGGAAGTAGCCGCGGATCTTGGTTAGTAGCTCGGCGTGCCTGCCTTCGTTTTTGATAATGCGGTAGGCTAATACACTCAACTGTACCGAATTGTCAAAAAAGCGATAACCGTCTTCGCCCCAATATAGGTTACCAAACATAGTATGTTTGCTTGTGTTAATTAAACTGTCCATTTTTATGGGTAGGGCAGATTCCTGCCGTAATAACATCATTCTTAATTTATCATAGCCTGATACCTTATAGTCGAAGGTTTTTTGATCCTTAGCCTGCTCTTTTTCAATGCCTGTTACATACTTCTGGTAATCAACTTTCGCTCCCAGTTTATGAAGTAACTCAAGGCAAAGTATTTTGTCCCTGCCTTTGTAACTTTCAAGCTGAAAGACGAGATAGTCGGTTAATTTTTGTTTATCCAGTTCAACAGCATAACCCTCTTTTTGTGCATCTATCAATGCTTCTACCACATGCAGGCTAATCCAGAGTTCTTCGTTACTATCCTTCCACCAGCCCCAGGTACCGTTACTTTTGCGGTTTTCCTGTAGTTTTTTAATCACCTCTTTTATATTTCTTTCGTACTTAAACTCTTCGCCCAAAAACTTTTTAATGTGTCGTTCCATGAGCAGGCCTTTCAATTTTGAAGCCAGCTGCTCATTGCATAAGTATTTATATTCTCTCAGCTTGCGGGTTTCTTCAGTCAACGCGGGCAATACAGAAGCCTCTGCCCGGAAAGTAACAGGGCCCAAAGCCGGATCAAATTTTATGTTCACTGTGGTGTCGCGGTCAAGTGCCTCAAAAAAACCTTTGGTTTCTTTAACACCCTGCGGCATTACCGGGATCCTGCGCTGCTCGCCGTCAAAATAGCCGTTATCCCGTTTAATGGTATATTCAAAAGTGAGGCTGTCGGCAGAATTGGTAGAAGCAGTAGCAGCGGCAGTAGTAGTAATAGTAAGAGTGTCAATTTTAGAGTTTTTAACTTCCAGCTCATCCTGCTTGAGTGTTTGTCCATTGTATTTAAAAATGCGGGTAAGCTTCGCGGTAGTATTGTTGTAGTTCATCACTTTACCTATCAGGTTCATTTCATCACCGGCTATGGCAAATTGCGGTGCGATAAAATTTGCGCTTAATGGTTTATATGATTTGATACTGCTTTCGGTAAAGCCGGTTTGCCTGTTGCCTGTTATGCCGATGATAAATGTTCGCCAGTTGGTGATATCATCGGGGTAAGTAACCATGAAACTTGCTTTGCCATGTTCGTCAGTAGTCAGTTTAGGTTGCCAGTAGGCATAATCAGAAAAGTTTTTACGCATGGTTTGAGCACTGCCGGTTTGTGTGCTGTCGGCCCTTTGGCTTCCGGCTAGGCCAGGCTTAGCTTTGGTCCGGATCACAATGACGCCATTTGCACCACGCGCACCATATATAGCGGTGGCGGCGGCGTCTTTCAATACACTCATTTCTGCAATGTCATCTTTATTTACGTCAGATAGCTTATCAACGATTTCTCCGTCTACCACAACAAGGGGCTGGGCCGAGGGTGATGAACCAACGCCCCTGATCATGATATTGGCCCCGGGACTACCATCGCCTATGCTCAAACCGAAAACCTTGCCCTCTAAGGAAGATACGGTACTGATCGATCCCGTCATGTCTGCTTTTCGTTGCACTCCATATCCTACTACCACAACCTCCTGCAAGGATTTAAAGCTCTCTTTTAAGGCTATTTTTACACTTGTGCCCGGATTGATATTTACTTCCTGAGTTTCAAAACCAATGAAGCCAATGAAAAGCTTGCCGCGTTTAGGTACCTTAATATTGAAATGACCGTGCATATCGGTTGTAGTGCCAATTGCTGACCCTTTTACCTTTACAGTTACCCCTGGTAGTGGTTGTTTATCACTATTGGCGATCACGATGCCGCTCATACCATCAATGAAATTATCTGTATTAAAGTATTTTTCATTAAAGGCCTCTTTTATTTTCAGAGCGTCGTTTTCTATTTCCCGGTCACCGTGATTATAGCTGCCCGTCCTGTTATTGATAATGTTGCTGATCCGGATACCTACCGAATCTTTACTATGTGTGGGCGATACCGTAAAGTTGTAAAAATTAGTGCCGCCTGTTTTTATGGTTACATTTTCTTTAATATCATAACTATCGCCCTTAAGCAAAAATAAAACCCTGTACTTGCCGGCGTTCAGGTTGTTAATGTAAGTAGTATTACCGGGATAGATCATTAAGAAGTCAGGATCATCATATTTATAAACGATCACGTCTTTGATCAGCAGTTTATTGTCTTTTGGCTGATCGATGTTCATGCTCAGTTTACCTGTTTCACCCGTGATAATGGGGTTTACAAACAGCTGCTGGGTGTTGCTGCGCAGGTCAAGATATTGCTGCCAGATACTTTCGGCCTCGGGCTTTGTGAGTACTTGTTGGGTATAATCATCGGCAGGGCCGTGATATGACGACAGAATGGGGTTGAAGGGATAAGCGGCAGGGATGCTTTTTTGTTTGATAAGGCCGGGCTCAAATTGAAATGAATAACCTGGTTCGGCAACAAAACGTCGTGATCCGCTGCCTTGTACATCTAACTTGGCAAAGTTTTCGGCCGAAGGACCTATGAGTACGCTGTTGTTCCGGTAACCATAGTTCGGGTCGGGATTGATCATGAATACCTTTTCGTTTTGGGTAAGGACGGCCATCTTCCAGCCAAAATTATTGATAACGGTAATCAGGTAACGGTTGATGAGATCGCATTCATAGGTACTCAAAGTATCCAAAACCTTTGTTGAGTGTGCATTATCGGCATTAATGCTGATGATCAGTTTTTTCGATTTTTGTACATCCACACTATCTACCCAAATGTTTTGATGGCTGGTCCTGAACCGGAACATGTGCCTGCCCGGCGATACCGCGAAACTGTAGCGTTTAAGCTGCTGTGTTTGGTCGAAGTACACCGGCCGGTCGTCAATATAGAGGATATGTACGGGCAGTACATCGCCGTTTTTAATCACAAAAGGCGCTACCTGGGTTAGCGAGTCTTTAGCATCTTCTTCAACCCTGTAAATTTTTTCGGGGTGAGTAAACTGGTAGTAGGCAATACTGTCAAGCCCCATCTCCTTACTCCAGCGCTTCCAGTTGAGCTGTAATGAACCATCACCATTTATATTGCCGGTATTAAAACCCATTTTTTGCTTGCGATAAGTAAAACCTTTGCCAAGGTATGGTACATACGGTGCCTTGTAGTCGGCAAACTTGCTCGTCATGGACCAGGCCGTTAAATCAGCGTTGGCTACAGGCTGACCTTTGGCATCGGTAACCACGATGTCGGTTTTAGCTTGCTGCCTGGGATAAACGGATATCGGCTGACGAACGTTGATGGTCAGCAGCTTATCGCGGTACATGATATCGGTGGCTTCGGTTTTGCTTTCACCAGCCCAGATATAGTGCACCTGAAAGTTTACAAGGTTTTGATCATTGTAAGCACGTACATAAAACAGGTTATTGGCCTGCCCCGCATCAATTAATTTGTTGCCGCCAAATACCGAATACCAAAAATGGAGGTGCCGCGGGTTTTCAACCTTTACAAATACAGAATCGGCGGTGCGGTAGCCTGATAGCGAGATGTCTGCGCTATTATCTTTCAGGGCAAGATCGGCATAGGCGCTGTCTGTTTCAATATTGTAACTATCGGCATAAGGATTGATTATGATTTTTGCCGGGAGCATTACCCTGACCCTGGTTATGGTATCATACTTTGCGTTAAGGGCGCTGATGGTAGCCATAGTTTGTATGGCCTTGCCATTGTCAAAGGCGTTACTGATTAGTGTATCACCGTTTAATTTGGCGGTAATACTAAACAGGCTGTACCGATAACTCATATCGTTATTAGCTGATTGCTGTTCGTTATTGCTGTTCAGAAATTCTGAATTAATGGTGTAAGTGACATCTGCCTTAGGAAAGATGGAATCGGGGATAATTAGCCTGGTTTCACCAACCGGGTCAAGCTGTAGCTGGTGTGTCCAAAGCTGATCTGGCACAAAAGTATAGTTTTGCCTGCGCGTACCGGTGCCACGGGTATTGAATGTAACAATAACCCGGCCATCCGTAACCGGCAGGTTATTTTCGTCAACTGCTTTTAAATATAATGTAGCCGGATTTCCGGGCCCGTGTTCTTCTTTATCAACCCTGGTGCTGAAGGTTATTGATTTAAGCTCGTATTCTTCGTATTTAAACTGGCCCGTCAGAAAAACCTTGCGTTTGGCTAAAAAGCCCTGGTCGTCATCGCCATCATAATCATCAAGTTTGTATTTTTCGCTTGATGGATCTTCGAGCGAGATGGTATAATCTTCGTCAAGTGAAAGGTCAAGACTATCTGTGAGGGCGAAACTATATTCATAAGCCCCATCGCGGTAACTGTTTACTTTGCCGATGATCTTACCGTCATCCTCATACCGCTCTTTGAGCCGTACCAAAAGCTGAGCTGCGGTTACAGGTTGTTTTGATTTTTTATTTAAGATGATCGCCTTGAATTTTACCGTATCATGTGGTTTATAAATGGCCTTGTTAAATACCATGAAGCCTTCGTAATTATCTGTGGGCTGGCGGCTGTAATATTTATCGTGCCCCTTAAACAGGCTTTTAAATCGTTTCCAGGTAGCTTTAAAAAAGCTCATATGGCGATACGGATTATAATGATAATAAGATGAGCGCTGCTGTTTTTTTATAGCGTAGTAATTGGTTACGCCCGCGTAATCAACTTTTAGTATGGTATCCCTTTTTGAAGGATTGGCCATATACAAGCCGGCTTTTGAATCATAAGTAACGGTATGATTGTTAAACTGCACTAAAGCGTTGTTAATAGCTTTGCCTGCCTGGTCAACCAAAATAAAGCGGAGGTCATAGTTATTAGCCAGCAGTTTTAAATTGGCCGAGCGGTTTTCGATAAGCGAATAGCTTAGCAAATTCTTTTTGGCAACTACTTTCAAATAGTTGCCGGGAGGGAGGGTATTGTTCCATTTATCGTTTGTTTTAAACGAGTCAATTGGGTTGTGTAATATTTGCTCGTCAGGTTTTTTACGTGGGTAGCGGTAAAATTTAAGCACATCACCGGCCGTTATTTTATATATATAAGTATAATAGCTGCTTTGCCGGCTTGGGGTAAGCGGCTTTTGCCCAAATGCAGCAGTTATACAAAAACTTAAGAAACTGAAAAACAATAACGAATTTTTTATTGGTGCTTGCATGTTTAGGTATATTTTGTGGTAATTGTCACCGGTTTAAATTTATTACATTTATGCTTGTCTGTTTATAGGATGCAGATCTATTTACTTTTCCATAAAAGAAATATCATTTAAGAAACTTATTTTTGAGGCGTAACCCTGCTTTATATACCGGGTTAGTAGAGATTTAAATTATGTGGTACAACAACATACTCGATACCATTGGCAATACGCCGCTGGTAAAACTGAATAAAGTAGCAAAAGACATCCCTGCTACCGTTTTAGCCAAGATAGAGACAACCAATCCCGGCAACTCCATTAAAGACCGCATGGCCCTTAAAATGATTGAGGATGCCGAAAAAAGCGGTAAACTAAAACCCGGCGGAACCATTATTGAAGGCACATCGGGCAATACCGGCATGGGTTTGGCCATTGCGGCTGTTATAAAAGGATATAAGTGTATTTTTACCAGTACCGATAAGCAATCAAAAGAAAAGTTTGATGCTTTGCGTGCCTTTGGGGCCGAAGTAATTGTTTGCCCTACTAACGTGGAACCTGAAGACCCACGATCATATTATTCAGTATCGTCACGCCTGGAGCGGGAAGTTCCTAACTCGTGGAAGCCAAACCAGTATGATAACTTAAGCAACTCGCAGGCGCATTATGAAAGCACCGGTCCCGAAATTTGGGAGCAGACCGAAGGCAAGATCACCCACCTTATTGCAGGTGTAGGTACCGGTGGTACTATATCAGGTATTGCCCGTTATCTGAAAGAGAAGAACCCTGCCATACAGATTTTAGGTATTGATACTTACGGTTCGGTATTTAAAAAATACAAGGAAACAGGTGTTTTTGATAAAAACGAGATCTATCCATACATCACTGAAGGTATTGGCGAAGATTTCTTACCGCAAAACGTTGATTTTAGCCTGATAGATCATTTTGAAAAGGTAACCGATAAGGATGCCGCCCTCATGACCCGCGAAATTGCCCGTAAGGAAGGGATCTTCTCCGGTAACTCAACAGGCTCAGCCGTGGCTGGTTTGCTGCAGATGAAGGATAAGTTTAAAGAGGGCGATGTGGTGGTGATCATCTTCCCAGACCATGGCACCCGCTACCTTGGTAAAATGTACAACGACGACTGGCTGCGCGACCGCGGTTTCCTGAAAGACGAAAAATTGACCGCCCGCGATATCATCAGCAAAAAAGATGTGCAGGAAATTATTACCATTGATTGTGAAAAGAGCGTGCTGGAGGCTATCAATACCATCAAATCGCTCAATATCTCTCAGATCCCGGTTACGCAAAAAGGTATGGTAATTGGGAAGATCACCGAGAGTGATATCCTTGATTCGCTGATCGAGAACCCTTCGATCAAATCGCAGCCGATCAAAAACATTACCACAGCTCCGTTCCCCTTTGTTGATCTGAATACTTCGATAGACAGGATCTCGGCGATGATCAATAAAGACAACATTGCTGTGTTGGTTGAAGACGGGCAGGGTAAAATTGAGATCATTACCCAGTATGATATTATAAACGCGATATCAGCTTAGTTTTTGAGGTAAAAGGTTAAAGGTGTTATGTGATAAGCATAGCGCCTTTTTTTATATTTAGAGCATGAAACATTTTTTCGTTTTTACATCCATATTTCTGTTGCCGTTTATTAGTCATTCTCAAAAACACACTATACTCGGTGCCGAGGTGGCAAAGGAAGAACTAAAAAAAGCATTGACGGAGAAAAGGGAACGACAGGTAATTGTTGATAAGGTTATTACAGATAAACAAACTGCTATAGCTGTTGCCGAAGCGATTCTATTTAAAATATATGGAAGAGCGCAAATAGTTAATGAAAGACCTTATGAGACTTATTTTATAAATGGCTATTGGGTATTAAATGGTACGTTGCCCGAAAAAATGTTGGGGGGCGGATTTTTAATTGTGCTCAATGCTAAAGACGGTCGAGTTGTTCGACTAACGCATTATAAATGATCAAAAAACTTTCGCCTTTAACCTTTTACCTCAAAAACTACTCCAATCGCTTCTTAGCCAATTCGGGGCTATACCTTTGATTTAACCGGTAATTTGGTGTAATGATAAACACAGCCGTACCTTTTTCGCGCGCAAGCGGATTGGTTACTTCGCCTACTTTCGTAAAACTGCCTATCATATTTCCGGCCACAAATTCTTTAATATTTTTTCCGCCGTTTTCATCTACATAAATCAGGTATTTGCATTTGAGGCTATCGGGAGCCCAAAGGGTAAAGCTGCTGTTCAGTGATATTACATCGGGATAACCGTATTGCTTACGATAATGGTGGATTGCACCGGCTTCACCGTAGTTATCGGCATAGACCATAGTTTGTTTCTGATCATCAGGGTTAAGGCTTTTGTAGGCTTTATCAACCAGTGCGGCCATATCATCCCAGCCCAGCATGTCGGCATAATCCTGGGTGGTAGCGTGCTTTTTCCCATCCTCCCAGGTCATCGAAAAACGAGCAGGTGGGAGATGTTTATCGGCAAATCGAAAAAATGCCAGGGTTTGGTCCATTGGTAAAATGGGCAATAAAATGGGCAGTAACAAAGCATTGGGCAACGTAAACAATATTACCAGGGCAGTACGCAAAACATAGCCGGTGGTTTTTAATAAACGCTCAAAACCAAAGGCCCCTGCAGCAAACAGCATAGGGTAAGCACCAAAAATGTAATAGCTTTTGCCATCCATCATCAGTAAAAAAAAGAAGATGAGCGCATAAGCCAATGCCAAAAACTGGAAGTTACGCAGCCTGAACGAAAATATCAGGAACGCCAGTCCGTTAAGCCATACAAATAACGCTACACCGTTAACCAGTAATTGCTGTTTAATAAAGTCAGTCGGGGTTATGTAGTCAAGCTGTTGTTCACGCAGTGCCTTCATGTGCGTAAATACCGGCATGTGATGTGTTAGCTGCCATATCAGGTTAGGCAGTACGATAACTATTGTTAGCAAGGCAGCACCAAGGATATGCTTATTGAACAGTAATTTACGCTGCTTACTAATAAGGATACCAATAACCAGCGAAGCCGCGAAAAATAGCATGGTGTACTTGGTAAGTACGCCAAAGCCAACGGCTGCCCCCAGCCAGTACAGGTACCTTACATCGGTAGTGTTGAGGTATTTTACGAGCAGCCAAACGGTTAATACCCACCAAAACTGATCGAATACTACAGGCTGAAAAAGATAGTCACTTGCTGCGAAGGCAGGCGCAAAAATGAGCGATAAACACGCAAGGGTTATGGCAAACTTCTTTCCGCCAAATTCTATTACTATAAGTCCGGTGAGCAGCACAATAAGCCCTCCAAACAGGGTAGGGAACAATCGCGCAGCAAAAACCGAGTTGCCAAAACAAGTTATAGAAATTTTTGCCAGGATGGCTATAAATGGCGGTACTTCCTTGTATCCCCAATCCAGATGATCGGCCAGTACAAGGTGCAAAAACTCATCCCTGTGGAAACCAAAATGCGATATGGCGAAAAGATTAAGAACAACTTTAATAAATACAAATATCAGTACAAAATAAACGTAGGTAGATTTCCGGTTTTTGTAAGGCATTGTTTATATAATGGGTTTTGAGCTAAAGGCCGAAGGCTGAAAGCATAAAGCTATAAAAATATATTTATAAAGCAGAAAGCCTCATAAAGCAAAAAGCTCAAAGCATAAGGCTTAAAGCTTTTGCTTGTCCTTATGTTTTGAGCTTTAAGCCTTCGGCCTTAAGCTTTCTGCTTATATTCTCGTTATATCAGCGCCCAAAGCTTTAAGCCTGGTATCGATATGCTGATAGCCGCGTTCAATTTGTTCAATATTGTAAATGGTTGACTGGCCTTGTGCCGAAAGTGCGGCGATCAATAAAGAAACCCCGGCGCGGATATCTGGCGAGGTCATGGAGATACCGCGCAGTTTAACCTGGTTATCCAGGCCGATAACGGTTGCGCGGTGCGGATCGCAAAGAATGATTTGCGCGCCCATATCCAGCAGCTTATCCACGAAGAATAAGCGGCTCTCAAACATTTTTTGATGGATCAGTACCGAACCTTTGGCCTGGATAGCAACAACCAGCACGATACTTAATAAATCGGGGGTAAAGCCAGGCCATGGTGCATCGGCAATGGTCATGATACTGCCGTCAATGAAAGTCTCTATTTCGTAATGTTCCTGGGCCGGGATAAAAATATCATCACCTCTAAGCTCCAGTTTAATACCTAAACGGCGGAACACGTCGGGGATCATACCCAGTTCTTTGTATTGAACATCTTTAATGGTGATCTCGGATCCTGTCATAGCTGCAAGACCAATAAATGAACCAATCTCAATCATATCGGGCAATAAGCGGTGCTCTGTGCCGCCCAGTTTTTCAACACCTTCAATGGTTAACAGGTTTGAGCCAATACCGCTGATCTTAGCACCCATACGGCTCAGCATTTTACAAAGCTGTTGCAGGTAAGGCTCGCAGGCTGCGTTGTAAATAGTAGTAGTGCCTTTGGCTAATACCGCGGCCATTACCACGTTGGCCGTTCCTGTTACAGAAGCTTCGTCCAGCAGGATATAAGTACCCTGCAGGTTAGAGGCATCTACATTAAAGAAACCGTTTTGGGGATTGTAATTGAATTGTGCACCCAGTTTTTCAAAACCCAAAAAGTGGGTATCCAACCTGCGGCGACCGATTTTATCGCCACCTGGTTTAGGGATAGATGCTTTACCAAAACGGGCCAGCAAGGGGCCAACTATCATGATGGAACCACGTAAGCCGCCGCCCTTTGATTTAAAAGCTTCAGACAGGAAAAAATCCTGGTTGATGTCTTTGGCTTCGAATGTGTAAGTATGCTCGTTGATACGTTCAACAATAACGCCCATATCGCCAAGCAGTTCTATCAGTTTGTTTACATCCTTAATATCGGGGATGTTGCTGATGGTTACTTTTTCTTCAGTAAGCAATACGGCAGATATAACCTGTAGAGCTTCGTTTTTTGCACCCTGCGGGGTTATTTCACCTTTTAGCGGTTTGCCGCCGTTTATTACAAATGCGTTAGTCATGCGGAGTTTCGGATAATTGATATAATCACCAATGATAAACTGTAAAAGCTATGATCGGTTTTGCCAAATAATTTATATGGGGCAAAGATTAGAAAATTAATGCAGATAAAATAAAAGCCAGGAGGGATTTATCATTAATGATATTAATACAAAAACGTCATTGCGAGGTACGAAGCAATCTCAAACTATACAGGACGGACCTGCTAATCGGGGATTGCTTCGTACCTCGCAATGACGCTCTTTTTGCCCTTCGGAAGTACCCGGGGTTAATATTTTTTTGCGCCGCCGTTGTTACGGTTGCGGTTTTGGTTGTTGTTACGGTTTTGGTTATTATTTTGCCTGCCGCCACTACCGCCGCCACGGTTTTGATTGTTTTGGTTATTGTTGCGGCCGCGGTTGTTATTATTGGTGTTGTTTTGCTGAAAGTTATTAGGGCGGAAATCAACACGGTTAAGGTTAATGTTCTCTTCCAGTTTCAATGTACCGCCCGATAAAGCATATAAATCTGACAGGATGCTTTCGTCGCTTACCGAATCTTTGTTCCATTGCACGTAGGCCATTTTCATGAAATTGGCTATAGCCTGGATCATGTGGCGCTTACGTTCAGGTTCCTCAATGGCTTTAGCTTTTTCAATCATCAGCTCAATGGTTTTGCCATAGTGCTTGTATTTGATACGCTGATGAGGATAGTTTAACGGTGCTGGTTTAATATGCACAGCATCCGGCGATGGCTTGGGGTACGGTGAATCCACATCAATCTGGTAATCAGAAATGATGTGCAGGTGGTCCCACAGTTTATGTTTAAAATCGGCCACATCGCGCAGGTGGGGGTTTAAAAAGCCCATCAGGTCAATAACTACCTGTGCGTAGCGGTTGCGTTCTTCTTTGGTTGGCAGCGCTACAATATATTTAACCATATTTTGTACGTTACGGCCATATTCAGACAGGATCAGTTTATTCCTGGTTGAGTTATAATCAAAATTTGCAGGCGTGTTTTCTTTAGCCATGGTAATAATTTTTTAAGAAAGTTGAAAGTTAGCCAGGCAAATTTCCCTGATTGGAAGGGCAAAAGAGGCTAAAATTGAATTGTTACTTGTATTGAAGTAGTGCAAATATAAACTAATACTTATAATACGCAAATTACGTTGGTTAATTGTTGCAAATATTTGTTTTATTTTAGCTTTTAAACATCTACAATTTGGAAAATCAGCAAATTACCATCACGCATACAGAGATCTACCGCTTCAGCATCCCGATGGAGCCGTTTACCATTGCCACCGGAACATTATCTCACGCCCAAAATGTTTTTATCCGTATGCATACCGATGCCGGTTTTTACGGTGTAGGGGAATGCTCGGCTTTCCCGATGATTGTTGGCGAAACACAGGATACCTGCCTGATTATGGCGCGTGAGTTTGCCCGCTTATGGAAAGGCAAGGATGCGCTTGATATCGAAGCCCGGCTTGGCGAACTTCACAGTTTTACTGCCGGTAATACCACTATAAAAAGCGCCTTTGATAATGCACTGTTTGATATAGCTGCAAAAAATGCAGGCCTGCCATTATACCAGTTTTTGGGTGGCGAAAAACGTGTTGTTGAATCGGATATTACGATAGGCATAGCCGGGCATCATACCATGGCTTTAAAAGCGCTTGATTTTAAAGCTTCCGGTGCTAATATATTAAAGGTGAAGCTAGGCAAAAATGCTGTGGAAGATGTAGAGCGCATTCAACAAATTCGCGAAGCTGTTGGACCGGGTATGCAGATCCGTATTGATGCCAACCAGGGCTGGACTTTTAACGAAGCGGTTTTTGCCTTGCAGTCAATTGCGCAATATGATATTGAATTTTGCGAACAGCCTATACGTACCTGGTATGACGACCGGTTACCTGAATTGATGCAGTTGTCGCCGGTTAAGATCATGGCCGATGAAAGTGTATACAACCACCATGATGCCCGCAAACAAATCAACGCCGGGGCGTGCCATTATATCAATATTAAAATGGCCAAGTCGGGCGGTATTTATGAGGCTAAAAGGATCCATGACGTTGCTGCTTCATACGGGATACCCTGTATGATGGGAGGGATGCTGGAAAGCCGGATAGCATTAAGCGCCAAATTACACTTTGTATATGCCAGTCCAAATATCCGGTTTTATGACATGGATACCTGTAAACTGGGGCATTTGGTTGACCCTTGCGTTGGCGGGGCCATATATGATGGATATCATTTAACCATCGACGACGCGCCAGGCATAGGCGCCGATGCCGATGAAGTATTTTTGGCCGATTGCGAACGATTTACTATTTAACAAATATGCTGATCAGAAAAGCTACCATTGAAGACCTGCCCGTATTGCTTCAATTTGAGCAGGGTATAATTACTGCCGAACGCCCTTTTGATAGCACGCTTAAACCCGATCCTATCAGTTATTATGATTTGAAGGCGTTCATAACCTCAACAGATGTACAGGTTTTGGTAGCCGAAATTGACGGAGAGATAGCGGGCAGCGGATATGCCCGTATTAAAAAGAACCCGGATGCGTACTATGACTTTGAAAAATATGCCTATCTGGGTTTTATGTATGTTTTACCGGCCTATCGGGGAATGGGCGTAAACCAGGCAATTATTGAGGGATTAAAAAAATGGGTGGCAGATCAGGGGCTTGCCGAAATCAGGCTTGAAGTATATAACGATAATATTGGAGCCATTAAAGCCTATGAAAAGGCTGGATTTAAAAAACGTATGATCGAAATGCGGATAAGGCTGTAATTGAATTATATAAAAAGAGCCGGTAAGTTTCCCTTGCCGGCTCGTGGGGTGTTATAAATATCTTATAGCAGAGGCTTTCGCTTCATTTTATTTTCGCTTAAAGCCTTAGCTGTTTTTGTTTTGTCCTGTTTTGATGATTTTAGATCGCGCAACTGCTTAGATGCATCGGTCTTTTCTTTGTCCAATTCTTTAGTTGCCATGGTTTTGATTTTTGTATAGTTAGATAATATCATAAATATATTATTTGTTTTACCTAAATCAAAAAATAACTGCCCTTATCGCGCAAATTAATGCTTCATGACATTAGTTTGATAACTCCGCAAAGTATTTGTGAAACAACGGAATGGTTTCTATGCCTTTATAATAATTGTAAATATCATATTTCTCATTAGGCGAGTGCAGGGCATCGCTATCAAGCCCGAAACCCATCAATACAGTTTTTAAACCAAGCTCAGCTTCAAACAAAGCAACAATAGGGATACTGCCGCCGCCACGGGTAGGGATGGGCTCTTTACCAAATGATTCGGCAATGGCTTTTTGAGCGGCACGATAAGCCACGCTATCAGTTGGGGTTACAGCCGGTTCGCCGCCGTGATGTGGAGTTACCTTAACCTTAACATAGGGAGGTGCAATACTTAAAAAATGGTCGGTAAACAGTTTGGTTATAGCATCAGACGTTTGGTTGGGCACTAAACGCATAGAGATTTTGGCATTGGCTTTTGAAGGTAACACCGTTTTTGCGCCTTCGCCGATATAGCCACCCCAAATGCCGTTTAGCTCAAGAGTAGGGCGAGTGCCTGTACGCTCAAAAGTGCTGTAACCCTTTTCGCCCCATAGCTCGGCCACGTCAAGGTCCTTTTTATATTCAGCTTCGTTATAAGGTGCACTGTTCAGTGCATTGCGTTCTGCTTCGCTAAGCGGTACCACATTATTATAAAAGCCGGGAATAGTAATATGATTGTTTTCGTCGTGAAGTGTGGCAATCATTTGTGCCAAAATGGTGATGGGATTAGCCACCGCACCGCCGTAAACGCCCGAATGCAGGTCGCGGTTTGGGCCGGTTACCTCAACTTCGAGGTAAGAGAGGCCACGTAAGCCCGTTTCAAGCGAAGGGTGCTCCATGCTGATCATCGAGGTATCGGAGATCAACACAACATCGGCTTTCAGCTTTTCTTTATTGGCTTTCACAAAGATGCTCAGGTTCGATGAACCTACTTCTTCTTCCCCTTCAATCATAAACTTAATATTGCATGGAAGGGTACCGGTTTGCATCATCAGCTCAAAGGCTTTTACATGCATGTAAAACTGTCCTTTATCATCGCAGGCACCGCGGGCGTATATTTTTCCATCCCGAACAGTTGGTTCAAAAGGAGGTGTTTTCCACAGTTCCAACGGATCTGGGGGTTGTACGTCGTAATGCCCATAAACCAATACGGTAGGTTTGGAAGCATCTATGATCTTTTCGCCGTATACTATAGGGTAGCCGGCGGTTTGGCATATTTCAACATTATCGGCTCCGGCATCGCGGAGCTTTGCTGCCACATAATCGGCAGTTTTTAATACTTCAGGTTTGTATTTTGGATCGGCACTAACCGATGCTAAACGTAACAGGTCAAATAACTCATCAAGTAAACGCTGTTTGTTTTGCTCAACATATTGCTTTATGTGCTGCATAATATTATTGTTTGCAGCAAATATAGCTAATTAGGTCATTGCAGTCATTAGGTCATTGAGTCATTCAGCATGTACAATATAATACATGAAGGGCTCCTCAGCTAACCAGATTTATAATTAATGCAATTCAACGAAATTAATGCCGGTTTTAGTTTTTAATTAGTCTGCAGACCCGAGGTCGTGTTTTGGCGAATTAGGGACCTGATTTGAAAACTCAGCTCTCTCAACCTTTACTTTAACTTCAGTTTTTGCTCCTTTATGAGTTAATGATACAGCGGTAAGACCTGTAGCTATTAAAACCGCTGCTGCAATGATGAATTTTTTCATGTTGTTAACTATTCAAATTTTAGTTTATAACATATGATTTTATAATGGAAGAGTTGTTGATTATGCGGTAAAATCAGCAGAACCTAAATCTCTTTTTGGACCAGGACCAGACATAGCGAAGTCTGCAGAGCCTAAATCTCTTTTTGGACCAGGACCAGACATAGCGAAGTCTGCAGAACCTAAATCTCTTTTTGGACCGGGACCAGACATAGCAAAGGCAGCAGAACCTAAATCTCTTTTTGGACCAGGACCAGACATAGCGAAGTCAGCAGAGCCTAAATCTCTTTTAGGGCCAGGACCAGATACTGCGAAATCGGCAGAGCCTAAATCTCTTTTTGGACCAGGACCAGACATAGCGAAATCAGCAGAACCTAAATCGCGTTTTGGGCCAGGACCAGATACTGCGAAATCGGCAGAGCCTAAATCTCTTTTTGGACCAGGACCAGACATAGCGAAATCAGCAGAGCCTAAATCACGTTTTGGCTGAGGACCGAAAGCGAAATCAGCAGAACCTAAGTCGCGTTTTGGTTGAGGACCGAAGGCGAAGTCAGCAGAACCAAGATCACGTTTTGGTTGAGGACCGAAAGCGAAATCAGCAGAACCTAAGTCACGTTTTGGTTGAGGGCCGAAAGCGAAATCAGCAGAACCTAAGTCACGTTTTGGTTGAGGGCCGAAGGCGAAGTCAGCAGAACCAAGATCACGTTTTGGCTGAGGGCCGAAAGCAAAATCAGCAGAACCGAGATCGCGTTTTGGTTGAGGGCCACGGGCAAAATCAGCAGAACCTAAGTCGCGTTTTGGCTGAGGGCCGAAAGCAAAATCAGCAGAACCGAGATCACGTTTTGGTTGAGGGCCACGGGCAAAATCAGCAGAACCTAAGTCGCGTTTTGGTTGAGGACCGCGGGCAAAGTCAGCAGAACCTAAATCGCGTTTTGGCTGAGGGCCGCGGGCAAAATCAGCAGAACCTAAGTCGCGTTTTGGCTGAGGACCGAAAGCGAAATCAGCAGAACCAAGATCACGTTTTGGCTGAGGGCCGAGAGCAAAATCAGCAGAACCGAGATCACGTTTTGGTTGAGGGCCACGGGCAAAATCAGCAGAACCTAAGTCGCGTTTTGGTTGAGGGCCACGAGCATCAGCAGAACCTAAATCACGTTTTGGTTGAGGGCCGTTAGCGGCATTTGCTAATGTGGCGGTCGATAATATAGTGCTTAATGCTAAAGTTGCTACCAGTGTTAAATTTTTCATGATGTTTTTTTAATGTGGGGGTACGTAAATATTTTTTGTTTATTAAATCTTTTGTTTGTTATTGTCTGTTTTTTAGTCGGCGCTGCCTAAGTCTCTTTTAAAACCGGTTGTCAGCGAGTTCACTGGTGTAATCACCATTTTCGTTTTGTTTTCATTTTTGTTTGTAGCTGATGATAATGCTCCTGCACTAAGCACTACTGTTGTTATGAGGATGAATTTTTTCATGTTGTTTTATGTGTTATTGATCTTGAATAGTTAAATCAGTCAGCACTTCCCAGGTCTCTTTTGTAACCGGTTGCGAATAAGTGAAGGTTAGCAAACTCAACTTTTGGACTTTCCTTTTTACAGGACGAAATGGCCCCAGTGAACAGAACTGCTAAAGCGATGGTGATTATTTTTTTCATGACCGTGTTATATTATCGATGTTGAACTTTCTGTATGATTTAATTGGATTTCAATCGGCGCTTCCCAGGTCGCGTTTAAAACCTGCCGGCGTTTTGTTGAAATTGACAGCTGTTGGCTGTACATCTTTTTTTGCCGATGATGACAAAACTGATGACGATGAGAGCACCCCGGCGCCTATGGTAAGGAGTACAAAAAACACTGCTTTTTTCATATTGATTAATTATTGTATTTAATATTATATTTTTTAAATTAATACGATATCTGATATTTAATAAAATCCGTCAAGCTTATTTAAAGCTTATCACAAATATTTTAAAAAGTTGATTTTACTCTCTGTTTTTTAAAAACCCTGTTTTTCTAAAATTTTAAAAAAGATTCTCTGTTTCGTATTTTTACACTATTAATTATGGCGTTAAATTACTAATTTTAAATGTAATATCATCCAGATTACTTACCGGTATGGTATACAATTTATTGCACGATTTTTACATTATTTCATTTATTTGATGTACAAACTATAATTATATTGTAAATCTCAGGATATATATTGCAATATTATTGTAATTGGCTGCAATATATTGGGAGCGATATTGTATAGGATGTTCTTTGTATTTAATATATTGTATTTCAGATATTTAACAATGCAAATATAGATATGTTTTTAATAGGGATAAAAAACATATGAAAATAATTTTCCACAGTGTTTTTTATTCTTAACATTAAATATAATTCAGCATTATTTTATAACTTTCACCCCAACAGAACGTAAAAGTGTTTTAATGAAAAAAATCGGCACATTTATATTATTCTTTTTATTATCGCTGTCGGTATACGCGAATGATATAATTGATGTTGCTGCAAAAGATACTAATGAGGTAATAAGCCTGAATACCAGCGCTTATACAAACAGGCTCACAAACCCCGAACAAACGGTGGAAGACGCTACCAAAGCGCTTAAGCTATCCACCAAACTCAATTATATTAATGGTATTGCAGAAGCTTATCGGGTTATCGGTATTGGTAAATACTACCTTGATCAGCCTGAAAAGGCTATTGAAAACTACCTGAACTCCCTTTCATATTTTACCCGCAACAATAACCTGAGGGGCGAAGCCAAGGTTTATAATAATATCGGGATCTTGTTCCGTGACCATGACTACGAACGCTCCCTTACCTATCTTAACCGATCGCTGGAAATAGCACAAAAAATAAATGATACTAAATTGGTAGGCTCATTGTATTTAAATATCGGTAACGTTTACACGCGTAAAAATAACCTGTATATGGCGCTTAAGTTTTATGATAAAAGTTTTCCCATATTTCAGAAACTGAGCGACTCGGTAAACCTGATCCAATGTTTGCAAAACCGTGGCGTTATTTATTTTAAACTTAAGGATTACGATAAGGCCCTGGGTTTACTGCTGGAGGCTAATGCCGGTGCAAAAGCGCGCGACCTGAACGAGTCAGTAGCCAGTGTTGACCTTACGCTGGCAGCGCTTTACATGACAAAAGGCGATTTTAAAAATGCGGAAAAGATGGTGCAGGAGGGGACTGCTTATACACAGTTAGTAAAAGACCCTAAGCTTGACTACGATTATAAATACACTACATACGAACTGGAATATAACAAAAAGAATTTTGCCCGTGCGGTAAATTTACTAAGGGAAATATATACCCAGGATAGTGTTACCTATAAAACCAACGTATCGGCGCAAATGAACCTGGTTGAGGCCAAACGCCGGCAGGAAGAGCAACTGAAAGAAAACGAAAGAATTGCAGAGCGCCAGGCTTACGACCGGTCGAAGTTTTGGGCGGTGACCGTGGTTGCGGGTTTGATGCTTGTAGTAATTGGTTTGCTGATCAGCAATGTAAAACGTAAAGCCAAAACCAATGCACAGCTTACATTGCTAAACGGTGAGGTATCCCGGCAAAAAGATAATCTTGATAGGATAAATCATCATCTTGAAGAGATCATTGACGAGCGTACCAAAGATCTGCAGTTAAAAAATAAAAAGCTTTCTGAGCATTCGTCATACCTGTCGCATCAAATCAGGGGGCCTATAGCTACGTTACGCGGCTTGATCAACCTCGAAAAAGAAGGCCTGGTTGACCAGGCCGAATGTTTGGATATGATGGATAAATGCGTATCCGAAATTGATGAAAAGATCATCGAGATGAGCGACATGCTGCATAACCCGCCGAGAGTTTAACTTTCGTCCGATCCTCCCTCTCCAGGTTTAACTAAAGTGTACAGGCAGGCTGGAGTGGATCTGCGCTTCCATAAGCCCAAGGTAAATACAATACCACGATATCATTTGTAAAACCAGCAGCTGTCTGTGTTTATTATAGCCCTGTGTTTCAAAAGCCAGTGTTGTTTCATCGCCGGCAGTTACAAAAAACCTTACTTCGCCTTTGCTCGGTTTAAAACGTGCGCGCAGCAAATCAAACGCTTTAACTTTTAGCTTACTTTTAGGATCATGGATGATACCGTCGCTCGAGGTTTCGTTTTTTGATATGGAAATAAGATAATTTGACATACAATTTGCTTTAGTAAACTGCGTGCCACAATTATTACTCCAAAATGGCTATAAAACGCTCATTATGGATAAATTAGCCCATACAATGGGGGGCTTTTTTTTCAAATTTCCTTTTGTTAAATATTGTTAACTACTATTTAATGTAACGTATGAAACAGGACACTGATGCGAAGCAAACAATGTACACTATCGGTAAATTGTAATGTTTACTGCACACCTTTAGATGGCTACACTGGCCTTATTGCGCAGCTCTTCATAAAGTAATATGACCTTACGTTGTAAACTGGCGATTTCTGATTCGCGATCTATCAGTTTTCTCTGTGCAAGGCTTAAACTCGACGGCTTCATATCAGTTTCGTCAGTATCGAGGGCCAGTATGTTCACCACGTTTACATCGAAAATATTGGCAATTTGTTCAAGACGCGAGAGGTTGATATCGGTTACTCCTGTTTCAATTTTTGAAAACGCAGGAATAGAGATGCCCAAACGGTTAGCCACATCTTCCTGGCTCCATCCATGCTGATGGCGTAATGCCCGGATGTTTTTACCAACGGATTTGTTTGTTTGCTTTTTAATAGTATCGCTCATATCAATTAAATATTAATTAAGGAAAGGGGATACTTATGCAATCCAAATGGTATGCCATCATTAAATTACCTTTAAATTAGTGTTATTAAGGCGATTTAATGATGGACCGTGGCGGGGGCTTGGGGAATCAATTCCTCAAAGTAGGGATTTTAACTCTTGGTTTATGTTTACTGAACTATGTAAAGTTTCGCAAATTTTAATAACAACTGCTTTTGACCAATCTCCTTAAAGAAGATTGTGGCTTTTATATCGGGCTTATTACCCTCAAGAGCGAGTACTTTGCCAAAGCCGAAACGTTCGTGTTCAACCTCCATACCCACTTGCAAACCGGATGTATCAGAAGGTTTGAAATTAGCTGAAGGTACGTGCGCTTTGGCCAGTATCGAAGTGGTTTTTACCGGTGCTGCAGCTGCCGGTTTTGGCCGCGAAAATGTGTCGGGCTGTTTATCCCTGCTCCATGCTTTACGCTCATCATCAAAAAATGGATTATTGCCAGAAGCGGGTTTGGCGGTATAGTCTAGTTCAAGATATTTCGCGTCAATTTCATCCAAAAAGCGGCTTGGCTCGCAATTAATCAAGGTTCCAAACTTAAAACGCGAGGTGGCGTAACTAATATGGAGCTTGCTTTCGGCACGCGTAACGGCTACATAAAACAGGCGTCGCTCTTCTTCAAGATCGCTGCGTGAGTTAAGCGACATTTGCGACGGGAAAAGGTTTTCTTCCAGTCCTACAACATAAACCTGCGGAAACTCAAGCCCTTTTGATGAGTGGATGGTCATAAGCGATACCGTATCGGCATCTTTGTTTTTATCATTATCATCGTTAGTTAAGAGGGCCACATCCTGCATGAAAACATCAAGGCCTTTTTCTTCAATATCCTCCCGCTCTGAAAACTCCTTGATCCCGTTTAAAAGCTCCTGGATATTTTCGTAACGGTTAAGCCCCTCTACCGATTTATCTTCATAAAGGTCCTTCAATAAGCCCGAATGCTGCGCGATATATAAAGCCGACTCATAGGCAGACTTGGTTTTGGTCAGCACCTGGAAGCTTTGGATCATGGTAGCAAAAGTGGATACGGCCCCCGATATTTTACCCTCGAGGTATTTGCCCGGTTCAACAATAACTTCCCAGGGCGTTATACCATGCTGATCGGCAGCTACAATGATCTTATCAACCGAGGTATCGCCAATGCCACGTTTAGGGTAATTGATAACGCGCTTTAAAGCTTCTTCATCATTAGGGTTAAAGGTGAGCCTGAAATAAGCTATCAGGTCCTTAATTTCCTTACGCTGATAAAACGAAAGCCCACCATATATTTTATATGGGATGCCCAGCTTGCGCAAAGCCTCCTCCATAGACCGCGACTGCGCATTGGTGCGGTAAAGGATAGCAAATGCCGACCATTTAAGCCCGTTTGAGCTGCGGTCTTGCATAATAGCTTCGGCTACTATTTTGCCTTCCTCATTATCGCTGAAGGCCCGCATAACTTTGATCTTATCGCCCGATTCTTTTTCGGAGAATACGTTCTTCTTAAGCTGGTCTTTATTATTGCGGATGATGCTGTTGGCTACATTCACAATGTTTTGAGTTGAGCGATAATTTTGCTCCAGCTTAAACACTTTCAGATCGGGGTAATCCTTCTCAAAGTTTAAGATATTCTGAATGTTGGCACCACGGAAGGCATAGATACTTTGGGCGTCATCACCTACTACGCACAGGTTTTCGTTAACAGCGGCAAGCTTTTTAACAATAAGGTACTGCGAAAAGTTGGTATCCTGATACTCATCAACCATGAGGTATTTAAACTTGTGCTGGTATTTATTGAGTACGTCGGGGTGGAGTTTCAGCAGCTCGTTGGTTTTGTACAGCAAATCGTCAAAATCCATTGCTCCAGCACGGTAGCAGCGGGTGGCATACATCTCGTAGATCTTGCCCATTTGCCCGCGGCCGCTCGAAAAGTCGTCGGCCTGGATCTGCTCGTTCTTGTTATATTCCTGCCAGGAGATCAGGTTATTTTTTGATGCCGAAATGCGGTTGAGTACAAAGTTTACATTATAAAGCTTATCATCAAGGTTCATTTCTTTTAAAATGGCCCTTAAAACGCTCTTGCTGTCGTCGGTATCGTAAATGGTAAAGTTGCTTGGATAACCGATTTTTTCGGCCTCAACCCGTAATATTTTCGCAAACACCGAGTGGAACGTACCCATCCATATGTTTTTAGCTTCCGCGCCAACTACATGGGTAATACGCTCGCGCATTTCGCGGGCGGCCTTGTTGGTAAATGTAAGTACCAGTATGTTAAATGAATCAACACCCTTGCGTATCAAATGCGCCACGCGATAGGTAATAACCCGTGTTTTGCCCGATCCGGCACCGGCAATGATCATCACCGGCCCCTCGGTTTGTTCAACCGCTGCCCTTTGTTCGGGGTTTAATCCCTGTAAGTAATCCAAAATCTTTTCCTCTTTTCTTGAAGCAGCGAAATTAAGGTTTTGGGGCGAAAGGGGGAAAAATTTCGGATATCGAATTTGAGATTTCGGAATTATAGTAATGACTAATCGTTGTCGGTAATAAATATTCATTAGAATTGTAACTAATATTAAAAATGGCAGAAATCTTCGACACTTATACCCGCCGTCCGCTCATTTATAAAATGATGCAGATACCTGCGGTTTTATTATTGATTTTCTTTGTAATGGCTCCCTTTGCCAGGAATTTAAATGGGCCTTTGTTATTCATAATGATTTCATGTTTCTTTTTGGGTTTTATCGGCTATTTTGTGAACTTGTTTTGGTCGAGTATGCCGAGTTATACAAAAGACGGAGAGTTGTTTTTTGCGGAAGATAGGGTTGTGTTGAATAACACTGTATTTATCTTAAATGATCTGAAACTGGTAGAAATAGATTGCCATAATTATGTAGGTAAGCCCGGAAGGTTAAGAAATGACGGCACTTATAACAAGATCAAAATCTCCAAAAAGAACGGAGAATCTATCGAATATCGCTTCGTTATTAATTCAGGCAAAAAATGGCATAATCTCGGGGTGATTATGAAGCAATGGAAACAAAATGGCTTCAAAATAATCTCTAATGGGATAGATCTTATCTAACTTCCTTCCATCAATTCAAAAACTTGTTAATCGTTTTCACCAGCTTATTTATATCAAAAGGCTTGGGTACAAAGGCATCATATCCAAAATTAACCAGGGCAATAGCCTGTTCATGGTAAGCTGAAATCAGAATCACCGGGATATGCCGGGTATCTTCGTTGCCTTTAATAAGCTGACAAATACGACCGCCGTTAAGGCCGGGCAGCATATAGTCGGTTAATACAAGATCGGGGTTGTACGCTTTTACAGCACCAATAATATCATCAGTACGGTCAAGACCGGTAACCTCAAAATCATGAAAGGTGAGCACTGTTTCAAGTACCCGTAAAATTTCAGCGTCATCTTCAATTATGAGTATATTTCTTGCCATAGTTAACATGCTAATTGTAATTTGCTATTAGCCTTTAATATTAAAAATAAACAAAATGTTTTATAATTAAAAATATTTTCAAGTGTTTAATTGAAGTCGATATAGGTTTGTATTAGTGGGTATATTGCTTATTAACAGGTGGATATAGTGTTTTTTTTAAGGATATTTTATGGTTTTTTAAAGGGTGCATAATTTTACACTGACCGCGATAAAAAAACTCACAGTTAAGCAAACACAATTATCAAAAAAAGCGATGAGCCCAAACACCCATCGCTTTTTGAAGTTCCCTCTAATCTCCTCACAAATCCGAAATCGAAATTCCCAAATCCCAAATCAAAATCACTCTCCCCTGTAAACGTTGTTTTTCAGGTCAACGTCAGGTAGTTGACGATCAGGGTCTATTTCCATGCTTTTAATAGCCGATGTTGAAGGATATTTAAATTTCCAAACACCATCGCGTTGCCAGATGTTTACCGGTAAGTGAATAGTTTCGGTTTTGCCGTTAGCCTGAACAATTTTAAGATCAACAGGCATAGCCATTTTTTCATTATTGGTAAGTGTGATCAGCGCGCCATCGGCCGGGTTACCTTTGATATAGCTTACCGAAGTAATGGCCTGGTCAAGCTTCCAGGTGGTGAAGAACCATGATTTCCAAAACCAGTTCAGATCTTCGCCTGTGGCATCATTCATAGCCCTGAAAAGATCGTACGGAAGCGGGTGCTTAAACGCCCAGTTTTTAACATACTCGCGGAAGGCATAATCAAAGCGCTCTGGGCCAAGTACTACGTTGCGTAATATATCCAAACCTAACGCGGTTTTGGTATAATACTGGCCATAATCATTGAGCCCTATGGCTTCAGGAGCGGTCATGAGCGGGTCTTTGCTGTTGCGGTAGCCGGCCAGTACATTTTGCGCCGAGCCACTTTTCTCAACATATTCGCCTTTATTAAATTTTTCGGTAGCATACTCATTAATAAAGGTGTTAAAACCTTCGTCCTGCCACATGTATTTGCGCTCGTTTGAGCCAACTATCATCGGGAACCAGTTATGGCCTATCTCGTGGGTAACATCGCCCCAAAGCTGCCCTTTTTTCAGGTTGCTGAGGCAGAAGATAGCGCCCGGATATTCCATGCCTAATGCCACGCCCGATACGTTAACTGCCGAATTCCAGGGATATTCAAAATATAGGTTTGAATAGATCTCCATGCTGTTTTTTAGGTATTCGGTTGAGCGGCCCCAGCCGTCATTGCCCGAACTTTCAACCGGGTAGGCCGACATGGCAATGCCCTTGCGGCCAGATGGGAAATTAACCCTTGCCGCGTCCCAGATAAAAGCGTCAGAAGCGCCCCATGCAATATCGCGGGTATTCTGCATTTTAAAGTGCCAGGTAAGCGTGCCTTTAAAGGGCCGGGTTGAGCCTCTGCCAACTTCCGCAGCGCTAATGATGGTTACTGTTTTGTCGCTGTTGCGGGCTTGTTCCAGTCGTTTTAATTGAGTGGGAGTAAGTACCTCTTCAGGGTTTTGCAAATCGCCCGAGCCAACTACTATTTTATTGGCAGGAGCGGTGATGTAATAGTCAAAATCGCCGTATTCGCAATAGAACTCGCCTAAGCCCATGTATGGCAGGGTGTTCCAGCCCTCCACATCGTCGTAAACACACATGCGCGGGTACCATTGAGCAATTTCGTAAACATAGCCTTGTTTAAATTTCTTGCGGCCCATACGGTCGGCGCCATAAAATGGGATTGCAAAATCATAATTAACCTTGATCTCTATTTTTTCGCCTTTGCCATCCATTGGGGTATTAAGGCGTAACTGCATCCGTGCATCGGTAATGACAGGATCAACGTTGTAGGTTTCGCCTTTGTAAGTAACATCAACAGAGGCAATATGATAACCACCGCGGCTAAAACCACGAACGTCAAACCTGTCGCCGGTATACGGAGTTACCGCCGCTCCGCGCGAATCTGGTTTAAAAAGGTTTTGATCCAGTTGCAGCCACAGGTAATCCAACTTATCAGGGCTGTTGTTGGTATAGGTAATGGTTACTTCGCCGGTTATGGTAGTATCCTTGCCTTCATTAAGGGAAGCTTTGATCTGGTAATCAGCGCGGTTTTGCCAGTAATTTGGTGAGGGCTTGCCTGCGGCCGAGCGCGTTCCGCCACTGGTAACGGGCCATGTAATTGGGCCAAAAAGGTCCTGGTGATTGTATTTTGTGGTGTCGGTAGTTTGGGCCGATGCCGGTCGCGTTAACGGCATCAGCGCCACGGCGCATAATAAATAATTCAGTTTTAAACAGTTCATCTTAAATTTTTGATAACAAGGGGGCAAATAAAGGGAAATAATTTGTGAGTTTGATAATTTTTAGGACTGAAAGGGTTGGAGATAAGTGATTTTGACTTATTATTAAAAATTCAAAAATGAGACTGGTCTGATACGAATAACCACTTTTACCTAAAACTTTTCTAAATAAATTCCATTTAACTTACAGGTGCAATTATATCTGCATTTTTGCAGCAAACACACAGCTATATGAATCGCCTGGCCAATTCCACATCGCCCTATTTATTACAACATGCCAATAACCCGGTAAACTGGTACCCCTGGGGCAAAGAAGCCCTTGATAAAGCCAAAGCCGAAAATAAGCTCATTTTGGTAAGCATCGGCTACTCGGCCTGCCACTGGTGCCATGTTATGGAGCACGAAAGCTTTGAAGATGAAGCTGTAGCCGCCGTAATGAACGAATATTTTGTTTGTATTAAGGTAGATAGGGAAGAACGCCCCGATGTTGACCAGATTTATATGAGTGCCGTACAGCTCATGAGCGGCAGAGGCGGATGGCCATTAAACTGTATCTGCCTGCCCGATCAAAGACCTATTTACGGTGGTACCTATTTCCGTAAAAACGATTGGACATCGCTGCTCTTTAACCTGGCCGATTTCTACAAACAAAAGCCCGAAGAGGCCGAAGACTACGCGGTTCGCCTTACCGAAGGGATTCAAAAATATGAGTCGATAGAATTTTTGGTAGCACAGGCAGAACATACGCGGGACGATCTGCAAGCCATCGTAAACAATTGGAAACGATATTTTGATAAGCAGGAGGGTGGCACCGGTAACGCGCCCAAATTCCCGATGCCAAATAACTGGCAGGCTTTAATGCGCAATGGCTATTTAATGAAAGATGATGAAGTAGCGGAGCAAGTGAAACTTACTTTGCATAAAATGGCTTTCGGGGGAATTTACGACCATGTTGGCGGTGGATTTGCCCGTTACTCGGTTGATGGGCGCTGGCATGTACCACATTTTGAAAAAATGCTGTATGATAACGCCCAGCTTATTAGCCTGTATGCCGAAGCTTACACCTGGCGCCCGGATGAATTGTACAAACAGGTAGTTGACGAGAGCATCACTTTCAGCACCCGCGAACTGATGTCAGCTGAGTATGGGTTTTATTCGGCGCTTGACGCGGATAGTGAAGGAATGGAAGGCAAATTCTATATTTTTACCAAAAATGAGATTGAAGAGATTTTAGGCGATGATGCCGGTTTGTTCTGTATCTACTACAATATTACGGAGGATGGCAACTGGGAAGAGGAGGAATCGAACGTATTGTTCCGGAAGGATAGTGACGAAGAACTGGCCGCAAAATTAGGGTTGCCTGCTCATGAATTGCTTGCCAAAATAGCTGCATCCCGTCAAAAAGTTTTTGAAGCCCGCGGTGTACGCGTGCGCCCGGGATTAGATAACAAGATCCTGGCATCCTGGAATGGCCTTATGCTGAAAGGCCTGAACGATGCTTACCGCACGTTTAATAAGCCAGAGTACCTTGAGCTTGCGCTGAACAATGCCGGGTTTATTTTAAATAACCTGCTTGGTCAAAATGGCAGGTTATCACGGGTTTACAGTGCCACATCGTCGCAGGATAAGCCTGTAGCATTTTTAGATGATTATGCCAATATCATCGATGGGCTCATTGCCTTATATGAGGTTACCTTTAATGAGCATTGGCTGCAGCAGGCCAAAAGCCTTGCCGATACAGCCATAGCCCACTATTATGATGAAACAAAGGGTATTTTCTTTTTCACTGCCGATGATGATGAACAGCTGATTGCCCGCAAATCTGAAATTATGGATGGGGTGATCCCTGCCTCCAATTCGGTTATGGCACGGGTGCTTAAAAAGTTAGGCTTGCTTTTTGATAACGAAAGTTACATTGAGGTTTCGGCACAGTTGTTACGCAATGTAATGCCGCAGCTGGCAAAATATGGTTCGGCTTATTCAAACTGGGTGATGCTTTTGCTGGATGAGGTGTTTGGAATAAACGAAATTGCGATAACAGGAGCCGGAGCGGAAACTTTCAGAAAGGAAATGGAAAATAATTACATCCCCAATAAAATTATGTTGGGCGGTAATACAGGAAGTTTACCTTTGCTGCAGGATAAGTTTGGTGCATCAACGCAAATTTTCATTTGTAAAGATAAAACCTGCGGATTACCTGCTAATAACCCGGCAGATGCCCTTAATGAGGTAGAAGCCAGATTTTACAACTAAAAACAATTTACAATGAAAATTGCACCACAACACGTAGTATCATTAACCTACGATTTGTACGTAGACCGTGAAAACACCGGTACCGAAACTTTGGTAGAAAGTACCACCCAGGAACAGCCGCTTACCTTTTTATTTGGTGCAGGACAGATGCTGCCTAAATTTGAGGATAACCTGAGCACACTTTCAACAGGTGATGCCTACGAGTTTCGCTTATCTCCCGAAGATGCTTACGGCGTATATGATGAAGAAGCAGTAGCCAACCTGCCAAAAGAAATGTTTCAGGGCACCGAAATCCCTGAAATTGGCAGCATTTTGCCTTTACAGGATAACCAGGGCCACCGTTTCCAGGCTATGGTGGTTTCAATTGCCGAAGATGCCGTTATTGTTGATCTTAATCACCCTATGGCCGGTCAGGAACTGCACTTTAAAGGCAATATCCTTAACGTACGCCCTGCAACAGCCGAAGAGTTATCGCACGGCCACGCGCACGGTCCGGATGGTCATCACGATCACTAAGCCCCATTAATAGCGTAGCTATATAATTAAGCGTCATTGCGAGGTACGAAGCAATCCCCGATTAGCAGGTCCGCCCTGTATAGTTTGGGATTGCTTCGTACCTCGCAATGACGCTTTTGGTTTAAGAGGAAGTATGGATGCTTAATAGAACTCCAGCCCCCCGTCGTTTCTGAATGCGCACTTAATAAGCACACGGCAACCAACTGCTTCGCCGTTTACAGTAGCCGGCACAAAGATCTTATCGGCAGGATCGGGTACATCAATGCTCATATTAAAGGTTTTTTCGTACGAACCGCTGTATACATGTACCTTGAATGATGCAAGCCTCCCCAGCGGACTAACCAGCAACTCTACCGCACCAAACGATACATTTGGATTAAGGTTCATTAAATCGGGCGGAAGCTTAAATAAGTTCAGATAGGGGAGGTAGCCAAAAAATCTGCCGCCTACTTTAAGTGGTTTGGTTGTTTTTGCTGTGTCATTAAGTTTTACATCAACAAAATACTGCAGGTTTGATGTGCTGTCTTCAGGAGCTTCGTAAGTGATCTGGTTGGTCCTGTAATCGAAATTTTGTACCAGGTGCCCGCGATTGTCAAAAAAGTGCCATACGCCCGCCCTTTTGTTGTTGTCGTAATAGCCGCTGGCCAATGCATAGTTTTTTTGATAAAGGGCCTGGTATAAACCTTGCCGGATACCCTTATTACTCTTAAGTACGCTGAACCGCTCAACTACCGAATCGGTAAGACGATGTTTTTGGACCACTGTTTCCGGGCCGGTTTTTTCGGTGGCATCTTTGGTTTGTGCAATGGCACAGCCGATATATAGTATCGATATAAAGGTTAAAATAAGTTTTCTCAATGCAGGGATATAGATTGTTGTAAATATATAACAGCGCTTAACGTTTTTCAAAAAAAGCAGGATACAAATTATCCTCTGCCACCACGGCGACCGCCGCCAAAGCCACCAAAGCCATTACCGCCGCCGTTACGCCCGCCCTGTGGACGGCTGCCGCTAAATTTTTGAAGCCGGATGGTAAAGCTGAGCATAAAATACCTGCCCAGCCGGTTGGTACGTGTATCAATGATCTGGTTGCCTACGGCAGTGCGTGTTATACCTTTGTTTTCGTCAAAAATATCAAAAGCCTGGAACCGGAGCGAGGCTATATGCTTGTTTAAAAACTGGTATTCCAGGTAGCTGCTCAGCAGAGTAGGGCTCGCTTTCACGGTACTACTGAAACCGTGATTGATGGTTTGAGTTAAGCTGTAACCAAGCACCCAGCTGTAAAAAAAATAATTGCGGCCGTCGAGCCCTAATGTCCAGGTTTGGGCATCGGTATTTAATGAGGACGGCAGGCTATAACGGGTAGTATTAATGCTGTAATTAGCGCTGATCTCGCTGTCCATAATGCTGTCAAGATCAACCCTAAGTTTAACACCCTGGTTAAGCACCCAGTTTTTTCCCTCATTGCGCTGATTTTCAATATATGAAATGTTGTTGTTGTAGCTTGCGCCGCCGTTTAAGGATACGGTGTACTTGCGTTCGGCAAATGGTTTTGAAAAGGAATAGTTGCCATTTACATTATAAAAACCGTTGGTGTTAATATAGCGGGTTGCCTGTATGGTATTGTTGCCTTTTGCGCTTTGGGTGCTATCAGTAACGGGGGCCGAATTGGTAACTATTTTATCCTGGGTTTCGGCAAATGATAAACTGGCGAACAATGAATTGCCGCTGGCAATATCAAACTGGTTATAACGCACATTAAAGCTGTTGGTGAATTCGGGTTTCAGGTCAGGGTTACCATAAACCCTGTTTTGAGGGTTTGAATAATCGGGCTGAAGCTGCAGCTGGCTAAATGATGGCTGGGCATTGGAGCCACTGTAATTAAATGAAAACGAGTGGTTTTTTGAAAAGTTATAGATAAACCTTGCCGTAGGGATAATATTAAAGGTAGATGTGGAGGTATGAAAGTTATGCGATTCCCCCTCGAGCTTTGAAGGCTGAACAGCCAGGCCCAGCGTATAATTATATTTAGGTTGTATCCCGCGAAGGTTTAAACCGATGCGGTTGGTGATGAACTGGTAGTTATACAACGTACTCAATGAATCAACGTAGGTTTGATTGCCTGTTGCAGGATCAACCCGGTAGTTGTAGCGGTTATTATCGGTGTTCGAATAATTATAACTGTAATTGCTTTCCAGGTAAGTTGTTTTGCCAACAGGTTCGATGTATGAAAAATGCAGGCTTACCCTTTGCGATTGATTATCAGAGTTGATCTGCTGAAACAATGGTGTTACCACGGTATCCTGCCGGGTGGTGTATTTATCGCTCAGGTCCTGATCGTTTTTAGAATAGCTTACATTGGCATTAACACTGAAGTTCCGTCCTTTTTTATGGAACTTGTGGTTGTAAAGCACGTTAAGGCTGCCTGTTTGCGATGAGTTATTGGTGAGGGCCAGCTCATTGCCGGTAACTAAACTTTGGTTACGGGTATTGCTGAAGGTGTCGGTACTCATGTTTTCGGCGGTGGCATATGAAAAGCCCGGGTTTATTTTGATATAATTAGATGTATCTATTTTGTATTCGATATTGAAATCAAAGCGGTGGTTGATACCATGGTTATGGTTAGTACTGTTGTCCATATTGATGATATTACCCGATTGATAAAGGTTTTGCTGCAGGGTTGTGCTGTTGATATCCCTGTCTTTATCGGCAAAACTATAGCTGCCATAAACCGTTACTTTTTTGCCCCAGTCATCGCGGTAATTGGTGCCTAAGGAGCGGTTGGTAGTAATACCGTTAGCCGTACTCACCCCGCCTGCGCTGCTGCCTCCGCCGCCACCTCCACGCCCTGCCCGGCCTCCGCCGCCACCGCTGCTGCCAAGATTGAAGCTATTGGTGTTATTGTTATTCCAGGTGCCTATAACCGCCAGCTGCCTTGCATCATAAAATGAATTGGCCGAAAGACGGGCTTGGTATCGGTCGTCATTACCAACGCCAACGCTGCCCTGGCCAAAATTGCCTTTGCTTTTTCCCTTTTGTATGGTGATGTTCAGGATCTTGTCCGGGTCGCCGGTTTTGATGCCGGTAAGGTTGGCCTGGTCGCCGTAATCGTCAATCACCTGTATGTTTTCCACAATATCGGCAGGCAGGTTCTGGGTTGCGGTTTGCACATCGCCGGTAAAATAATCCTTACCGTTAACCCGCACTTTGGTAACCTGTTTACCATGCGCGGTTACATTGCCGTCTTTATCAACGCTTACGCCCGGCAGCTTTTTGAGCAAATCTTCCACCGGCGATCCTTCCCGTACTTTATAGGCGCTGGCTTTGTATTCAACGGTATCTTCTTTTATGGTGATGGGGATCACAGCCGAAACTACCACCGTGTTCAGCATATTGGTTTGCACCTTTACTTTGATGGGATCGAGGTTAATGGGTTTGGTATCGTTATCCATTACATAACGGCGGGTAAAGGGCTGGTAACCGATTCCGCTAATGGTGAGTTTAAAGTTTTTGGAGACAACGGCTGGGAAATAAAATGCCCCGGCAGTGCTGGTTGCTACTACTACGCTGTCTTTATCGGAGATTAGTTTTACCGTAATTCCGGGTACGGCTCCCACGCTGTCAACTACCGTACCGCGCACTTCGCGGGCTTGCTGGGCATAGGCAGTTGATAAAAAAAGAATACCGATAAACGCGAGCAGTAAGTGTTTTTTCATAGTTTAGGGTCAATTTAGGTTATTGACCATTAAAGTTTAACGAAGGTTTAACTATTTAACCCTATGTAATACTAATGTTGCATATATTGTATTTTAGTGCTTAACCTTATACTATATTACCATATATTATGAACCCCTTACCTGATATAGACGGCTATAAAAGCGTGGCATTTTCGCAGGCCACCATTACCGAACTGATGATCCCTTCGTATTCTAATTTTGGCGGAAAGATCCATGGAGGGATCTTGCTTTCGCTAATGGACAAGGTAGCCTATGTATGTGCTGCCAAACACGCCGGTAATTATTGTGTAACAGCATCTATCGACACGGTGGATTTTTTACAGCCCGTGGAAGTAGGGGAACTGGTATCACTCATGGCATCGGTAAACTATGTAGGTAATACTTCGCTGGTGGTAGGGATTCGGGTGATATCTGAAAATATCAAAAACCATTCGGTAAAACATACCAACACCAGCTATTTTACCATGGTAGCCAAAGACGAATTTAACAAGCCGGCCAAAGTGCCCGGCCTGGTTTTGGAAAACCGGGAACAGGTAAGACGTTTTATTGAAGCCCGCCGCCGTAAAGAGATTAAGCAGAGTTATATGAAAGAGGTTGAACAAATTCAAATGCCCGATAACTACGAGAATTGTATTGAACTGCTGCAGGGCGAGCGGTGCATTGTTGCCGGATAGCTATTGCCTATATTAAGTTTATTGTTAGATTGCAGTCTGAAACTGTTAGCGAATGACAAGGCCCCTTGGTTTATTATTGCTGTTATTAATGCATAGTACTGTTTATGCGCAAAAAACAAGCGGAATTGAGCCGGAAAAATCGCCGGCGTTAATCAAAACCATCGACAGCCTTAACAAATTGGTTGAGGAAACCTATGTTGGTGCCCCCTACGAGGCAAGGGTAAGAGCTGAGCATGCCTTGCTGCTTTCGGAAAAAATAAAATATAATGAAGGTACCGGCGCCGCTTTTTTAAATTTAGGACATGTGTACTGGTCGCAGTCATACTATCCTATCAGTTTGTTTTATTTTAATTCGGCTTTAAATTATCTGCCCAAAAACAAGCCGCTGTTATTGGCCCACTGTTATAGCTCCATGGGCAGGGCTTATACAGATTTGCAAAATTACAGTAAGGCCTTGAAAAATTTAGATATAGCCGCCCGCTTTGCTGGCCATGATCCTAAAATGCTTGCCGAAGTTTATAACGAACGTTCATTTATTTACGCCAGGCTTAAACAATATGATAAAGGCATTACTCTTGCCAAACTTGCTATGCAGCTTAGCCGTACGGTAAATGACCAGCCCGCAATATGTATATTATATAGCCGGCTGGCTAATGCTAATCGGTTAAAGGGACAATATCAACAGGCCGTAGCTTATTCAGACACTGCCCTGCAAATGAGTTATATTGTTAATAACAGGCGTTTAAGAGCTATCTCATTTATTGAACGTGCTGTTATTTATAATTCGTTAAACCAGTTCGACAAAGCCATTAACCTTGCAAAAAAAGGTGCTGCTTTATCCGATAGCATCGGTGTTATGGATGGCATTTCGTCGGCTTATAAAACCATGGCCTATAGCTTTGAGCAAAAGCACGATATGGTGCAGTCGTTAGCCTATCAAAAAAAATATACCCAGGCGCTTGATAGCCTTAGTGCTGCCAATAAGCGTAAAAGTACGGAGCTCATACAGAGTTATTTTGAGCTCAACAGCCGTCTTAATGCTATTGCCGCGGTTGAGGAAAAGGCAGGGCAATACCGCGAAAAAATTCATTTGCAAAAGGTTATAATCATTACACTGCTTATTTCATTGCTGGTTGTAATATTGGCTTTGTCGGTTACCTATTACCTTTATAAACAAAAGCGGGTTTTAAATAACCGAATGCGCAAGCAGCATAAAGCCTTATTAATTCAAAAAGAACTGATAGAAGACCAATCGGTAAACCTGGCAAATATTAATAATCTTAAAGATAAGTTACTGGCTGTAATAGGGCATGATCTGCGCACACCGCTCGCTAATCTGAATTCTATATTACGTTTATACAACACCCGTGTTTTAAGCGATGATGAAGTTCAGGACTTGATGAAGGAAATAGAACCGGTAGTACAGGGTGCCGAATTAACCCTTTCAAACCTGCTTGAATGGGCAGGCAGCCAGATTAAGGGAATTAATCATGAGCCATCAGCGGTCGACATTTATTTAGTTGGTAATGAAATCGACAGGATCTTTGGTTACCTTTTTCAGCAAAAAAATATCAGGTTTGAAAACATGGCTTTACCCGGGATGTGTGTACAGGCCGATGAAAGGCATGTAAAAGTAGTTTTAAGTAACCTCGTTAGCAATGCTATTAAGTTTACGGGCAATTACGGCATAATTAGTTTATTAAGCACAGTTGACGAAGGCATGTTGGTGATTAGTGTTAACGATACCGGCAACGGTATTCCTGCAGAAAAACTTAGCAAGTTATTTAGCCTTAATACGAAATACACAGCCACAGGCACTTCCGGCGAGAAAGGCACCGGCATTGGTTTGTTTTTATGCAAGGAGCTTATTGAGTTTAACGGCGGCAGGCTTTGGGTAAATTCAGAATTAAACAGGGGCAGCACCTTCAGTTTTAGTCTTCCTTTGGTAACGGATTGAGTTTTCCTCAAAAATTATTCCTATTTAAAATTAGCGGTTTGCTATACGATTAATGCTTATTAAGTAATATGTAGCTGATATTAACTTTTATAATTTCTTATAAAGAAATTTAATTATTTTGAAAAAGTTTTAATCATTTGTTGGGTAATTTAAATCTATTTATCCCGTTGTTACGTATAAGCAGTAAGTACTTTTTACTATATTGTGACAATTATAATAATTCTCCGACAATTTTAACTAATCTCCCAAACACTTAATGGCATTTTTAAACACTGTGCTCGAACCACCTGCATATGGTTGGACAGATGGACTTGGCAACCTCTCAAAACCTACTAACACACAAATTGTAAAAGAATTTTTTAAACGGCTAAATGTATTCAGGGATAAAAAAAACTGGCTTTCGTTTTTAAGCTGGTCGCTGGTGCTGGCTTTAGTGCCGTTCCTGGGGCTGTTCATCTTTAAATATTTCAGTATCACCGGGCTTATTGTTGCCTTCGTATACAGCATGATTATTATGGGTACCCATGGTACAATCTGGCACCACCGGTATTGCACTCACGGAGCTTACACCTTTAAAAATAAATTCTGGCGGTTTTTTACTCAAAACCTTACGCTTAAAATTATCCCTGAAGAAATCTACGCTGTATCGCACCATGTGCACCATGCGTTATCTGATCAACCCGGCGATCCTTACAATGCACAAGGCGGTTTTATGTATTGCTTTTTAGCTGATGTTAACCACCAGCCAATAGCACGAAACATGGACGAAGCCACTTACAAAAAATGTGTTAACCTGATGAAACATACAGGGGTAAATACAAATACTTACAAGCAGTATCAAAAATGGGGCACCCTGGCTAATCCAACCCGCACCATCATTGGTATTATACTGAACTGGGGCTTTTGGTTTATGGCTTTCTACCTTTTAGGCGGACCGGCATTGGCTTGTGCTGTATTTGGCTCTGCCGGCATTTGGGCAGTTGGCGTACGTACATTTAACTACGAAGGTCATGGTAAAGGAAAAGATATGCGCCGTGAAGGTATCGACCATAACCGCGAGGATATGTCAATCAATCAGTTGTGGCCGGGTTATGTAGCAGGTGAGTGGCATAACAACCACCATTTATATCCTAAAAGCGCCCGCTCTGGCTTTAAACCATATCAGTTTGATTTGGCCTGGTGTTATATTAAAATGATGAGTATGCTGGGAGCTGTAAGCTCATACCGCGATTCAAAAGCTGATTTTTTGAAGGAATATTGTACGCCGGTACCGGTAGTAGCGCCAGCGGCTATACCAGTTGCTGAAATATTGGTAGCGGCGGAATAAGCTGTTATTAAATACATTAAAAGGCCATAGCAAGATAAGTGCTGTGGCCTTTTTGTTTGGTTTGCCGCCACTTTGGCTACTGTTAGTATTGTCATCGTCATCTTGTGGAAAGAAGAAAAGGCGTGGGATTGTGCGATTTCCTCCCCTGTGAGGGTGTAGGGAGGGGTTTCGTCGACGTGCCTATACCGGAAATAGCAGATGAACCCCTCCCTGCCATTACACATTTCCATCACACCCCTCCCAGGGGGGAATTGAAAAACTTTTGCCGTTGTTGGTGTTGTCACCAACAACTATGCGCTGTGCAATTCAACTGGTGATCTCCGCTCTATGTCATCCGATGCGTTAACCTATCTGGTGGTTGTTGGTGACAACACCATATCCGTTAACCTAAGGGATTGAATATGTCGTAAACAATCTCAAAGGCTGCTTTTTTCCGTTTCTTAGGTTCAATGAGCATGTTTTTTAT
>NZ_JBNPWO010000007.1:0-227621 GCF_050433785.1 Mucilaginibacter sp. 3215
CCGCGCGGGGCCAGTTACTTTTGTCGCCACAAAAGTAACCAAAAAGGCTTGCAGCAGAGAGGCTTCTTTGCGCACAACCTGGCCCCATAGCCCTCCGCGTGGCCTTCACCCTGCAAAACGAACAGAACCACGGGCTGCAATTATTTTGCCCCGCTTCGCACGCAATGCTTCCGCTTCTGCAAAAACTTGCTATGCCCCTGCAACCGCACCGCCCAGCATCGTTCTGTTCGTTTTCACCCGAAGCTGATCTGCTGCGAAAAAACACATTTTTTATCTTGTCATGGGTAGGCCCTCGAAGCATGGCGGGCAGGGCCTCTGCGCGCGACCCTTCGACAAGCTCAGGGTGACCACTATCTTTTTGTCATTAGCCCTTCACAGTCCGCTGGATTCCAAAACTCAGCGTGACGTTCTCAATTACATTTTCCTCAGCGAAATAATATAATAATCGCCCACGTACTTAAACGGCCAGGTGGCCTTCAGCCTATTCTCCCAACGGGCAAGTGTTTTATAGGCGCGCGGATGTTTTTCGGCAAAGCCTTCAATATATGATGGCGGTACGATGGTACACAAGCCCTCAATACCCAATACCTCAAAATCGGATTTTAAACATTTTGTAATGTAGGATGGGTTGTAATAGAAGCAATCAAAATAAACTCCTTCAACATGCGCCTTGCGGCCATTACTGCTAAAAAACCGGCGAAAAGCAGTTTTAAATTTCCCTTTAAATACCAGTAAAGTTTCCCAAAGGCAGAATTTGGGCAGCGCCACCAGGGTAACCGTGCCTCCCGGATTTAGTAGCCCGGCAAATGAGCTCAATACTTTTTCCAGTTCGCCGGTACAATTGAGGCCTGCAAAGTTGGAAAAGATCAGATCATAAGGGCCTTTATTGTTTAGCTGTTCAAGCTGCGTATATGAACAAAGCTCATTGCTTACGGCATGCTGCATATCATACTTTACCACCTTTTCGCGGAGTTGCTGCTGCATCCCTTTTGAAATATCGGTAGCATGTACTTTAAATCCTTTTTGTGCAAAAAACAGCGCATCTTCACCGGTACCACTATTCAGTTCAAGGATGTTGCTTCCAGGCTTCAGGTATTGCAGGATATGATCACGCACGCGTTTGCGCTTGTACGCAATTATCGTGTCGCCTGAGTACAGCTCATCAAAAACTACCGACTGGTTGCTAAATGCAGCCTCGGCAAATTGTTCGTTTATACTTGATGCGGTGCCGGTCATATTGCCTTTTCAAATTTTTCCAGTTTCAGCTTTTCAAGATAGGTAAGCGGTGCATAATAAAAAACCGATAATGCTTTCCTGATATTTTTTACCGAGCTCCCAAACGGATCTTTCAGCAGTTTTTGGAAGCTATTTTTTGCCAGGTGCTTGTGATAGTTGCGGTGGACGTATTTATGCAATTGCTTGTAGTAAAAAGGCGGATAGGTGTTTTTAAACATCAGCGCCATCTCGTCGGAGTCTGTCCAGTTGGTTTTCTTTTTCAACTCGTTTTTAACGCGCTCGTAAAAACCGGTACCCGGCAGCGGATACGATACCGAAATACCAATCTCAAATGGCAGCAACCGGTTAATCATATCTATCGTAAGCGTAATATCATCCCGCGTTTCTTCGGGATAGCCAAACTGGATAAAGAACGATGGCTTAATGCCATGCGCTTTCATGAGGTGCGTAGCCGTATGAATCTGGTCGATAGTGATACCCTTATCCATGGCGTCCAGTACCTTCTGCGATCCGCTTTCGGCTCCTATCCACACGTTTTCACAACCGGCGGCGGCCAGGGCTGCTACAGCTTCTTCCTCTGCCAATAAATCGGCCCGCGACTGGATCTTGAAACGGATCTTAATTCGCTCCTGTGCCAGCAGTTTGGCGAATTCCTGTACCCAACCGGGTTTCAACCCAAAAATATCATCACAAAACCAGATATGATCCATCTGGTACCGCTCCTTAAGCATTTTAAGCTCATTAACAATATACTGCGGACTGTGAGAATTATACCGGTTGCCATAAATAGGCTTGGCACACCAGTTACACTTGAACGGACAACCGCGGGTGGTTACCACATTAATTGAAAAATAGCCTGCATTCTTCATCCACATATCCCGGTAGGTATCCATATTCACCAAATCCCAGGCGGGCATTGGCAAACTATCCAGTTCCTTCATTACCGCGCGGCCGGGTGTTTTAATAATCTCGCTGCCGCTCGTGTAAGCTAATCCTTTTATCTCAAAATGATCAGTATTGCCACTTCGGATATGGTCAGTAAGTTCTGTCAGCGTTTGTTCGGCTTCACCCAATATCACAAAATCAGCTCCTTCGGCAAGATATGCTGCATACCTGTCGGTTGAATCTGAGCTGGAAACGATAACTGTACAGCCACGTTCCTTAGCCAGCTTGCACATTTTAAATGCAGCCTCGCGCATATTGGTGAGGCACATTTTGGTCAGGTAGTTGAACCCATCGTCATAAACCACAAAAAAATCGGGTTTATTTAACTCAATAGCGGCTATCACCTCATCAGGATTGCTCACAAACATGGTATCAAACAGGCTTACCCGGTAACCCTGTTCCCGCATCAGCGCAGCAGCGTATATAGTGCCCAGCGGCGCATAAGGTTGCCCTATGCCCCATTGCTTTGGGTCGAACCGTAAAAAGTAAGAATGTGTAAACAGTATATTGTTCATACGTTTAAAGACCTGATTTCATTCCCCTCTTGAGAGGGGGTGCGTGAGGCTGTGTAATTGCAGGGGTGTGTTATTCCGCATGCGAGCAATCTTGAAAGAAACGCACCCCTACATCCCTCTCAAGAGGGGAATCGCACAAATCCCGTGCTTTTATAATTTCTATTTTATCAATCCAACCTCGCCAGCGGCGATAAATTAAGCGAGCATACACATTTAACACAGGTAGGGTCATTAGCCATATCCAGTGTTTTGCGAAAATTGATCGCCTCTTTGCTGTTCAAAATATCATTTAACGAATTATCCCTGATGTTACCTATCGCTTCATGAAAAAAGCACGGCCGTACCGCGCCGTCAGCCTCAATCACTGCCGACACCCATGGTGCATTACACTTTTTAAACGGGAATGCATTATGGCCATAAAAAGCAGCATAATAACCATAAATATCCCGGATCTTAGCAGGAGATTCGGCAATGAACCTGTTGGCAAAATCATCTTTGTTGGCAAGTACCTGGTTTGTTATCTCCTGAAAATCGGCAAGTTCGCTTTCGGTCGGCAGTATTTCGTGTTGCCGTGGCTCCGCCCATGCAGTTTGGCGGTTAAAGGCATGGCTGCTCACATCGGCAGGTAAAAAGCTCACCTGGTCAATGCCCATTTGCTTTGCAGCCTCAATAATGGCCGGCCAGTTCCTGAAATTTAAACGGTGAATTACGGTACGGGCTGTAATGCGATATTGGGGTTCGAGAGATTTGATGTACTCCACTCCCTCCTGCAATTTATTGAATGCCCCTGGAACATTTCGGATGGCATCATGTAAAAGTTCATCGCCATCTAAAGAAACAATCAAATCGTCAACCCATTTTAAAATATTGAACGCGTTTTTCCTGATAGACAAACCTGTCGACAGCAGCGTAACTTTGATCTTTTCAGCACGCAAAATCTCGCATAACCTGAAAAAATTGGTATTCAGCAACGCTTCCCCGCCCGACATCAATACCTGCTTTGTACCGAATTTTCGTAAAGCACTTAACAGATCGGTCACGTCGGCTTCGGTAAGCTGCTTCAGGTTTTTATTATCCTTCCAGATATCGCACATTACGCAACGGCAGTTGCAGGCACTGTGCGGCATCAAAATCACGATGGGCAACGCAGCGATGCGGTGCGTTTGCAATGTACGGAAACGCTGAAAGGTATGATATAACGATTGGCCTGTCATCTGCATAAATTAAAATCCCTGTATTTCGGGCTGTCTGTAACGCCAAACCTTTTGTAGCAACTTTATTTCATAAGGATAATGGTACATGCTCGCCTTATAGCGCATGGTAGCTACCAGTTTGATGGCCATACGTTTAATCATATTTAGCCTGATATCCGTTACCGTTGGATACACCCCGTTCAGCACCGTTTCAAAATTCCTGATCTTATCGATCATTTCCGGTGTAAGCCATGGCGTGAGCGGATTTTTACGAAGATCAAAGGCTTCCCATGCCGGGCTTATCCAGTCCTCCAGGGTTTCGGGAAAACGGAAGCCGCTTTTCATTACCTGCTTAAACAATTCTGACCCTTCCGTAGGCACAGGACTGTAGGTATAAATCACGATCTCGGTTTTAGGGTTAACAGCCTTTACCTTTTTTATAAAGTCTATTTCAAAATCAATTTGCGACTGAACCTGTTCCTGGGTTGGCGCCGGAGTGCCTAATACAAAAGAATATTCGGGTATGATGTCAAACTTTTTAAGACGTTCGGCAAACTCAATGATCTGGTCGCCTGTTTGCGTACCGCCCTTATCCATCTGTTCTAAAATGGCGTTGTTACCGCTTTCGGCCCCGAAAAAGATGATCTTACATCCTGATTCGCGGATTGCGGCAAGGGATGAATCTTTAAATTTCGACATAGTATCGATGCGGGCCATACCCCACCAGGTCATGTTTTCGGGTTTTATTAAACGGGCAAACTCAACCGCGCGCTTTTCTGATACAAAAAAGTTGTTATCATGAAACTCAATGGCATCTGCACCCCATTTATCTTTAATATATTTTACATCCTTGTAAACATTCTGAGCTGATTTTGCCTTCCACCTTGCCTCATATATCGGCACTACAGCACAAAAGGAGCAGGTGAAGGGGCAGCCGATGCTGGAGTGATAAGCCATCGTTTTTTCGCCCAAATAGGTCTTCCCTAAAAACTTGGTGATAGGGTAAAAAGTGTTCAGCTTATCATAAGGCAGCGGCGGCAGGCTGTCCTGGTCTAAAAGGTCTTCTTTGGCGGTCTTGATGATCTTGCCGTCTGTGGCTTTGTAAATGAGGTTACGGATAAACTCGTAAGGCTCATTTTTCTCTAAAGCGTCAATCAAGGCGGGGAAAGCGTGATCACCGGGCCCGTTGATAATAAAATCGACATAACCGGAATATAAAACCGCGTTAGGCTGATTTGATGGAAAATACCCGCCCCAGATCATTTTGGTATTGGGATATCTCTGCTTTATAGTTTTTGCCGCAGTAATAGCCTGCTTTAACTGCGGACCGGGCATAACTGTAAACCCAAAGTATTTAAACTCGCCGGTACTTAAATAGCTATCTATCTTTACCATCGGGTCATGCTCACAATTGCCGTCAACAATTACCCAGTCATATTTTCCATCAACCGAGGCCGCTATATTTAGTATCGAATTAGGTATGCGATACTTGTTATTTGCACTGCGCGGGTTAAATAATAATATCTTGTTCATCTGTTAGTATCAATACTTTGCTCTCAATCCCTCCGGCAATGGGTTTATCTTTTAGTTTAAGCGGCCTGTAAAGCACCCCTGCCATTACAAAGTCTGCACACAAAATAAAACCCACTGCCATACCCAATCACAAATGAGGGGGATTGCCCATTCAACAATTAATCTGAGCTTCTACACTATCACTTTCACAATAATAAATACGCCCTGGCTTTCACACAGGTTGCCTGCCTTTATAAATAAAATAGCTGGCAACCATTATTATTTAACAGCCGTATCTGCTGATATAAGGTTTAATTAAATACCCCCGGAACTGTGATCCAAACTGTAAAAAATTATATTAAGCAACGTTTTTTTCCGCCCAACATCCTGGAAAAAAACTCGGTTGATGCCTATGACATCTGGGCTGAAAACTATGATAAGCAGCCCGGCAACCTGATGCTCGACCTGGATGAGATCTTATTTCTGCGATTAGTGAACAGCACAAGTATCACCGGTAAAAACGTGGCCGATATTGGCTGCGGTACCGGCAGGCATTGGGAAAAAATATTTGCGCTAAATCCGGGGCGGTTAACAGGCTTTGACACATCTGCCGGAATGCTGGCCCGTTTACAGCGAAAGTTTCTATCGGCAAATATTTACCGAATTACCGACGACCTGTTCGGTGACATGCCATCGGGGAGTTTTGACACCATAGTTTCAACCCTTACCGTTGCGCACATCAAAAATATTGAAACTGCCCTGCAGGCCTGGATGCGCATCCTGAAACCAACCGGCGACATCATTATTACCGATTTCCATCCGCAGACACTTGCAAACGGCGGCAAGCGGACATTTAAACATGGCAGCAGTTTTATAGCGGTCGAAAACTATGTGCACCCCGTAAATACCATTAAAGATCTGTTGCTGAACAGCGGTTTTAAGCTAATTGCCGAAGAAGAAATTAAAATAGATGAAACCATGAAGCATTATTATGCCAATAAAAACGCGCTTCATGTTTATGATAAGTATAAAGGCTTCCCCATTATTTACGGGTTGCACTTGAGGAGAACTGATGGTACTGAATAATGTGATGATACCGGGAAATGATGCCGTGGTGAGCATAAGTATAAGTGAGGGTAAAATAAAACAGGTTTCCCCTTCACATACTGATGACCGCGAACAGCTGACCTTTGTGGATGCCATTGCCTTTCCGGGCCTGATCAACTCGCATGACCATCTTGATTTCAATCTTTTTCCGCAGCTTGGCAATAAAACCTATGAAAGTTATACCGAATGGGGAAAACACATTCACCGCGTTTACGCTGATGAGATTGCATCTGTGCTAAAAATCCCTATTGCCCTGCGCGAGCGCTGGGGTGTTTATAAAAACCTGCTTTGCGGCATTACTACAGTAGTAAACCATGGCGAAAAAGCTACCATAAATGATCCTCTCATCACCATATTTGATAATTGCCAGAGTATCCATTCTGTCCGCTTTGAAAAAAGCTGGAAGAAACGGCTCAATAACCCGCTTAAAATAAATATACCGGCCGTTATCCATACAGGTGAGGGCACAAACGATACCGCCCATACCGAAATAGATGAACTAGTTAAATGGAATATCCTTAAGCGTAAACTCATCGGGATTCATGGAATAGCTATGGATCCTCAACAAGCCAAACATTTCGAAGCCTTGGTTTGGTGTCCCGAATCAAACTACTTCCTGCTTAATAAAACAGCGGCCATTGATGAGCTGAGAAGCAAAACAACGATTTTATTTGGCACTGATAGTACGCTTACCGGGCATTGGGACATCTGGCATCACATTCGCCTTGCGCGTAAAACCCAAATGCTTAATGATGATGAATTGTACAGCTCTCTTACCTCATCCCCTGCCCAAACCTGGAAACTGAATGGTGGCAGCATTACCAGCGGATTTGATGCCGATATTGTAATAGCTAAAGCAAAAGGCAAAGTTGGTTTGCAGGCTTTTTATGATATAACACCCAATGATATTTTACTGGTGATGCATAAGGGCGTGATTTTGCTGTTCGATGAATCGCTTTATCACCAGCTTACGGATATCATTACACAAAATTACAGTAAGGTCTTTACCGGCAATCATTTCAAATACGTGATGGGCGATATACCCGGTTTGATAGCCGAAATAAAACGATACAAGCCGGATGCCGGTTTTCCTATGCCCTACTCAGCCCTGCCTGCCGCATGAATATCATCAAAAAAATATGGTCAAAATCGAAACTCAAAGCGATTTATTTAAGCGGTGGTGGATGCCACGTTTTGGGCTTGGATAAAGACCTTGATACCGCTAAATAAAAATAGCATTTGCTTTTGCCACCATTGATACTTTTTAAATGAGATACGTTTTAGCCAGTTATGTGTACACCAAAGAGTTTAACCAGCCACAGGCCTGGCTAAAGCGCATTAATATGTATACCGGCATATTAGAAGCCCTGGCCAGAAGCAACGAGGTGATCAGCATTGAACAAATCAATTACGAAGGTGAACTGACACAAAACGGGGTTAACTACCATTTCAGAAGATACCCAAAAGCGGCGCTCAAATATTTTCCGTGGGCTTTGCATTTGTATATTAAAAGCCTTAAACCCGATGTGGTAATAGTACATGGTTTGCATTTCCCCTTGCAGGTTATCCAGCTACGCCTTGTGCTTGGCCGCAAAGTAAAGATCATTGTGCAAAATCATGCTGAAAAACCTTTCACCGGTTTAAAAAAACTACTTCAGCGGGCAGCCGACAGGTTGGTTGACGCCAACTTGTTTGCATCGCATGATATGGGTATGGAATGGATTGCCGCCGGCAACCTCAAATCGCTTGGTAAAATACATGAGGTAATGGAAGTTTCTTCGGTTTTTTACCTTATAGACCGTCTGGAAGCCACCTCCCAAACGGGTGCAAAAGGCAACCCGGTGTTTTTATGGGTAGGCCGTTTAAACGAAAATAAAGATCCGTTAAATGTAGTGAGAGCCTTTTTGAAATTCGCCGAAAGTTCGCCCGGGGCAAAGCTCTTTATGATCTACCATACCGAAGAGTTACTGCCGAAGATCAACGACTTATTAAACTCATCACCAAATATAGAAGCTATTGAATTAATTGGTAAAGTTCCTCACGCCGATTTATTATACTGGTACAACAGTGCCAACTTCATTCTCTCTGGCTCACATTATGAAGGTAGCGGTACCGCTATTTGCGAGGCCATGTCATGCGGATGCGTGCCGTTGGTTACAGACATCCTTTCGTTCAGGATGATCACTAACAATGGGGAATGCGGCGTATTGTATGAACCGGGAAATGAAGCTGCATTGCTTGCTGCGCTCCTGCAAACTACACAAATGAATGTTGCAAAAAAGCGGAGATTATCCATTGAATATTATAAGCAAAACTTATCGTTTGAGGCTATTGCTGAGAGGGTTGAGAGCATAGTGCAAAGCCTTTGAATGCTTGCTTTTGCAATCACCAGCTGCGGATAAAACCTACTGCTCAAACAACCCCATCATCTTCCTTACATTATCCCTGATCTCATAAACCAATACATTTTTCTTCCCCGAATCCGGTTTATCCAAAACCCAACGGATAGTTTGCCCGGCTTCTTCCATATCATTTACAATATACCAGTTGGTAATACTATTATCCATCGGTTTAACAAAACTCACTACTTCAGCTCCCGCATACAGGGCTTCAAGGCAAACAGCGCCGAAGCCTTCATATTCCGAAGGGTGAAATAACACTCTTGAGCGCTGCATCATTTTAAGCACTTCATGATGCGGCAGTTCGCCTGCAAGGGTTATGTTATTTTCAAGTTGCTTTGATTTGATCTGTTTTAATAATTTTTCCTTTTCCGGGCCATCGCCGCATATCACCGTTTTTATATCCGGGTAATATTGCTTCAGCATGGCAACAGCTTCAATAAACAGGTGAAACCGTTTCAAGGGAATAAGCGACCCTACCCCTGAAATATGAATGTCTTTTCCGGCAGATAAATCAGCAAATAATGAAGTATCTATTCCCACCGGGATAACATTCAGTGGTTTTACCTGGTAATTTTTGGTGAACTCACGTACAATAAAATCCGACAGCGCTATCAGCTCATCTCCTTTTGGCTTTATCCACTTAGCATATTTGTTCCCGCCTTTTGCATCCTGCCCCAGCATCCAGCAACGGTGCTTAATATTTTTTATCCGGGCAAAATAATGACCAACGAAGGCACATTCGCCAAGCCAAAAGCTTAACAAGCCCAATATTTGGTATTGCTTGTTTAAAAGCCCTAAAGCTCGCCATACTTTTAGCCAGGTATTCAGTCTGAGTAATTTACCACGGCTTCTTCCTCCAAAACTGATTACCCGTATACCATGCCAATCATACTCGGCCGCGAAAAAAGGATATTGAAAACTTAGCACAATGATATGCAATTCCGGATTTTCGGCTTTTAATGCCCGTACAAAAACCTGTTGAGGCGGTAAACAGGTAGTATCGGCTTCGCTTTCGGGGAAACCTGGGCTCAGGATGAGCAATGCTTTTTTACAGTTATCCATTGGGCGAGATCACTTTATTACAAATAGCCAGGCTGTCCTTGTTATGGGTGATCAGGATGATCATTTTTCCCTGCCGGGCCAGTTGCTGCAATTTGGTTAACAATTCATTTTCCGCATCCGCATCCATTTCCCTGAAAGGCTCATCTAAAATTAACAGATCATGATTATGATAAAGCGCCCGGGCCAGCATGATCCTTTGGCGCTGACCGCCGCTGATGTTTTTACCGTTTTCGGTAATGACTTTAGCAGTACCTTCGGGATACTCCGCAACCAGCTTATCTAAGCCGCAAAACTCCAGTACACTGGTCAACTTTTGCTCATCGGCGATTTTATCATCAAGTATGATGTTCTTTAGGATAGTATCATATATAAAAAACGGTTGTTGTTTAACCAGGGAGATGTTTTTACAATAAAGCCGGCGCATTGGCGCGGCAGCAATTTTATTGTTGATATAAATGCCCCCTTTGGCCGGCTCCAAAAAACCGGTTAACAGGTTAATGATGGTAGTTTTCCCCCTCCCAGAGTTCCCCGAAATGCCCACAATATCACCGGGAGCAATCTCAAAGTAAAGTTCATCCAAAACAGTTTTGTTCGGGTAACTGAAACTTACTTTTTCAAATTTCAATGACCAAATCTGTTCGCCAACAACTTCCTTAACCTGTAGTTTATTATTTTGTTCAACGATGAGGTCGGCCAGGATAAATTCATAGGTCTTCATTTGCCCGCTGCTGTTCAGGATCTTTACAATACCAGGGATGATCTTATATGCTGCCGCTACAAAAATGCCTATAGTAAGGATGCTAATCACGGTAGTATCGCCCATTAATTTATTTACAGCAATGAGAATAAAAAAACCCAGAACGGCAAATACCTCCATCAAACGCGATGGCAGGTTTTGCCAGGTTTGCTGCGACGCTATATTATGGTTAAGCTGCTGTTGATAGCTGAAAAAACGGCGGCTGAAGAAATCGTTTTTCTGATAGATATTGCTTTCTACATAGCCAGATAATGATTCATTTAAGTGCTGAAGCGTTTTTTCACTCACGGTTTTGATCTGCCCCCTGATAAATTTTAGCCTGGTTTTAATGAACCAACCCAAAGCCGCGACAGGCGGCAGCAGCAACACAAACAACAAAACAAACAAGGCCGGGTGATAGAACATAATAGCCCCAATAGTAAAAAGGATCAATACAGTTTGAGATATTATTTGCTGAAAATTGGTGAGGATGTAATGACTAAATTCAATCGGCTGCTGGCTGATTCGCCGGGTATGTACTGATGAATCGATGTGAATGAACTGATCAAAACCTGCATCAAGGTATTTTCGGATATTACGTTCGGATAACCTCGAAGCTACCTGGTAAAAAAAATGATGCTGCGCGTTTTGGGCAAAGAACCCGATGCAATTTTTTATCGCGAAAAGCACAAGGAAGATCCCGATAAGCCACAGCGATTTATTATCGACAAAACTGGCCGATAAAAAATTATAGTTAGTCCTTGTGCCTTGCTGTGTATAAAAATTAACCATTAGCAACAGCATTGCTAAAAAAGCAACATCCAAAAGGGCGACAATAATGTCCACAATGATTAACCTGGCAAGCCTCCGCTTTTCAGATTGACTAAGGATGAGCAGAATACTTTTTAAAACTTGCTTCAAGAGGATGATAAAACAATTAAAACCAGGTTCATCACTGGTTTCATTATTAACTACGTTTTATACAGCTTTAAGGTTGCTTTATAAATGCGGGATAAAACACCAAAGCAATTAAAATAGATTGTTTAATCTGTTACTCTTGATAAATTACAGGCATAGTTTAATAATCTCTATAAAATTGTTAAATTTCGGCTTCGCATTTATAAAAGAAGTAAAACAACCTTCATGAGTTTAGAACCTTTCCTTGCCGTATTTGTGATCACTCAATTCAGGAGGCACCTGAAGAATGACGGGCTGCTAACCAAGTGGAACAAATACCTTAACATAGGCTATTATATTGCTATAGCAATCTTCATATTCGGTGTAAGTTTTGATCATGGAGAAAGGCTGACCACGATAATATCACATCTGTTCTTTTTAGGGGTTGTCATATCACCCTATTATATCGAAGATTTGAAATCGGGCAAACAACTTGCCTTCGCATTGATCCCTTATGCAATTGCCGGCTTGATACAAGATGTATTAGAAAAATGGTTCCCTAATTTTTACGAAAACCACGATAACCTGATACAAAGCCTGGTAATGTTCTCGCTTATCTGGGCATTTTCGCTTTGGCTTATCAGTCGCAAACAAACCAAGGCCCTTGAAAATGAACGGAAACAACGTTTTGCCGAGCAGGAGCAGAACCGCATGATGGCAGCCATGAAGGTAAACCTTGAAAGCGAAGTTCGTGAGCGCACAGCCGAACTTACCCGCCAAACAGAAGAATTACAGCAAGCCCTGTCCGAACTTAAAAGCACTCAGGCGCAGCTGATCCAATCGGAAAAAATGGCCTCACTGGGTGAACTCACCGCCGGTATTGCCCATGAAATTCAGAACCCGCTGAACTTTGTAAACAATTTTAGCGAAGTAAGTATCGAACTGCTTGAGGAGCTAAAGGACGAGGTACTTGATAAACTGCCCGACGACGTAAAGGAAGATGCCGGCGATATTATTAACGACATTACCCAAAACCTGAGTAAAATAAACCAGCACGGCAAGCGTGCTGATGCCATTGTTAAAGGCATGTTGCAGCATTCGCGTGCTACAACCGGTAAAAAGGAGCCCACAGATATCAATGCGCTTGCAGATGAATACCTCCGCCTGAGCTATCACGGTCTGCGTGCCAAGGATAAATCATTTAATGCAGGCATGAAAACCAGTTTTGATCCTGATCTGGGTAAAATAGAAGCTATTCCGCAGGATTTGGGCCGCGTACTGCTTAACCTGTTTAACAATTCGTTTTACTCGGTAACCGAAAAGAAACGGATTTTGGGAGAAGGGTACGAACCAACCGTAACAGTTAATACCAAAAAGGTAAAATCGCCATCGGGTGTTAATATGGTGCAAATTACGGTGGAAGATAATGGTACGGGCATCCCTCAAAAGGTTCTGGATAAAATTTACCAGCCCTTTTTTACCACCAAGCCTACCGGGCAGGGCACCGGGCTTGGTCTTTCTATGAGTTATGATATTATCACTAAAGGGCATGGTGGCGAACTTAAGGTTGAAACGGCCGAAGGTGAATTTGCGCGGTTTGTAATTTGCATACCTGTTGGCAATGTTGCCCAAAGTTAAACGCGGGTAATTTTTGCGTTTAACCAAAATAAAACCACACAAAAATTTAACTTTGAAGTACTATGAAAATACTTGTTGTTGACGACGAGGCCGATGTTCAACCCTTGTTTTTACAACGTTTCCGGAAAGAGATCAAAAGCGGCGGGATAGAGTTCAACTTCGCACTATCAGGTGAAGAGGCCCTCCATTTTTTGGAAGACCACCACTCGCAGGTCATACTAATTTTATCTGATATCAATATGCCGGGTATGAGCGGACTTGAACTATTGCGCAACATCAGGCAGCATTACGAAAAACCACCGCCGGTAGTGATGATGATTACCGCTTACGGCGATGATGAAAACTATAAACAATCAATGGAACTTGGAGCCGACGACTTTTTAACCAAACCACTTGATTTTAATAATTTGAAAGACAAACTTAAACACTTAGAACAATAATGGCCAAGATACTGGTAGTAGATGACGAGCAGGACCTGGAATTACTGATCAGGCAAAAATTCAGGAAAAAGATACGGGAAGGCGTGTATGAATTTGTGTTTGCCCAAAATGGTTTTGAAGCGTTAACCCGGTTAAAAGACCATCCGGATATTGATGTAGTGCTGAGCGATATCAATATGCCCGAGATGGATGGCCTTACCCTGCTTACAAAATTACCTGATGCTAACCCCGTATTAAAAGCAGTAATGGTATCAGCCTATAGTGATATGGATAACATTCGTACCGCTATGAACCGCGGCGCATTTGATTTTGTATGCAAACCAGTAAACTTTGAAGACCTTGACATCACTATTGAAAAAACGCTTCAACATGTTATTGAGCTTAAAAAAACCATGCAGGCCATTAAGGAAAACAATATCCTGCGCATGTATGTGGATGAGAACGTACTCAACTTCATGACCCACAAGGAGTTTGAGAACAGCCTATTAAGCAATGAAACTATTGAAGCAACCGTACTATTTATCGACATTTGCGGCTTTACAGCCATCACCGAACATGTTGCAGCCAACACTGTTGTAGGCATGATCAATAAGTACTTTGATATAATGGTACAGGAAATCATTGCTCAAAATGGCCACATAGATAAGTTTATGGGTGATGCCGTTATGGCCGTTTTCCGCGGCGAATATCACCTCGACCGGGCTATTGATGCAGCTCTTGCTGTTCGTGATAAAATGCACGGGGCTGATGAGATCCAGGCTGGCGACAAAACTTTTAAACCCTCTGTTTCTATTGGTATCAATTCGGGCGAGATGATTTCAGGCAATATTGGTTCGGCCACATTAAAGCGGCTCGATTATACAGTAATTGGCGACGCGGTTAACCTGGCCCAGCGCCTGCAAACGGTAGCACAAGCCAACCAAATTATTGTAAGTGCCGATGTTTATGAACAGGCTAAAGGCTCTTTCGCTCTTGCTAAAATTGGCGAAGTAAGTTTGAAGAATAAATTAAAGCCTGTGGAGATTTACGAGGTGATTGATTAAGTCTTAAGTCGAAAGTTTTGAGTTCAAAGTCAAAAAATGACTATCACAAGTTCAACACCGGGCTCGTTTTCCACGGGCTCTTAAAAACCCTATTAAGCGCACATTACAAATGAGCGCAAAAAAACCTCATCAGCAACAATAGCTCAAACGACACATCAGAAAGACTTTAGACTTAAAACTCAGAACTTAAGACTTCTCACTAATGATCCCTTACCTTCTTCTTCAACACCCCACCTGCGGCTTCTTTAATACTACTTGTAAAAACGAATGCCTTTGGGTCAATGCTATGTACGAGGTTTTTTAACCTGCGTACCTCCAAACGGGTTACTACCGTAAAGATGATATCAACCGGTTGATGAACATCAAAACTTTCTTTCATAAAGCCACGTTCACCTTTGTAAATGGTGATCCCGCGACCGAGTTCCATAACCAGCCTTTCTTTAATAATCTCACTTTGGCCCGAAATGATATTTACAGCCGTATACTCCTCTAATCCGTCTATTACAAACGTTATTGTTCGTGATGCAGTGTAATAAGTTAAAATAGAATATAATGCTGTTTGTAAACCCAACTCAACGGCCGCTATCAGGAAGATAATAATATTGATACCTAAAATAATTTCGCTAATGGTGAAACTACTGCGTTTTAAGGTATATAAAGCTAATATCTCGATACCATCCAACGCGCATCCTCCACGAATGGATAGCCCCACGCCCAGGCCCATAAATACACCACCAAAAATAGACACCAATAGTTTATCCTGAGTTATAACCGGGTATTCTATAAATTGCAAACACAGCCCAAGTCCGATTACGCAGGCAAGCGTTTTTAGCGCAAATGATTTATTAACCTGGAACATGCCCATGATAATAAAAGGGATGTTGGCTATGATGATTACATAAGCTATGTTGAAATGATACAGCTCGTGAAGAAGAAGAGAAATACCGGTTACCCCGCCATCAAAGAAACTGTTAGGTACTAAAAAACCTTTTAGGGCGAACCCGCAGAATAAAATGCCGATAATTACTGTTACTACGTCTTTTAAAATTTCCTCAATTTTTAAACCCGGTTGTGTCATTAATAGCAGTATTTAAATTTTTGCTGTGATAATTTTCAAATGCTCGTTTTTACCTTCAGCCCTGAGCCTGAGTGCTGTTTGGGTGAAGTAATGATGGCTTTGCAGGAACTTCACCTGCTGCCTGTCCCACTCCAATTCCGATTCAAGGTGATCTGTAATTACAAGTTCCGAAAATAACCTTTTACTAAGGATAAAAAAATCATTTCGGCCCAAATAATCTAAATCAGCATCACAAATTATCTGGCCTAAATGATTGTGAGGGTTTTGCGGCATTTTGGTTGCCATAATAATATCGCAAACCTGCTCAATTTCATCATAGGTAAAACCAAATTTCGGCAAATAAAGCCGTGCGTTTTTGCAGGAACCAACCTCGTGATTCACCTGGCCGAACAAAAAACCTGAATCATGATAGTAAGCGGCCGTAAGTAATAAATCCAACTCGCACCCGCTCACCCCCTCGCCTGCTGCAATCTGCTTCGCGGCGGTATAAACGTCAATTGCATGGTCGGCATTATGATAATGAAAATGATTAGGAAGCTCTTTTTTTATTTTATCGAGGATAAATTCCCCGGCTTGTTCTACTTGCATTCAGTATTTATAATGGGCGCTAATATATTAATTTGAGGGATACTGATATTATCAAAAATTGAAAACCGCGGAGACATATAACATGCCTCTACGCTGTGCAAATTAATTATCTTAGCACAATGAACAGCTGGTTTAAAAACTATAAAGGCATCATCCTATTAATAACAGGCATCATCATTGGCAGTATTGCCGGGGCTGTTTTAGGCGACAAAGTGGGAGTGATCAAGCCCATCGGCGATATTTTCCTGAACCTGCTGTTCACTGCCGTTGTGCCGCTGGTTTTCTTTGCTATAGCATCAGCTATTGCTGCGTTAGACAGCTCACAAAGGCTGGGGAAACTCTTAGGCGTAACATCATTGGTGTTTGTATCAACAGTGATAGTCGCTGCTATCGTGACTATTATTGCCATCTGGATCTTCCCAATTCATCAACACCTCGTGGCCAGCCCAATTACCGAAACCATCACTAAAAAACCTTTTGGAGATCAGCTAACAAGCCTTTTTACCACCAGCGAATTTTACCAGCTGTTATCGCGCAAAAGCATGCTGGCCATGATCATTTTTGCGGTGATCACCGGCTTTGCTACCCTGCATGCGGGCGAAAAGGGTAAAGCTTTTGCCGGCTTTTTACATAGCGGCAACGAAGTGTTTAAGAATATTTTCAGCCTTATCATGAAAATTGGCCCTATTGGCCTGGGCGCTTATTTTGCTTACCAGGTTGGCGTGTTCGGTCCGCAGTTGTTTGGCGGTTACGCCCGGTCAATGGCTTTATATTATGGAGTAGGCGCGTTTTATTATCTGGCGATATTTAGCCTGTATGCCTTTATTGCAGGTGGTGTTAGCGCGTTTAAGCGGTACTGGAAAAATAACATTATACCTTCGGCTACAGCCGTGGGTACCTGCAGCAGCATCGCTACCATCCCGGCCAATTTGGATGCCGCTAAAAAAATGGGAATCTCTGATGCTATTGCAAATATTACTATCCCGCTTGGCGGCACTTTGCATAAAGATGGTTCAAGTATCTCATCTATCGTAAAAATGGCTGTAGTGTTTGCGTTGTTTGGTAAAAGCTTTGACAATGCCGAAACTATTATCATTGCCCTTGCCATGACAGTTTTGGTGAGCCTTGTTGAAGGCGGTATACCCAATGGCGGTTACATAGGCGAACTGCTATTTATTTCGGCCTATGGGTTTCCACCCGAAGCGCTCCCCCCTGCCATTATTATTGGTACGCTGGTTGACCCAATGGCCACATTGTTGAATGCAACCGGCGATACGGCCGCTGCCATGCTGGTAGCCCGGTTTACGGAAGGGAGAGGCTGGATGCCCCCTAACCCCCTAAAGGGGGAACTGTAGATGTTTCAATTATTGTTTATATATTGCCTTATATAAACCTTTAACACTACCTGTATGCTTCACATCCTTTACATTATAGCTATTATTGCCGAAGCCATGACGGCGGCACTCTCTGCAGGTAGGCGTGATATGGACTGGGTTGGTGTTTGTATCATAGCCTGGGTTACGGCATTAGGCGGCGGCACTGTTCGCAACATATTGTTTAATCATTATCCCATGAGCTGGGTCGAACATCCCGAATATTTGGTTATCACTGCAGTAGCAGCGATAATGGCCGCCATTATTGCCCGCCTCATGACCAAAATGAAAACGCTGTTCCTGTACCTGGATGCTTTAGGCCTGGTAGTATTTACTATTATAGGTTGCCAGATAGCGGAGCAGATTGATCTGCCCTGGCTTATTATTTTACTAAGCGGTATGATAACCGGGTGTGCGGGAGGTGTGCTGCGCGATGTATTGTGTAATGAAGTACCTTTGCTGTTCCGTAAGGAGGTTTACGCCAGCGCGTCCATTGTTACCGGGGCGTTTTATTTAGGGATTGAACATTTAGGTGCTCCTGCCGGGATATCTATTGTAATAGCTTGTGGTATTGGCCTGGCACTGCGTCTGCTTTCTATCAAATACAACTGGCAAATGCCTAAATTTGTTTACAGAGAGGAATGGCATTAATTCTTGATTTCGGAATTGGGATTTTCGATTTCGGATTTAGCTTTACGTCAGCTGAAAGCTGATACCATAGTTCACCACGGGCTGAAAGCCCGCGGCAGTAGCCGTTTAACAACCAAGGCGAGGATTTACCTCGCCTTTGCTGTTTTAAATCTAAAACGTCATTGCGAGTATCCATCAGGGGAAACCTGAAAAAAAACATGATGACGTGAAAAATCTTACTTGATAACCAGCTATTTACGATCACGTCATTATAAGGTACGAAGCAATCCCCGATTAGTAGAGCGGCTATGCAGATTCCTCTGTATAGTTTGGGATTGCTTCGTTCCTCGCAATGACGAAATATTTATTATTTCTCTGTACTCAACGAATACGGAACATCGCTCACCTTCACACCTCTTGTTTTATTAGGCATAGGCGCCATATTAAAGTTAAGCACCGCGCCTTTTTTAAGCTCTGAGTGGCTTAACCAGGTATAATCATATGGTTTGCCGTTAACAGTTAAACTATTGATATATTTATTAGCCGGGCTGTTGTTAGCTGCATTGATCACTACGGTTTTACCATTCTCCAGGTTAAGGGTAACCTTTTTGAACAACGGTGTACCTAATACATACTGATCACTGGCCGGAGTTACCGGGTAAAAGCCCATAGCCGAGAACACATACCATGCCGATGTTTGGCCATTGTCCTCATCGCCACAATAACCATCCGGAGTAGCTTTGTATAACTTCGCCATAGCATCACGCACATGGAACTGGGTTTTCCATGGTTCACCTGCATAATTGTACAAGTAAATCATATGTTGAATAGGCTGGTTGCCGTGGGCGTATTGCCCCATATTCATGATCTGCATTTCGCGGATCTCATGAATGGTCTCGCCGTAATAGCTATCGTCAAACACCGGTGGCATGCTAAATACCGAATCCAGCTTGGTAATAAATTTCTGACGTCCGCCCATTAAATCAATCAGGCCCTGCATATCCTGGAAAACGCTCCAACTGTAATGCCAGCTATTACCTTCGGTGAAGGCATCACCCCATTTAAACGGGCTGAATGGTTTTTCAAAAGTACCATCCTGGTTTTTACCACGCATCAGTTTTGTTTCCGGATCGAACAGGTTTTTATAGTTCATGGCACGTTTTTTATAAATGCCAATCTCTGATTCGGGTTTGCCCAGTGCCTTGCCTAATTTATAAATCGCAAAATCATCATATGCATACTCTAAAGTACGGGCTGCGTTTTCATTGATCTTAACATCGTAAGGCACGTAACCCAATTTGTTATAGTACTCAACTCCCTCTCTGCCTGTAGCCTGCGGACCGGCATTATTTGCGCCGTGCACCAAAGCTTCCCACAAAGTACTGATATCATACCCGCGTAAACCTTTCAAATAAGCCTCAGAAACCACCGAAGCCGAATTATTACCGATCATCACCGCAGAATACCCCGGGCTCGACCACTCAGGCAACCAACCACCTTCTTTATAATCATTGATGAGGCCTTCCTGCATTTCTTTATTGATGGATGGATAAACCAGGTTCAGGAAGGGATATAGCGCCCGGAAGGTATCCCAAAAGCCGGTACCGGCAAATTTATAACCCGGGAATACTTTACCTGTCGATGCGCTATAGTGTACAATCTTGTTATCCTTATCTATCTCATACAATTTGTTCGGGAAAAATACCATGCGGTAAAAGCATGAGTAAAAGGTACGCATCTGATCAACAGAGCCGCCTTCAACCTGCAGGTGGTTTAGGGTTTTGTTCCAAACAGCTTTTGCCTTTTGACAAGTTACATCAAAGCTGTCTTTACCCTGCTCACGCTCCAGGTTCAACTCGGCCTGTTCAATGCTGATGAATGATGAAGCTACGCGCAAATGAACCTTTTCGCCTTGCGTAGTTTTAAAACCTATCAGAGCGCTTGCATGTTCAGCTTTTAGCTCCAGGCCATCAGCTTGCGTAGTATCGCTGAAAGTATGTGCATAGGTGATTGGCTTATCCACATAAATAACAAAATAGTTTTTAAAGTTTTTAAGCGGGCCGCGCGCATATTTGGTTGAATAGCCTACAATCTTCTTTTGATCGGGCATGATCTTTACGTATGAGCCTTTGTTCAGTGCATCAATAACGATAAAGGAGCTATCAGTTTTAGGATAAGTAAACCTGAACTGTGCCGAACGCTCAGTTGGAGTAATTTCGGTAGTTACATCATGATCGGCCAGGTACACACTGTAATAGTATGGTTTGGCAGTTTCGGCTTTGTGTGAAAACCAGCTTGCCCTTTTATTTTGGCCTACTACTGCATGTTTGGTAACCGGCATAATGGCAAACTGCCCGTAGTCGTTCATCCATGGTGATGGCTGGTGGGTTTGTTTAAAACCGCGGATCTTGTGCGCATCGTAAGTATACGCCCATCCGTCGCCCATAACACCGGTTTGCGGTGTCCAGAAATTCATCCCCCAGGGAAGGGCAATAGCGGGATAAGTGTTACCATTTGAAAGGTCGTAGTGCGAGTCGGTACCCATCAACGGATTGATGTATTCAACAGGATCGGTAACCTTATTTACCTGCTGAGCAAAAGTACCGGACGCCAACAACACTGATGTGATAAGTACCAGGGCTTTCTTCATTGTTTAAATATTTGATTTTTGATGAAACGTTTTACCAAGCCGTAAATATAAAAGACTGGCTTGATATAGCCAGTCTTTTAAGTGTATTATTTGCATTATACAATTACCAACCCGGATTTTGGGTTAATTTACTGTTAGTGCTGATTTCACGCTGTGGTATAGGCCACAGGTAATATTGAGTTTTAAAGGTTACGCCCTGCTCTGTTTGCGAAGCGGTAGGGTCGGCAAAAGTGTTTGATTGCGGCAGGTAGGCCATATGGGTACGCTGCATATCAAAGTATGCCTTATTTTCATAAGCGAGTTCATGGTAGCGCTCCCTCCAGATTGCCTGGCGGAAGGTATCTTTGGTTAAATTACTCAGCGGCGCAAGTTTAGCACGTGCACGGATAGCATTAACCGCGGCATAAGCTTCAGCAGTTGGCCCGCTTACCTCGTTAGTTGCTTCTGCATAGATCAACTGAGCTTCGGGCAAACGCAATAAAGTCCAGTTCTCATCACTTCGACCGCTTTGAGCAGCACTTTCAACATGGAAGTACTTATAAAGCGCATGTTCGCCAAACTGAATGATGTTGCCTGGGTTACCATATTGAGGATAGCTTGAGAAATAAAACTGGCGTTCCTGTGTGCGAAGGTCGCCCGCCTCATAACTTGCCACAAACTGATTGGTAGGGATCATAGCGCCAAGGTGATCTCCATATGCACCAACCAACAGGTTAAACGGAATAGTTAATTGAGGAATAGCATTAGTTTGAGTACCCACCAGGTAATTGATCTGGAATATTAATTCCTGCTGATTTTTGTGCGCATTATCATGCAAGAATGCATAGTCAGAAAACAAAGAGTACCAACCTAAAACAGGCTCAATTTCTGATGCTGCCTTAGCATAGTTTTCGGTTTGTTTTAGCGGGAAGCCTGCTGTTGTTAAGTAAACGCTGGCCAATAAGGTTTTAACAGCCCCCAATGAAACGCGCCCCGAAGCGTCAGTATTCGGCATGCCTGATGCTTCGGCTGCCTGTAGATCGCTGATGATTTGTTTATAAACATCGGCCACAGGTGTACGTGAAGGATACAGATCAGGGCTGCTCACTGTTTGCGACGCGGTAATCAGCGGAACATCGCCATATAAACGCACCAGGTGGTAGTAATAAAATGCCCTGAAAAAGTAAGCTTCACCTATCAGTTTCTTTTTTAAGCCATCATCCATAGGTGATATGCCAGGGATCTTTTCAATGGCAAGATTTGCATTGGCGATACCTTTGTAGCAGTTGTACCATACTGTTTCAAAACCGGGATTAACCGCATCTGTACGCTGATGGATTACGTTACCATTGTTTACGCTCTGTCCTAACGAAGTGGCATGGCCGGCAAACAACTCCAATGTAATAAAAGGGCTTTCACCATAAGCATCTCCATTTTGAAAAAAATACATTACGTTATACAAACCGTTTACAAAGGTTAGGGCCTGGTTTGAGCTGACAAAATAATTATCCTTAACAAAGTTGCTCCTATTTTTTTCATCAAGATATTTTTTGCAACCACTGCCTGTAGCTGCAGCAAGGATAAGTAAAAGACCACCTACCCGGTATTTTTTAAAGTTAAATTTCATAATATGATGTTTTAACATTTTTTAATTAAAGACTAACATTAACACCTAACAGGAAAGTACGTGGTTTTGGATAATCATAAAACTGGATACCCTGTGTAAAGTTGCTTGAGGCATTGTATGTTGATACCTCTGGATCATAACCGGTGTATTTGGTTATCAGGAACAGGTTTTGTGCCTGCGCATAAACCCTTAAACGGCTTAACTTTAACTTTTTAAGAATATTGTCATTAAAAGTATAACCAAGTGTTACCGCCCTGCCGCGAATAAAATTACCGCTTTCAACTTTGGTTGAATAAATTTCGGTTTGATAACGCACATAAGCAGGCCTGCTTTCGGCAATGCTGGTATTTTGGTTAGTCGGTGTCCAGGCGTTAAGTACGGTAGCATAGCTGTTTGCCTGACCAGTGCGGTCCTGGCCCGAGTGGCGGGTAAGGTTCATGATCTGATTACCGTAATTAAATTGCAGATCAACACCCAGGTCAACGTTTTTGTAGCGGAAGTTGTTGCTGAAAGTACCATAACCATCAGGTATTGATTTACCTAATACCACTTTATCGTCAGCGCTAACTTTGCCATCGCCATTGGTATCCTGTATTTTCAGGTCGCCTGGTAACAAGCCATATTTAGCAGCTTCGGTCGCCTCAGCAGTTCCCCAGGTTCCAAGCACTTTGTAACCATAAAAACTACCGGCCGGAAGACCAACCCGCATCAGGTTAAATTGCGAAAGGAAGGTTGGAGCAAGGAAGATATCATCATTAGATGCACCTAACTGCAGGATCTTGTTTTTCAGGAAAGAAATATTAAATGTAGAATTCCAGGTAAAATCCTGTGTTTTTATAGGAGTAGCATTGATCGTGAACTCGAGACCTTTGTTTTGCAGCTTACCTATATTTTTATATACGGTTTGAAAGCCGCTTGTTTCTGGCAGCGGTGCATTTAAAAGCAATGCTTTTGTCTTTTTCAGATAAGCATCTGCTTCAATGTTTAAACGATTGTTAAACAAGCCCAATGAAAAGCCTAAATCATACTCCGCAGTTTTTTCCCATTGCAAATCCTCGTTACCTATCGAGGTTTGCGTAGTACCTACCGCACTGTTGCCGCCAAAGGCGTAGCCAACTGTATTAATATTTGCGAGTGAGCGATATTCACCAATTTCGGAATTACCGGTTAACCCGTAGCTCAGCCTCAATTTCAGATCTGATATAGTTTTATTATCCTTTAAGAAATCTTCCTGAGATACGCGCCATGCAAATGCAGCAGAAGGGAAAAAGCCGTACTTTTTGTTAGTACCAAAGCGTGAGGAGCCGTCTTCGCGCCCCGTTAAAGTTAACAGGTATTTCTCGTTGTAGTTATAGTTCAATCTGGCAAAAAACGACTGCATTTGCCATGCATCATAATCAGACTCTGGTTTATTAGGTACAATACCGGCAGATAAGTTATAATACTCATAAAAATCATCAGACAATGTACCTGTTGATCCTTTTAAACGAAGTTGCTGATAGTTTTGACGTTCGGCACCTGCAACAAGGTTTATAGTATGTACCTTGTTAAAGGTTTTGTTGTAGGTAAAATAGTTTTGCCATTGCCAAAACGTCCTGTTAAACTCCTCTATCGAAGCCGAGCTATAGCTTTGTCCTGCAACAGGGCCGCCAACAAGCCCGCTTTGAGAAGCCGGGTTATAATTAGCAGATGTAGTTACACCCAAAACGCTGCGGAATTCAAGCCCTGGCAATAGGTTTAAATTTAAATAACCATTACCGCTGAAGATACGGTTGCGGGTAAGAGATTGAATTTCGTTAGCTTGTGCTACCGGGTTATCACCGCCTTCAAGGTTAGGATAATCAGTACGTTTACCATAGGTTCCGTCAGAGTATCTAACAGGAATAAAAGGCACCATCTCAATTAACATACGCGGGATGTTGTTACCGCCTGTACCCTGATCCTGGTTGCGGCCATCCTGGTAGTTGTAGTTTAATGTAGCACCAACTTTTACCCATGGTTTTATCTGGTTATCAACCGTTAAACGCACATTATAACGTTTCAGGTAGCTATTAAGGATAATACCTTCGTCATCAGCATAGTTCAGAAACAAGCCATAGTTTACATTTTCGGCGCCGCCGGTAAATGCAACGTTGTGGTTTTGGCTTACCGAAGTACGGGTTGTAGCTTTTTGCCAGTCAACGTCATATAATGGATTTAAATTTTGATCGAACAGTTTACCGATAAGGGCTGTTCTTTGCGTTACCGGGTTACGGTCGGTATAGTCACCTGCAGCCCAGCCGGTAGGGTCATATTTTTTGATATTAGCGTAAGAAACATCTTCTATCTGCATAAACTCTTTTGAGTTAAGCACAGGTATTTCCTTAAACATATGGTTTACGGCCATATACGCATCATATGAAATAGTACCGCCTTTTTTACCCCTTTTGGTAGTGATCAAAATTACACCGTTCGCGCCGCGTGTACCATAAATAGCGGTTGATGATGCGTCTTTCAGTACGTCGATAGTTTCAATGTCATTAGGGTTAATGGCGTTACCACCTTCTGTCCAAACCACACCATCCACAACATATAACGGATCGGTATTGGTATTGATAGAGCTGTAACCACGGATACGGATTTTGGTTGCGCCACCTGGTGCACCTGAGTTACTTGATACGTTTACGCCGGCAATTTTACCAGACAATTCCTGCTCAAGATTGGTTTGCGGGCGCTCCTGCAACTGTTTTGCACCTACGCTACCTACCGAACCGGTGAGGTCGACCTTTTTAGCGGTACCATAACCCACTACAACCACCTCGCTCAATGCTTTTGGTTCTTCTGCCAAAACAACATCAATCTGGCTCCTGCCGCCAATAAGCACATTTTGGGTTGTATATCCTATAAATGTAAATACCAGTGTTCCGTTGGCATCAGGCGCGTTGACGGTATATTTACCATTAATGTCAGTTTGTACACCAACATTGGTACCTTTAACCTTAACCGTAACACCAGGGATAGGGCCTTTGGCATCGCTTACTGTACCCGTTACTTTAATTGGGGCAACAGCTACCTGCGACACAACAGGCTCATCCTTCTTTTTAACAACAATGGTTTGATCAAAAATTTTGTAGGTAAGCGGCTGATCTTTAAAGCATTGATCAAGCGCATTCTCTATAGATACGTTTGCAACTTCAATGTTGATTGCTCCGGCCTTTGATACATCCTGCTTATCATACATGAAATGATAGCCTGTTTGTTTTTCAATTGAGCGGAGTACTTTCTCAACGGTAGTGTTTTTTTGGTGCAAAGTAACTATCTGGCTATAACTTTTGGCACTCACATTGGTAAGGGCCGCAATTATAATAAAGGCAGTTAGCTTCATGGCCAATATAAATTTGCGTAATTGAGGCCATGCCATAGGCGTGGCCTTAGAATTAAAATTCATAAGTTTGTAGAGTTTGGGTTAAACATTAACTTTCAATTCATCGATTGTAGAAATTTGGGACCCAGATGTTTATGCCGGGAACGTACTGCGAATACTTCCCGGTTTTTTCGTATGCTGGTTTTGGAATTTGATACACATGTTTGAACGCATGATAAACCGTTTTACCAATTTGATCCCAAGGGGTCGGGCTAACTTATCTCAGGTATTTCTTCCATCATAGGGTTGTTTAAATTGTTAACAATTGGTTGCTTAATATAGTAGGTATAATAATTATGCTATTGTTGTATGGTAATGCGCTTATCCTCAATTTTAAATTTTACTCCGGCATAGCCAAGCATACTCATTAATTCGGATGCTTTTACATTTCGGGAGATCCGGCCTGTAAATTCGCGCTGCGGTATTTTACCTTCGTAGGCCACCTCAACATCGTACCAACGGGCAGCCTGCCTCATAATGGCATCTATCCCTGCATCCCTGAATTGAAAAATGCCGTCTTTCCAGGCTATTTCATCATCTACATTAACATCGTTAAGTACTTTGAGCCTGCCTGCTTTATTGAGTACAGCCTGCTGTCCGGGTTTTAAAATGCCGTTTGCAGTGCCGTTACTTATTTTTACTGATCCTTCTAATAATGTGGTTTTCATTTCGGCCTCGTCATTATAGGCCATGATATTGAAATGCGTACCTAAAACCTCAACTGTAGTGTTATCGGATTTAACCCTGAAAGGCATCTGCGGATTTTTGGCAACCTCAAAGTAAGCTTCGCCGGTGATGGTAACCTCACGCGTTTTGCCCGTAAACCTGGTTGGAAAGCTTAATGAGGATGCCGAATTCAAACAAACCTTGCTCCCATCCGGCAAAACCAACTGGTATTGACCGCCACGCGGAGTTGAAACAGTATTTATTACCGGAGCATCAACATTAGTACCGGTTTCATAAACCAGCTGACCGTTGCGGGTTTTATTGATCCGGGTGGTACCCTGTTGCGCCAGCAGGCCGTTTTGCGCACTGTCAAGCGTAATAGTTTTGCCATTGGCCAATGTTAAAATTGTTTTGTTGCCACCAGGCAAAGGATCATTTTTAGGATGAATTTTGACAATATTTTTTTTTGCAACAACCTGTTTTTTTTGATTGCTATAGATATAAGCACCAAACCCTACAAGTAATAAAAATGAAGCGGCAACCCCTAACCTTCTCCAGGGGAGGTTATTATTCTTTACCGGTGCAACAACAGATTGTTCGGGATTAGTTCTTAAAATCTGCATGAGCATATCCTCACTTTTTGAGCGGTTAAAAAGCGGCCCATGATCGTCAAGCTTATCCCAGGCATGATGTATGAGCGATGCAAGCTCCGCATCGGTTGCCGATGAGTTGATGATCTCAAATAATTCATCGCGCTCGGCTGGCGTAGCAGTGCCGTTATAATAAGTGTGAAACAAATAATCAAGCCGGGCGTAAAGTTCGCTCATAGTAAATGTTTTTCAGTATAACTGTATAATTGGCTACAGTGAGTTGGGGCAGATCTCATATGTATGACACCTGTGAGATTAAAAAAGGGGGTATTACTTTTTAAAAAAAATAAAAAAAATGAATCAGCGCCATTACTAACGCTATCGCCTCCATATGTTCATGCACATAATCTTTTATGGATGACGTGGCAATTTGAAGGTATTTCTTGACGGTTTCGCGGGATAGCTCGAGCTCATCGGCAATCTCATGATACTTTAAGCGGTTATGCCTGCTCATGAGGTAAACTTTTTGCTGCTGAGGCGGCAGCTGATCAATGGCCTCATCAATCAAATTATAATAATGATCTGTTTCCTGAACTTCGGCATTAAAAGGCACAATGCGGGTTTCTTCCAACTTTTTAAGCTGCATCTGCTCGCGGGCAACTTTGCGCAAACAGTTTAAAGCATGGTTTTTTGAAATTACAAACAGGTAAGCTTTGAAATTATCAACGCCGGTCAAAGTTTCGCGGGTCATCCAAATCTTCACAAAAACATCCTGTACAATCTCCTCAGCCAATTCAACTGAATGCGTAATACGCAAAATATGAATGCCTAAACGTTGATGATAGGCTGAAAACAACAGCCGGAAAGCAAACTCACTACCCTGAGCTACCTGCATAAGAAGTTCCTTCTCATCTGATTGAGTAAATTCAAACATAGGTTGATGTATGGTGTTGCAAATATTATAAAAATCGTAGTATTTGCTGCATTAATAATTTTATCGATGAAATCAACTTATAACTATAAAGAAACTGGAATGTTTTAGCAAAACGCAATAAACTCTCATTCCATAAAGTTGTTTAACTGATAAGCATATATTTAAATAAATGTTTATCAGTACAATGGCGTCGGCAAACCATCTAAACTAACCCGGTTTTTCTCCTGCATATAATCGACCAAACCCTGCTCGCCTTTTTTCTCAGCCCATTTTATAGCATAATCCCGCTCGCCTAAATATTCATAAAGTGGTACGCTAAAACCACATGAGGTTTGTACCATATCGATATCACCCACTATAATTTGCCGGGTGGCTATATGGGCATTAAAATATGATGAAAGTTCACGCCACTCTTCATTACTATCATCGGGTAATATGCTATAGCCTTTGCCATATAACCGCAGGATATTGGGTGGCCCGTCAAAAGCGCAGAACATAAAAGTTATGCGTTGGTTTTCGAGCAGATGGGCAGCAGTTTCATTACCGCTGCCAATGATATCCATATAAGCTACGCGGTTATTGGAAAGAATACGGAAACTGGCATTATCTTTTGGTGAGAGGTTTACGTGCCCATTGGGGCTTAACGGAGCCGTCGCCACAAAAAAGATCTTTTGATGAGCTATAAAATCCTTATGATGATCAAGTATCTCATTAAAAAATTTACCCATAAATAAAAGGTTTTAATTAACGATACTCAAATATAAGCATAATCGTTTTAGCGTTTTGAGGAATAAGGCGCTTCAGCCAAAATTTTGATTTGAATATTCAGGCTGAAGTCCCCGTTATGAATTCATTTTGTTCCAGTGTTCACCGAACTTTTAACCTTTCGATAGCGTATTTAAAGTAGAAATCTATACCCCCTTTAATACCCCTATTGTATATTCAACCTGTTCGGCATGCACATCTAAATGAGTTACAAATCGGATCCGGTTTTTACCTGTATCACTCGCTTTAATGCCTTTATCAGCCAGTTTAGCAAGTACAGCAGCAGCCGGTTCAACAGTATCAAATAAAACAATATTGGTTTCAACCGGAATTACATTGCTTACCCATGGCAATCGGCCCAGTTCCTCACCCAGAATACGGGCATGAGCATGGTCTATCTTCAAGCGTTCAACATGATGATCAAGCGCGTAGATCCCCGCGGCAGCTAAAAAACCCGCCTGGCGCATACCGCCACCCAATACCTTGCGGATACGACGGGCATATTTAATAGTTTCCTTATCGGCTAATAAAACCGAGCCTACGGGTGCACCCAATCCTTTTGACAGGCAAACCGAAATACCATTAAAATATCTGCCATACTCAACCGCAGCGTCACCGGTATGCGTAAGCGCGTTAAAGATCCGGGCACCATCAAGGTGAAGCTTTAAACCTTTCTCCCGGCATAGGTTGGCAATAGGTTTGATATTTTCAAGCGTGTAGCAGCTGCCGCCTCCTTTATTAACTGTGTTCTCCAACACTACCAAACTGGTATGCGGGTAATGGATGTTTTCAGCATTGATTTCCGGCTCTATCATTTCGCGCGTAAGGATGCCCCGGTAACCATTCAACAATCGGGTTGACACTGCCGAATTAAAAGCAATGCCCCCGCCCTCGTACCTGTAAACATGTGCGGTTTGATCGGCAATAAGTTCATCAAGCGGTTGGGTAAAACATTTGATAGCTATCTGGTTGGTCATGGTGCCTGATGGGCAAAACAGAGCAGCTTCCATACCAAACATAGCGGCAGCTTTAGCTTCAAGGGCATTTATGGTTTCGTCTTCGCCAAAAACATCATCCCCTACTTTGGCGCTCCACATAGCTTCAAGCATGCCCGGGGTTGGCTTGGTTACGGTATCGCTTCGTAAATCAACGGTCGTCATATTAAATTTATAAAATTTGCGTTCTTTGTATCAGTATTCTGAACATGTTATGCGCTCAATTTTAATCATTTTATTTTTTATGCTGTGTTTTGTATCAGCAAAATCGCAAAAATGGCAACAAGGTAGTTTTACCGATGTGAAGGGCAACCGCGAAACCGGGCTGATCCGCACTAATCCTTCGGGAAAAGGGCCGATAAAAGGTGAGGGTTTCATTGAGTTTAAGGAAAGCGAAAAAACTAATCCATACAAATTAAGCGCAAGCGATTTAAGATCATTTGTTGTTGGCCAGGATAGTTTTGTTGTGGCGCATGCCCCCGCAAACGAATCGTGGACCAAAGAAGAAACCGACTTTGTAAAAGTAGTGCTTGACGAGCCGGTGAAGCTATTTATGGCTAAGGGAGGTAAAGGCGGCGGTGGCAGCGGCTTTGGCATTACACCGGGGATATCAGCGGGCTACGGAAGCGGAGGTTACGGCGGCGGAATTGGCGGCGGCATCGGAATTAACCTTGGCGGCGGTGGCGGCCGCGGCGGCAGTTCAAAAACAACCTACTATTACGGCGAAACTACTGCCGGCATGAAACGCCTTACCGACGAAAATTTTGAAGATATCATGAGCGATATTATGGGCGATGAACCTGACCTGGTTGATCAGATCCATGAACATAAATTTAATCTAAAGAGTATCGATAAGCTCATTGCAAAGTTTAACGAGCTGCAAAAAGCCCGGCAATAAATCTCTTTATCAAGCGACAAACGGATAGATGACTACCTGATACATCAGGGTGGTCGTTTCTGTTTATAGGGATGCATAATTTACTTTTCCCAAAACGCTTAATCTCAAATCTTGCGTCTCAAATCTGCTACCCTCCCCTCTTTTTTTCTTCCTGAACATCACGCGTTTAAGCACAAATGTTAATAAATCAAAACTATTTTACGTAATTAAAAGTTATTAAACTATAGTAATTCACCAAATAAATAACTCTTAATTAATTTATATCGATAAAAACGACTACTCATTACATTTTAATTCACTAAAAAAACAGAAAGAAAGATGAACATGAAAAAGTCAGTTTTAATAGCCGTTGCTTCATTAGCTATTGGTTTTTTATCAAACAAGGCAATAGCCCAAACACAGGATACAACCAAAAAGGACACTGCTAAAACAACTGCTGCTCCTGCAGCCACTTCTACAGCTGCCGCATCTGGCGATGTGGTTGGCGTAATGGCAACTTCAACTAACTACGCGCCAATGGCCCTTGCAATAAAATCAGCTCAGCTTGAGCCAACTTTGCAGGCAGCTGGCCCGTTTACCATATTTGCACCAAATGATGTAGCTTTCAGTAAATTACCCAAAGCGCAGTTTGATGCCCTGATGAAAGACCCTGCTAAATTTGCCCCGATATTGAAATATCACGTAGTTGCAGGTAAATACACCAAGACTGATATCATTAAAGCCTTAGGTGCAGGTAAAGGCAAAGCCGATCTGAAAACCATCGACGGACAAACTTTGCATTTATCCGTAAACGATAAAAGCAATTTGCAGATCACCGATGCCAAAGGCAACGCTGTATTGGTTACCGCGTTTGACACACAAGCAAGCAACGGTGTTGTACACGGTGTTAACGGCGTCATGATGCCTTAATCACAAAATACTTTGTTTAAATTTTAAATCCACGAAAAACCCGGCTGTTGAAGCCGGGTTTTTCCATTTATGACAGGCCTGTTAAGTAATCGGCTTTATTCATTCTAAAATCGAGATATGTGCTGCCAGTTTCCGCATCTGTAAAATCTCCCGTAAGCGAAAAACCTGTTTTCTTCAATAACTTCATAGAACTTTCGTTCCCTTGTTTCGGACAGGCAGTTATCAATTCAAAATGCTGATCATTAAAACCAAAGGCCAAAACCGCTGAAATGGCTTCCTGCATAAAGCCCTGCCCATGATAATCCGGGTGGAGTTCATAACCTATTTCTGCACTTTTATTGGCAGCATTAAGGTTCCAGTAACAAATGGTTCCTATCAGCTCATCCTTGTCTTTTAAGGTTATAGCCCAATAAAAGCCTTCGTTATTACTCACAATAACCTCTATCTTTTTAATAAATGATAGCGCTTCATCAACAGTGGTATTAGCAGCACGGTCAAGGTGTTTGTTCACTTCGGCATTGGAGCGGAGAGCCAATATTTGCGGTGCATCCGACTCAAGTAATCCGCGCAAGCCCAAACGGTCAGTATTTAAAATTTGCATTCCCATCATCATAACTATTTGAATTTCTGGTTTTCTCTATCGGCAATGAAAACCACGGGTAAACCAACACAAATTATCAGCGTTAACATCCCGGTCAGAATAGTACTTACCGGGATATGATATCCCGGCTTCATGGTTATTTTACTCAGCGGCACAACACCTAAATTCATGATGAGCCAGGCAGCTATCCCGTAAGTAACAGCCACGAAATATTTATTGCGCAATCCATTATAAAAGAAGGGATAAAGCAGAAAAAACACCGCGCTGAATATAAAAGCGATCACATAATGAAAAACAATCCCGGCAACTATAATCTCTGCCCCACCTGCAAAAGCTGCTGGTCCGAAAGCGCCGCTGGCAATAAACTTAAAAATAACACCAGGGTTTATTTTATAGTTCAGGATCATGGCTGCAAGTCCATCAAGCGTACCCGTTATAAACCCGGCGAACAGGATATTGACAAGTTTACTCTTCTTCTTCGGGTTTACTTTTTTTAACATGACAGAAATTACAAAAGTGTAAATTTATGCTTTTAGGGTGCTGTTTAAAAAAGAATAGAAATTTTTGTAGAGACGCATAATTGCGTCTCCCGGAAGACAAGCCGATTTAAAGGCTTCTAATCCTGTCGGAAATTGCATGCGGAAGACGCAATTATGCGTCTCTACATTTAAAAACAATCAAATTTAAATAGAAGACTTTTAAGATGCTATAAATTATATATGAAATACATTTTTAACCAATTGGCTTCCCGCAATCAGATTATTACTTCAGATACTCATCCATAAAATAAAACACCCTTTTCCTGATCTCTTCGGCATCAAACATCACCCCATAGTGCGGCGCGTTAGGCACAATAATAAGTTCATTTTTAACACCGGCAAGTTTAAGGTATGAACTTAGCAAAACCGATTGGGTGTAATTGACCGATTCATCCTTTTCACCCTGAACAATGAGAAACGGCTGATCGTTTTTATCAATGTAGGTAACCGGACTGGCTATATTGGCCAGATCGGGCCGCTCGATAGCATAAGCACCAAGCAGCAGGTTAACCGGGCTTTTAGGATCATTAACATCGGTACCTTTGAGTGAAAGGAAATTTGATGGCCCATAAAAATCAAGCGCCAGTTTTATTTTAAAATGAGGCTTGCTTCCTCCCGGATAAAACTCTTTTATATTATTGTTATTGGATAAAGCCAGTAAGGATGCCAGATGCCCTCCGGCCGAAAAACCGATCACCCCAAACTTATCTCTGTTGAGTTTATATTTTGATGCGTTTTGATAAAGAAATTCAACAGCCTGGTTACAATCCCGGATTTGCGCGGGAAATGGCGCAGTAGTACTCCAGCGATAATCGATAGAAGCAACGGCATAACCATTATCAATAAAGCCCTGAACGGTTTTCTGCATATAGCCCATATCGGCATATTTATCATTCAGCATCCAGGCTCCGCCGTGGATCCAGATAATAACCGGGTAACTATCTTTTGCCGTCGGCGGCAGGTAAATATCCAGCAAGTGTTTCTTTAAAGTATCACCGGCATAATTAACATCATTATACAATATTGTGCCCTTTGGAAAAAATGGCTGTTTAGGACTTGATGTTTGTGCGAAAGCAGATACAGATAAAGCACTTATCAAAATGATCAGCAGGTTTTGGGTTATTTTTTTCATAATTGGTTAATTGCTTAAAGATAATCTATATCCTTAAAAATCAACAACTAAATCCCAACCGAAAAATATAAAACCCAGGCAATAAACAACAATTGCAAAGGGATCCGAAACCACAAGTAACCGGTACCGCTGCCATCGTAAGTGGCTTTTTCGAAATTCACGTGCTTCATGGCAGCGTTGATATTAGCAGGCAGCATTACCAAAAACATAACAAGCAAAATACTGCCTGCAGTATACCTTGTGGCATTAACAATCAGCAAAGGGCCCAGAATTATCTCCATTACACCAGTTAAATACACCAAAGTCCCTTTAAAAGGGATAAATGCAGGCATCATCATGACCATCCCTTTGGTAAACATAAAATGCCCTAATGAGGCAAACCAAAGCATCAGCATCATGGCTACATTGCCACTGAGCATGATATTCCAATCATCAATAAAAAGCCGGGAAATAACGGCCGTAAGTATAAAACTTATGATGAGAACGAGCAGGACTTTCATAAGGCTTAAATAAAGTAAGTATCGGGTATCAGGCTTTTATCAATTGTTCGCCTTCAATCTTTTTTTGCAACTCCAAAATAGCGCCAATAAGCGCCTCAGGCCTTGGTGGGCAGCCTTGTACATACACATCAACAGGGATCACCCTGTCAACACCTTTTACCACATGATAGCCATGCTGCCAGTATGGGCCGCCGCAGTTAGAGCATGAGCCCATCGAGATCACATATTTAGGCTCGGGCATTTGCTCGTAAAGCCGTTTAATACGTTCGGCCATTTTAAAGGTTACTGTACCGGCAATAATGATCACGTCGGCCTGCCGGGCGGACGGACGCGGGAAAACGCCAAAACGGTCGAGGTCATAGGTAGAGGCCATAGAGCCCATCATTTCAATGGCGCAACAAGCGATGCCAAAGCTAAGCGGCCATAATGACGATAAACGCGCCCAGTTGAGCAGATCGTTCATTTTGGTTACCACTACACCACCGTTCTCACTGGTTATATCGTTACTCATTTGCAGGCTTTTTAAAAGTTGGCTTAAACATAGGTTTGCGGGCGGGCTCTGGTGAGGGAGTGGCAGTTGCAGCAGCAGTGGCGGTCGCGATAGCAGTTGATACTGTATCAGCGTTGAAAGCTTTTACTGTAAACCTGCTTTGTTCCTGGTTCAACTGTTCGTACAAGGATGGCGGAATATGCACATCGGTATGCGGCACAACGGGAGTTGGCTTAATCCAATCCAGATCGCCTTTGCGCCAAACGTATACCAAACCAATGATCAGGATGCCCAAAAACACAAACATTTCGGCAAGCGAAAGCCAGCCCCAGCTTGAGTCCTGTGCTGCAAGCTCATGGCTGCCAAATACCGTTGCCCAGGGAAAAATAAACACCATCTCAACATCAAACAGCAAAAAAACCAGGGCTATCACATAAAAGCGGGGATTGAATGGCAACCAGGCATTGCCGGTTGGTTCTTCGCCACATTCGTATGAGCTTAATTTTTCAGCGTTGGGATTATTGGGGGCTAAAAGTTTGTTGATAAAAAATATCACGCACACCATTATTATCCCCGTAATAATAAAGATGAGTATCTTTCCAAATTCTGATATTTGCGAAACATCCGTCATGAGTACAAATTTAGTAAAACAAACAGATTTTGACGCTATAATAATTGGCGGAGGCGCATGTGGCCTCATGTGCGCCGTGCAGGCGGGCTTTTTGGGCAAGCGGGTACTGGTACTTGAAAAAAACGACCGTGTTGGCGCCAAGATCCTGATCAGCGGCGGCGGGCGTTGTAACTATACCAACCTTTACGCTACCCCTCAGCAATTTATTTCGCAAAACCCACATTTCTGTAAATCAGCATTTTCACAGTGGACGGTTGATGACACCATCAGCTTTTTTGAAACTTATGGCATCACCGGTAAAGAAAAAACGCTCGGCCAGCTCTTCCCGGTGAGTGACAAGGCCAAAGACGTAGTTGAAGTTTTCACTAACCTGTGCGATGACCTTGGTCAGGAGATCTGGGTAAATACCGAAGTTAAAATGGTAGAAAAAACTGACGATGGTTTTACAGTTCGTGCCGAAGTTAACGGCAGACAGGAATATATAAGCGCTGCCAGTGTAGTGATGGCTGCCGGCGGTTTGCCCATCCCCAAAATGGGCGCTACTGATTTTGGTTTACGAACGGCGCGCAATTTCGGCTTAAAAGTTACCGATACCGCCCCTGCGCTGGTGCCCCTTACCATTACTGGTAAAGACCAGCCCTGGTATGAGCAGTTATCAGGCAACAGTATTTTTTGCCGTATTTGGAATGATAGGGCAAGCTTTGAAGAAAATATCCTGTTTACCCACTGGGGCCTTAGCGGGCCAGCCATATTACAGATCTCCTCCTACTGGAAACCTGGTGAAACCATTAACATCGATCTCCTTCCCAATCAAAACATTGCCGACCTAATCCAACAGGAAAAGGAAACCAACGGCAAAAAAATGCTGCTCGCTTATATAGCATCTTTATATACCCGCAAGTTTGCCGAGGCTTTAAGTGACAAACTTCCAGCCGAAAAAAACATGGCATCACTCACCAAAACCGACATTGAAAATATCAGCGCGCTCATTCACGATTTTAAGGTAAAACCAGCCGGCGATAAAGGTTACGACAAAGCCGAGGTAATGCGCGGTGGTGTGGCTACCGATGAGTTATCATCCAAAACACTGGAAGCTAAAAAAGTTCCCGGGTTGTTTTTTGGCGGCGAATGTGTGGATGTTACCGGATGGCTGGGCGGTTATAATTTTCAATGGGCCTGGGCAAGCGGTTTTGTGATAGCGCAGAACATATGACCGTGATTTCGTTGATTTGGTGATGCTATTCTACAAGCTAACCCATCACATTGATGTCTACGGTCAGTGATAACAAGCCAATAAAATCCTCCTTGCAATTGTAACAAATCGGGCGTCTCAATTTTTTGATTCTCCACAAAAAATAAAAAGAAGCCCGGCGTTCTTTTTTAAAAAAGAGGACTGTTCCATTTTTTGAGAGTGAAAACGCGGAACACTTTAAAAATGAAACACATTGATTACCAAATACATCATGTTTTACCCGAAACACTATTAAATATCTGACTATCAATATTTAAAACTTTTAAGACTAAACACTTTCCGGTTTCACATACGGGCTAAAGCACCATTTTTATTTAGCCTATTTTTAAGCTTTTTTTTGATTTTTTAGATATTGGCCGCGCCGGTTAGGAATAGCGCTGACAAAATAGCGCCACCAAAGTTATGAGTGTAAATACCTATTTTTAATAGCGTTTATTATCTACCGTTCCACTATATTATAATTCCTGTACTCGCCAACGCGCCAGCCCGTAAGGTCTTCAATCTTTTGCAGTGCCTTACGGCGGAAGTCCATACCAGCCCTTAGTTTTTTGGAGTCAAAATCGATATTCCAGTTAGTAGCTGTTATTCGTTTTTGCATAGTTGCCGGATGCGTGCCGGTAAAGCGGATCAGGCGATCTGCATTGCCATAATCAAACTCATAGGTTTCGGGCAAGTGTTCAGCAAACCAGGTTTCGTCGTGATAAAACTTATTAAAGTTACGCACCTTATGGGTTAACCCCTGCGGTGGCTTTGCCCAGCCGTAATGATAAATATAGGCATCAATAAGCTTTACGTTGATCTTACGATGATCAAGCCTGAAGCCTTGCGCATCACGATATGAATGGATACCCTTAATATTTTTGAGCAAACGAATTTCGCGGCGGTACCAGCGCCTTGAATGCCCGTAATAGTCATATGAACCATAAAAATGCAGGTATTTAAACAGCAAGCCTTCAATATTGGGTTTATTTAAAGCTTCATGCATTTCCTTTTTAATAAGAGGATGGTATTTTTCATGCACTGCTTCGTCGCCCTGGATATAGAAACACCAGTCGGCATCAGGCGATATCGCTGCAAAAGCCTTATCTGTTTCGGCAGCGAAAACCTTTCCTCCCTCCTTCAATGATTCATCCCAAACCGAATCAATGATTTTTATAGCCGGCGAGTTGATGCCCTCGATCAATCCCCGGGTACCATCATCAGAGTTACCTACTACTACAATAAATTCATCGCAAAGCGGTAATATGGATGTAATGGCTTCAACAATGGGATAATCATTACGTACAGCGTTCCTGATAAAGGTAAAACCGGATACTTTCATAAGCGGCGTAAAGATAATAACAGAATCAAGACTTCAGGATACAAGATTCAAGACATCGCTTGCCAAGATCAACAGATTGCAGGTATCTTCAATTTGTGACATTGGGATTAGTGCATTTTGCATCCCGATGCGTTACTTTGCAAATAATAGAATTACTGCGCAGTTTGCGGTAATCCATATCAATAAATATAACTATGAAGGCACTCGCCAGGCAACTTTTCAAAACTTTTCTTTTTTCGGTAATCATATCCATAGTAGCAAGTGCGGTTTATTACTCGCTGCAGCACAAAGGTGTAAGCCAGGACCTAAACGGGATACTCCCCTCCTTGTCCGAAAGTGTGGCTTTACTCAATATCTTTATTTTAATAATGACCCTGCCCATGTTGTTTTTAGCCAACCCGGCGTATTACAACAATCTATCTATAAGGCTGGTGCTTTATTTTTCGGGCTCTGTTGTATTTGTCATTACCGCCTTCCGTTTACAGCTAAACCCCGAAAACAAAACGCTTTACTTTATTACGGCCATTAGTTTTATCATAGTACACAGCGTTTTTTATTACCTGATGACCAAAAAACGGCGTTGAGCCATTGTTGTTTAAAGCATTTATAGGCTTTTTGAAAGATTTAGGCTAAACTTGCATCTTCAAATATGAAAGCATTTTACGGAGATTTAAAACTGGGTATTTTAGGCGGCGGACAGTTAGGCCGTATGCTGATACAGCAAGCCATAAACTATAATGTTACTGTTAAAATTCTTGATCCCGACCGCGAAGCGCCTTGCCGCAAACTGTGTGACGAGTTTACCGTAGGCTCATTGGGTGATTATGAAACCGTTTATAACTTTGGTAAAACTGTCGACCTGCTTACCATTGAAATAGAAAAGGTTAATGTTGACGCCCTTGAGCAATTGGAAAAAGAGGGCGTATTGGTTTATCCGCAATCCCGCATTATCCGCCTCATCCAGGATAAAGGTCTGCAGAAGCAATTTTTCAAGGAAAACGATATCCCTACTGCCGATTTCCAGATCATATCATCACCCCAACAGCTACAACAAAGTTTAATCCCGTTTCCTTATATCCAGAAACTACGTAAGGATGGTTATGACGGCAAAGGTGTATACAAAGTAATTGATGAAAGTTACCTTGCCGGCGCTTTTAAAGAGCCGAGCCTGATTGAGCAATGGATAGATTTTGAAAAAGAGATTGCGGTAATTGTTGCCCGTAATGAAAACGGCGAGATCAGCACCTTCCCGATGGTTGAAATGGAGTTCAACCCTAAAGCCAATTTGGTGGAGTTTTTGATCGCTCCTTCTACCCTTCCATTCGCCATCCAGCAAAAAGCGGAACAGATAGCTAAAAAGATTGCCGACAGTCTTAAAATTGTGGGCTTGCTGGCGGTTGAAATGTTTTTAGATAAGCAAGGCCGCATCCTGGTGAATGAGCTTGCCCCGCGCCCGCATAACAGCGGTCACCAAACTATTGAAGGCAATGTGGTATCGCAATTTGAGCAGCATTTGAGGGCTATATTTAATCAGCCTTTGGGCGATACAGCCTGCCTTAACAACGCCATTATGGTGAACGTTTTAGGCGAAGCCGGTTATGAAGGACCTGCCATTTACCAGGGTATCGAAAAGATTTTAAAAGTACCGGGAGTTTACATCCATCTTTATGGTAAAGCCTTAACCAAGCCGTTCAGGAAGATGGGGCACGTTACTATTGTAGATGCCGATAGAGAAAAGGCGATTGAAAAGGCACGGTTTGTGCAGAAAACACTGAAAGTAATTAGTTAGTTTAGTTCATGGTTCATAGATCATGGTTTATAGTAGAACAAATGGCATTTAGATTTGAGGATCTTCAGGTTTGGCAGAAAGCTATGGATTTGGATGAACAAATAAATCAACTAACGAAGTCATTTCCCAAAGAAGAAATTTATATTTTAACATCGCAGATAAAACGCGCAGCTGATTCTGTTGTTCTGAATATAGCTGAAGGATCAACAGGACAAAGCAAAGCAGTTTTTAAGGTATTTTTAGGCTATTCCTTAAGATCTGCCATTGAGGTGGTAAGCTGTCTTTTTATTGCAAAAAGAAGAAACTACATCACCGAAGAAAACTTTAAAGATTTATACACTGATTATGAAGTATTGGTAAAGATGATCACGGCTTTAAAAAATTCCATCTAAAGCCCCTTTTACCATGAACTATAAACCATGATCTATGAACCATTAACCATGAACAATACTACCACACCAAAAGTCGCCATTATAATGGGCAGCAAATCTGATTTAAATGTAATGCAGGATGCTGCTGATGTTTTAGCCGAATTAAGCGTTGAATACGAAATAACCGTTGTATCGGCCCACCGTACACCCGATAGGATGTTTAGCTACGCCCGTGCCGCTGCCGACAGGGGTATTAAAGTGATCATCGCCGGAGCCGGCGGTGCAGCCCACCTGCCGGGCATGGTAGCCTCATTAACCCACCTGCCGGTGATTGGCGTACCGGTAAAATCAAGCAACTCTATTGACGGCTGGGATTCCATCCTATCCATATTGCAAATGCCAAACGGCATCCCGGTAGCCACTGTAGCTTTAAACGCAGCCAAAAACGCGGGGATCCTTGCTGCACAGATCCTGTCAACAGGAGATGAGTACCTGGTGAAAAACCTTATCGATTTTAAAGAAAACCTTAAAAAGAAAGTTGAAGAGTCGGCAAGGGAAATGGAAGGGGAGGAATAGTTGGCGGTTTGCAGTGGCAGTTGTTAGTGGCAGTTGCAGCAGTAATCAGATTATAAGAAGTAAAGGGTAAGTTTATGAACATGCCCTTTTATTATTTACTGCTACTAAAAGCTGCCACTGTTACTAAAAACTGCAAACTGCTATTAAAAACTGCTGCTGCCACTAAAAGCTGCCACTAATTCAACGCCGGATTTTCCGGAAAATTGGCGATGTGGGCATAGCGCTGGCCCAGACTGATCACCACCTGGCGCCAAAGATTTTGTTCATCGAGGGTGAACAGTGTTTCTATATCAAACTTATTAGTCACAATCCAACTGTCTTCTTTTATTTCTTCATCAAGCTGTTGCGGTGTCCAACCAGAGTATCCGGCAAAAAATTTAATTTCTTCGGTACTTAACTGGTAATTGGATACTAAATATTTCACCTGCTCAAAATCGCCGCCCCAATAAAGGCCATCGGCTATTTCAATGCCGCCTTCTATCTTGTCTGGAGCGCAATGTATAAAATGCAGTGTATTTTTGGCTACCGGGCCGCCTTCATAAACAGGCATTTCGGAGTATGATACATCGGGCAATACATCGCCCAATAAATATTCGCTTTGATGGTTCAGGATAAAGCCCATGGCTCCCTCCGCAGAGTATTCTGTTAAAATGATTACTGATCTCCTGAAGTTCGGATCCATCATAAAGGGTTCCGAAATAAGTAAATGGCCTGCCGCGGCCGCTATTGGACTAAGCATAAAGTTTAGCTGTTTAATTACGTAACAAGCATAGTAAAAATATGTTCAATTACGAATAATGATTTACATCATTATATACGGTTTAATTAATTTGTAAGTTTGCATTAAAATGAATCAGCAGGAAATACAAAATTTAAGGCAGGACTATAGTGCCTCTACCCTATCAGAAAACAGCACTAAGGGCGATCCTATTAAACAGTTTGAACAATGGTTTAACGAAGCTTTGGAGGCAAAATTGCATGAACCCAACGCCATGACGCTTTCAACTGCCACCGTAACCGGCAAGCCTTCGGCACGTATTGTACTTTTAAAAGGCTTTCATGCAGGCGGTTTTATATTCTTTACCAACTACTTAAGCCGTAAGGGCAAAGAGATAGCCAAGAACCCGCAGGGCGCGCTAACATTTTTTTGGGGAGGCCTTGAGCGCCAGGTGCGTATTGAAGGCACTATTGAAAAAGTAAGTAAAGAAGAGTCTGAAAAATATTTCCATTCGCGCCCTAAGGGAAGCCAGGTTGGCGCGATAGTATCGCCCCAAAGCCAGGAAATTGAAAGCCGCGATGCATTGGAGCAAAAGTGGAACCAACTGGAAGCCGAGTATGCTGATAAGGAACTGCCTAAACCATCGTATTGGGGTGGATATATCTTAAACCCGCAATTGGTTGAGTTTTGGCAAGGCCGGCCAAGCCGCATGCACGACCGCATCCTTTATAAAAAAACTGATAAAAAAACCTGGAAAAAAGTACGGCTTGCACCATGAGTTTTGATGATATTAAAAACCTGCTCACCGAAAAATTTGGTGACACCGTAATTACCGGCGAAGAAACAGGCGGTCTGCAACCTGCCTTGTTAATTAATCCTGATGATATTACTGCCGTATGCCTGGAGTTGCGGAACAATCCTAAAACTTATTTCGATTTCCTGTCGAGCCTGAGCGGTGTGCATTATAATGACGAAGCAAACCGCTACGGTCTGGTTTATCACCTGGCATCAATCCCCTATAAAACACAGCTTACTTTAAAAATAAGCAAAGCCCATCTAAAAGAAAGTAATGAGCTGCCCGAATTTAAAAGCGTAACCCCTGTTTATCGCACTGCCGACTGGCATGAGCGCGAGGCCTATGACATGCTGGGGATTTATTTTGAAGGGCATCCCGACCTTCGCCGGATTTTACTGCCCGATGATTGGGAAGGTTTCCCTTTACGGAAAGATTACCAGAACGCCGAATTTTACAAAGGCATCAGGATAGATTAACCTCAAATAAACTTTCCTGGCATTAACGGAGCGAAATAAGCTAAGGTAAGCCGTTTGATCACAGCTTTGTTTACTTCATTTTTACAGCGAAGTAGCCCACAAATGAAAAAAAAAGCTGATTTTTGGTAGCCGGCTATATACCCCAAGCAATATATGACCGGATATAAATTTAACCGGATATAAAATTGGTCATTACAAACCCCAAATACGAAGAAGCACTCCTCAGGTACAATAAAAAGATAGCCGGGGCCAGCGTTGAGGATATGGTACTTAATGTAGGTCCGCAACACCCCTCCACTCACGGGGTTTTACGCCTGGAATTAATTACCGATGGCGAGATAGTAAAAGAGTTGATCCCCCATATTGGCTACCTGCACCGCTGCTTTGAAAAACATGCCGAATCATTAACTTACCAGCAAACCATCCCTTTTACCGACAGGATGGATTACCTGGCTTCTATGAACAACAGCCACGCCTTTGTAATGGGTGTTGAACGGATGATGGGTATTGACAAGGATATCCCTAAACGTGTGGAGTACATTCGTGTACTGGTTTGCGAGCTAAACCGCATAGCATCGCACCTGATAGCCATTGGCACTTACGGCATTGATATAGGCGCCTTTACCCCTTTCCTGTGGTGTTTCAGGGACAGGGAGCATATTATGGGGATGCTGGAGTGGGCGTCGGGCTCTCGTATGCTGTACAATTACATTTGGGTAGGCGGTTTATTTTACGATCTGCCGGTTGGTTTTGAAGAACGCTGCCGAGATTTTGTGGAGTATTTTAAACCTAAAATGGTTGAGCTAAACCAATTGCTTACCGACAACCAGGTATTTATTTCGCGCACAGCCAATGTGGGCGTTTTGCCGCTTGATGTAGCTATTAACTATGGCTGCTCGGGCCCAATGTTACGCGCATCGGGCTTAAAGTGGGATCTGCGGCGGATTGATAATTATTCGGCCTACCCCGAAATTGATTTTGAAATCCCCGCTGGGCAGGGGCTGATGGGCAAAGTTGGCGATTGCTGGGACAGGTACAAGGTGCGCGTTGATGAAATTGAGCAATCATTAAGAATAGTTGAACAATGCCTCGACCGTTTGCAGAAAGAGTTAAAGCGCACACCTGATTTTGATCCCCGTGCTAAAATGCCACGCAAAACCATTCCTAAAGCACAGGACTATTATGTACGCTGCGAAGGCGCCAAAGGCGAGCTTGGCTTTTATTTTATTACAGACGGCAAATCGGAGATCCCAACCCGTGTAAAATCCCGCGGACCAAGTTTCAACAATCTTTCGGTACTGCCGGAGCTATCCAAAGGTGTATTAATTGCCGACCTGATAGCGATAGTAGGCTCTATCGACTTTGTTTTGGGCGAGGTGGACAGGTAACAACAATTATTATGTCATTGCGAGCGTAGCGCGGCAATCGCACGGAAGCATGACCGCCCTGTACGGTATGCGATTGCTTCGTCGTTCCTCCTCGCAATGACATGACACTATTATCAAACAAAAAAAAGAGACCCCTCACGGCGTCTCCTTTAATTTTAATATATTAATTTTTATTGGAATGGGCTAATGATTACTGGTTATACACTTTAACCATAAACACATAGTTTTTGAGCTTGCTGCTCTGTTGAGTACGGCTTAATCCAGCTAACTTATTCTTTGTATTCAAATTAAGCGTTTTCGACAACGAATCGGTTGGAATATTTTGTATCGCCTTTAACAGGTAAGTTGATTTTTTAGCAAAATATGCACCTGCAACCTGGGTTTGACGTGCGGTAATTACACCTATTACGTTTCCTTTTTCATCAAGTAAGGGGCCTCCTGAGTTACCGGGGTTTACCGGAACAGAAATTACATATTCGGTAGTATCGCCCGAATAATTTGCTGCCGATGCTAAATAACCTCCTCCATAAACCATATTATCGGCCGGGTAACCGAGTGTGTATACGCTCTCTCCAAGATCACCTTCCGCCCTTTTCAGATTATATGGTATAGGGCCAAGATTTTTAAATGATGGATCATTGATCTGTAAAATAGCCAGATCATACTGAGGCTCGGTATAAATAACCTTAGCATGAAATGATTCGCCCGCGGCATTCTGCACATAAACCGAATCAGCATTTTTAATCACATGGTAGTCTGTAGCCAGGTAACCATTTGATGTTAATGCAAAACCGGTGCCCCTGAAATTAGCAGGTGTCCTGGTTATTTTGGGTTTTACCGGAGTACGTCCATGGCCTATCTGAGCAACCGTTTTCTCCATGTTGTTGATCTTTTCGCTCAGTTGCTGATATTTTGACTTATCATTATTCAGCTTACCTGTCAGGATCAGGATGGTTAAAACGCCAAAAATAGCAATTGAAGCGGCTACCGATATTTTTGAATGATGATTACGCCACATACGCACAATCCATACCGGATGGATCATTACCTCTTCTTTCAAAGCATGAACATCAATTTCATTATGGATGGCGTTTAAGCGATTCTCAAGCTCAAGGCGTTCGCCGTATTGCTTCAGTAAGCCTATAAATTTAATGTGTTCGGTAACTTTACTTTCAACAGCCGCATCGTTTTTGCGAAGCAGCTCAAATTGAACACGTTCTTCGGCGGTCATGCTACCGTCGAGGTACCGTTCAATAAATTCTGTTAGTTGGTTATCACTCATCTCTTGATCTCCTTATTTCTGCTGAAAAAATAATTTCTTCAGCCTTTGCAGGCATTTGTACTTCTGCGTTTTGGCATTATCCGCATTGGTGTAACCAAACCGCTCACAGATCTCCTGCATCGATCTGTTTTTTATATAAAAGTCTTCCATAATGGTTTTACAGGGTTCGCCTAATAACTGGAGCGCACTCTCCATTTTATCAAACTGAACGTCCCTGTCGTTATGGTTGTCAATTTCTTCTTCAACGGGCAGGTGTTCTTCAAAGTCCCTGATATCGCCACCGTACCTGTTCATTTGGCTTAACCTTTTAAGCCAAAGCCGCCGGCAAACTGAGTATATATATGTTTTAAGCTTACTGTTTAGCTCAAAATCACCCGCTTTAATCTTATTATAAAGAACGATAATGGCTTCCTGGTAAATATCCTTCGCGTCATCCTCATCGCCATTGTTGTTAATGATCAACTGTAATATCATCGGAAAGTAGGTTGTATAGAGCCTCTTCAGCACTATTTCCGAGTTATTAAGTATCCCAAGAACTATTTCACTATCTGTTGGAGCCGAAGCTTTTAAGTCTTTATTCACTCTTAATACTATTTAGGTCAAATTGTAACCCACTATTATCAAAAAAAATCAAACTAAATAAATTAATAACATTGGCATTACATTTCATGACCTGTAACAATTGTGTACTGCATTAATTTAACGTTAATACCGGCAGGTAAACAAGGTAACCCAATGTTAAAAACTATGCAGGCAAATCTGCAATAAAAAAACCGCTTGCAAAAGCCGGTACGTAAACTACCTCCCTATGGAATTTACAAAGATTTAATTTTTATGGGTTACCTTTTCAACTAATGCGTATTAAGTAACAAACGATCACAAAACGTTAACATTTTAAAAATTAAGAAAATGAAAAACACATTTAAATTAGCATTCGTAGCATTAGTTCTGGCAGCTTCTTTTTCAGCTTGTAACGGTGACTCTAAAAAAACTGAAGGTGATACTACTAAAACTACTGTAGTTGACTCAACTAAAGTTGTTACTGACTCTACTAAAACTGACACTACTAAAGTTGTTGCTGATACTACTAAAAAAGACACCACCAAGAAATAATTATTTCTGATAAAATAGAAAGTAGTTAAATATCATTTTTAATCTTTTTCTATTGATTTTTTAGTTATCCATCAATAAAAAAGGTGACTTGTAATTTTTTTTCAAAATTATGGGTTACCTTTTTTTATTTCTGGTATTAAGCTGTAAACTATTAAATCACTTATTAAAAAAATTAAACATGAAAAATTTCAAATTAGGCTTTTTAGCTTTAGCTATCGCTGTTTCTTTCGCTGCTTGTAAAGGTTCTTCATCATCTTCTGCTGCTGATTCAACTAAAGCTGATTCTTCTAAAATGGCTGCTGATACTACTAAAGCTGACACTTCTAAAATGGCTGCTGATACTACTAAAGCTGACACCACTAAAAAAGACACTACTAAAAAGTAATTTAACTTTTTATGTTAAAAAAAATGCCCCCGGTTTTCCGAGGGCGTTTTTTTTTGCTCAAAACCGCCAAACAATTTCTATTGGTATTGCTTAATGTGATACATAATAAAATATGAAATATTCTGAATGGAAAACGCTTAGTGCCGATGAGCGTAAAAGTATTGGCTGGCACCGCCATCCGCATATACGCACTGCTACCCTTTTTGCCATAGTTTTTGCGATAACATTTATTATTGTAGTGCTTGGCATAAGTAAAAACAGCACAATTCATCTTAACCGTAAACCAACTGCAAAGGAAGCTTTTACCATGGCAAAATTATTTGTAAAGGAAAAGCTGAAACAACCTCAAAAAGCGGTTTTTCCTGACAACAGTTTTAAATCGGTTATTGATACAACAACTAATAGCTACGAGGTACAATCAACAGTAAAAATTGAGAACGATAGTGGCAAAATGGAACAATCAGCCTGGGAAGTTAAAATGTTGTATACTGATGGTGACTGGGCCGAGAAAAATAGCTGGCAAGTTAAAAATATAAACATTATCCCTCAGCCATAAGCCATTTACTTAACAGTAATTATAAAAAAAAGGAGCAGTTATGAAACTGCTCCCGGTAGTTAATTAGTCATTAATAAATTAGTGAACAGTATCACGCAGGGCTTTAATCTCGTCATGAGCATCAAGCAGCTCACTTTCCTGCTGGCTGATCGTTTCGCGCAGGTAAGCTGGTAAATTTTCGTCTTCAAGCGCGGTACGGTATGCTTTTAAAATAGCATCTTCGCCAAATTCGCATTCCTCCAGTACGTTATGGGTATCATGCCCGGTAAACGCGGCTTTAACATCAAGCCAGGCCCTGTGTATTTTGCCACTGGTGGTTGTGCCGGTTTCAATGTCTTTTCCAAAAGCACTAACCTCTGTACCCAAAGCAAGCCTGTAACCCTGGCTTTGGCCAATAAACCTTGTAAAAAGCGATTTCAGTTCGGTGTCGCCATCCTTCAAATCTTTTGAGGCGCGTTGATAGCCCTCAATCCTGTCATTGTTGATCTGGATCAGATCATTTAAAATCTCTACGGTTGCTTGTGTATTTTCCATGATTAGATGTTTTTATATAATATCAACCCCTTTAAAATTAAATTGTTTAATTAATTATATAAAAAATAATCCAAAATGAAAATTAGCTTTTCCCCCTAAATAAAGAGATCACCCAAATAATAATAGCGATAACAATTATTACAGCTATGATACCGGTTACTGCCCCGGCTTTAAAAATATCGCCTATAACCGAGCACCCGCTCATAGTAAACAAGGCAAAAATGAATAATAAAAAGTGTGCGTTTTTCATGGTTAATGTTTGATAAAAAGGCATGCAATAATCAGGCCTTTTTAACCTCAGGCTTATTGTCGAAAACCAATTTCGATAACAGGATATTTAAGCTGATTAACTGTATAGGTATATATACAATATGCTTCCGGGGGGGATAAACAAACTGTCGCTTTTAACCGGAATTTAATTTTCGAATATTTTCTAAATAATCTCAAATTTTTAAAACCAAACACTGCCATAAAGCGTTCATATACATAAGTTATAAACCAATTAAACATATCAATAATTTATAGAAGGTTACATGTTTACACCGGCTGGCCACAGCAGGTGTGCTGGTTTAGCATAAAATAATTTATTAACAATTTATCTCCAACCAACTATGATAATACCGGTACAACCAAACATTCAATGTGAAAACTGCATTAAATGCGGTAACAGGCCTCATGTTGAACAGCATAAAAAATATTGGGTACTTACATGCCCTAACAAGAGCTGCAAAAATTTTGTAAAAGCGCTCACTATCGACTTTGCCACCTGGAACCGGCTTAATAAAAAGGCCAATGAAATACCGGCTACAACTGAAACCTTAAAACGCACGGCTTAATTACAGGAGAAGGATAGCAAGCGCCATAAATCCACAAAAATTTTTTATGGCTTTAACTCAGATGAGTACATTTACACGCTACTCTACTGGCTAAGTTATGACAAATGCACTTCTATCAATAAATAAAGCAACTGTACGTTTTTTAAACACAACATTATTTACCGGCTTAAGCTTTAATATAAACAAAGGCGAAAGCTGGGCCCTTATCGGCGAAAGCGGATCAGGAAAAAGTGCCCTGCTACAAACCATAGCCGGGCGTTTTAATATCACAGGCGGTGAAATAGATTATCATTTCTGGAATGATTACTCCAAATTTTTCAAGGCCGGTGATATTGCCACGCCACATAAGCTTATAGCCCTGGTTGAGCCTAAACATCATTTCCGCAACCTTTCAAACACTACAGATTTCTACTATCAGCAACGCTATAATTCTTCCGATTCGGAAGATGCGCTTACGGTTGCAGATTATCTTAATACGATACCACACTTTCCCGGCACCAATACATTCTGGACATTTGAAAGAGTAGTTTCATTATTACGGCTCGAACCACTGCTCAATAAACAGATCATCAAACTATCAAACGGCGAAACCAAACGCTTGATGCTCGCAGCCGCCCTGCTTAAAAATCCCGTATTATTAATGCTCGACAGCCCCTTAACCGGCCTGGATGTAAAAACCCGTAAAGAATTTAATGGCATTATTGAGCAGATCATGGTATCAGGTATTAACATCATAATAGCCACCTCCATCCATGAAATTCCAACTGCTATTACCCATGTCGCCGTGTTAAGCAAAGGGGTTATTATACACGAAAGCCCCAAACAGGATTTTAAAGCAGAACTTTTTGAGCAGGACAAAAGCGATACGATTGATACCAACGAGTTGAATGCCTTACTCAACATCGATAAAAACCCGACCGCTTACAAGCACATTGTAAAAATGGATCAGGTACACATTAAGTATGGCGATAAGGTGGTGCTGGATGATGTAAACTGGCAGATTAACCCTGGAGAACATTGGGCTTTGTTGGGTCCTAACGGGGCAGGCAAATCAACGTTGCTAAGCTTAATCAACGGAGATAACCCACAGGCTTATGCTAACAACATTATTTTATTTGATAAAAAACGCGGGACAGGCGAAAGTATCTGGGATATCAAAAAAAAGATCGGCTTCGTATCGCCCGAACTGCATCAATACTTCCCTACTGATAATAGCTGTTTGCAGGTAATCGAATCGGGTTATTATGATACCCTCGGCTTATTCAGGCCAAGCCATAAAGACCGTGCAGCGGTTGCTTTACGATGGATGAAGGCTTTGGAAATTGAAAAGTATGCCCGCGTACTGCTCAAAAACATCCCGGCAAGCGCACAACGCCTCTGTCTGCTTGCCCGGGCGCTCATTAAAAACCCGGCACTGCTTATTTTTGATGAACCCTGCCAGGGAATGGATGATCATCAGCAACTCCACTTTAAAAACCTGGTTGATACCATTTGCAGCCTGGGCAATGTTGCACTTATTTATGTTACCCACTATCAGCATGAAATACCCAACAGTGTTGATAAAGTTTTGAGGTTGGATGAGGGAAAGGTAGTTTCTTGAGCTGAAAGTCAAAAGTTGAAAGTTGAAAGCCGAAAGCTGAAGGAATAACAAGCTTTGGGCTTTTTGCTTTAGGCTTTCTGCTTTTCTATCTTTTTTGTCAATTATTTAACAGTCGTTAAAATCAAATTACCAACTTGCGTATATTTGCGTAATATGAATACAGCCGATCTGTTGCAGCGCGCGTTGCGGTTTGATTTTTTAACGCTTGAAGAAGGCGTTTACCTGTATAACAACGCCTCTACTGCCGAGTTGATGTACACAGCCAACGAACTTCGTAAAATACAGGTTCCGCATGGTAAGGTTACCTGGCAAATTGACCGTAATGTTAACACTACTAACGTTTGTATAGCCAATTGCAAGTTTTGTAATTTCTTTCGCCGTCCTGGTCATGAGGAAAGCTATATTACTGATATTGAAACTTATAAAAAGAAGATCGAGGAAACATTTCGGTACGGAGGCGATCAACTGCTGTTACAGGGCGGGCATCACCCCGATCTGGGACTGAAATTTTATACCGATCTTTTTCGCGAACTGAAACAGCTTTATCCGAAATTAAAACTGCATTCATTAGGTCCGCCGGAAATTGCGCACGTTGCCAAATTGGAGAGCATGCCGCATATTGAGGTACTAAGAGCGATGAAGGAAGCAGGCCTGGATTCATTACCAGGTGCCGGTGCCGAGATCCTGAACGACCGCGTACGCCGCCTGATATCCAAAGGCAAATGCGGCGGTAAGGAATGGCTTGATGTAATGCGTGCCGCTCACCAACTTAACCTGCCAACATCTGCTACAATGATGTTTGGCCACATTGAAACTATTGAAGAGCGCTTTGAACATTTGGTTTGGATCCGCGAGGTACAGGCCGAAAAACCCGAAGGCAACTATGGTTTTATAGCATTTATCCCCTGGCCTTTCCAGGATGACGGCACTCTTTTACGTAAAGTACGCGGTATCACGAATAATGTTACCGGCGATGAATATATCCGCATGATTGCCTTGAGCCGCATTATGCTGCCCAACGTTAAAAATATCCAGGCTTCGTGGCTTACCGTAGGTAAACAGGTTGCCCAAATTTGCTTGCACGCCGGTGCTAACGATTTTGGATCGATCATGATTGAAGAAAACGTGGTATCCGCAGCCGGTGCACCTCACAGATTTACCGCTAAAGGCATCCAGGAATCCATAAAAGAAGCCGGCTTTGAGCCCCAGCTTCGTACCCAGCGATACGAGTGGCGCGAAATCCCCGTTGAAATTGAAGAACAGGTTATAAATTATTAAGCCCTTAGTAGCAGTAGCAGTGAAAAAATAACTGCAACTAAAAACTGCAACTGCCACTGACTAAAAATGGAACAATACATAGAGGCCCTAATTTTTGCATCAGAGCAGGCAATCCGGTTGGAGGAGATCATGTATTGCCTCCAGGCTGCTTTTGAGCGTGATTTTAATATTGAAGAAGTAACCGATGCCATAGGCAGGATCCACGAAAAATATCAGCATCATAGTTTAGCTATTGAGCTGGTTAAAATTGGCAATGGTTATCAATTTCTCACTAAAAAGGAATATCACGCTGTTATTAACCTTTTACAACTGCAGCGGTCAAAGAAAAAACTAAGCCAGGCCGCTTTGGAAACCCTGGCTATTATCGCCTACAAACAACCCGTAACTAAGCCCGATATAGAGCAGATCAGGGGTGTAAACTGCGATTATTCGATCCAAAAGTTACTCGAAAAAGAGCTAATAGCTATAATTGGCAAATCAGAAGGGCTCGGAAAACCTATCCTTTATGGTACAAGCGCTTTGTTTATGGACTATTTTGGCATTAACAGTATCGAGGAATTACCTCAACTTAAGGACTTTACAAACAATACTGCTACCATTGGCGAGCAATCAGAATAATTTTAATTTCTGTTTTAAAAAAAACCATTTTTCATTATTTTTACTATTGAATCAATAGGGTAAAAGATTTTAGAAACGCTTTTCTTTATCTGATTTTAATTATTATTATTGACAAAGTTTAATTTATAAAATCCATTACAATGGGAGCGCCAAAGAAACCGAACACTAAAAAGATCGAAAACTCAGATAATGATCCTGATGATGATGAGTTTGACCCAAAAGTGAAAAAGAAGGTAGTTGATGACGATGATGATGATTTTGACGGATCATTGGATGATGATCTGGGCAGGGGTTACGAGTCATTCGATGACGACGACGAAGACGACTATTAATTCTTTTTAATACATAACATTTTATAAAGCATTCAGACTATGCCTCTGGATGCTTTTTTTATTATCTACCGGTAGCATACAATAAATGAAAGTAACAGAAGTAAAGGACAAAGCAACAAAAAAGGCTTTTTTAGATGTAGCCCGCATCATTTATAAAGATGACGATAACTGGGTTTGCCCGCTTGATAATGATATTGAAGCTGTATTTAACCCGGCAAAAAACAACTTTCATCAACATGGTAAATGTACCCGCTGGATCCTGACTGATGATACCGGCCGCCTAATTGGCCGGGTTGCTGCTTTTATTAATGAAAAAAAGGCATACAATTACGAGCAGCCAACCGGTGGCATGGGCTTTTTTGAGTGTATCGATAACAAAGAAGCTGCCTTTCTTTTGTTTGATACCGCGAAAAACTGGCTCAGCGAAAACGGCATGAAAGCCATGGACGGCCCCATCAACTTTGGCGAAAACGACAACTTTTGGGGCTTGCTGGTTGAAGGCTTTACCCCGCCCTCTTATGGTATGAACTATAATCATCCGTATTACCAGGCCTTTTTTGATGAGTACGGCTTTAAAACCCAGTACGCGCAGATCACTAACCATGTTGACGCTCATAAACCTTTCCCCGAGCGGTTTACCAAAATAGCTAATTGGGTAGCCAAAAAGCCCGGATACGATTTCAGGCATTTTGAAATAAAAGAAATAGAAAAATTCGCCGCCGATTTCATTGAGGTTTATAATGATGGATGGAAAGATTTTGAAAACTTTGTTCCTATCACATACGATACGATCATGGAAAGCTTCGAAAAAATGAAGCCCCTGATGGACGAAAAATTGATCTGGTTTGCTTATGTTGATGATGAACCAGCATCCTTCATGATCATTTTGCCCGATGCCAACCAGATGCTTAAACCGCTTAATGGCAAACTTAACCTGATAGGTAAGCTTAAATTTTTATATTACCGTTGGAAAGGTGTATCCCGCATGCGGGCTATTGTGATGGGCACGAAACAAAAGTACCAGAAGCACGGCCTTGAGTCGGCAATGTTTATAAAATTAAAGGAATATGTATTGCCTCTCAAGCGTTATGATGAGCTTGAACTATCCTGGGTAGGCGATTTTAACGACAAAATGATAGCTATCCATGAAGCAGTTGGTGCTACATTTGGCAAAAAGCATTTAACAATGCGTTACATTTTTGATTAGCCCGGCCAAACCGGGCCACCAAATTATGCGGTTACTTTTGAATGTCGAAGTTCTTCAAATAGCTCAATTACTTTTTTCTGCAAATCGATTACTTCAGTTTCACGGTCCATTAAGCGTTTGTTAACGGTTTCAAGCTCGTTAACAAATTTCTGATCCTGTTCGGTATCATTAAATGTAAGCAACTGAACTACTGACATTTCAAACAGGTTTGCTATCTGCTCAAGCCTTGATAAATTAATATCTGTGATCCCTGTTTCAATCTTTGAGAAAGCAGGAATTGAAATATCCAATCTCTTTGCAACATCCTCCTGGCTCCACCCCTTTTGATGACGTAATAATCTGATTTTTTTTCCGAGAGTTTTCATTTGGTTAAATTAATAGTGTAGGTTTCGCAAAAGTTAATTACTTTACAATAATATTTATTATCACGCTAATTATCAACTAATTTGCGTAATTTTTTATTTTAAAGTGTAGTTAATTGTTGCGATTGGCAAATCCCTTAAATTAAAGCAAATAAATCATTCTAAAACATACCTGCTACACGGTATTTTTTTCGAGCAATTTAGGTCTGGATTTTCATCCCATTGTAATTTAGTGCGCAAAAAAGCGCAAAAAATTCTTCTTTTTAAAATTAAAATTTCATTTTTGTACTGTAATATTTTTTATTACAGATAAATGAACGGACAATTTCAAATAGCAACTCATGTATTAACCCTGCTTTGCAAACAGCCGGGCGAGCTACTATCGTCTGACTATGTTGCCGGCAGCATGAACGTAAACCCTGTTCTGGTACGTAAAGAAATGCGCAAATTACGCGCCTGCGGGCTTATTGAAAGCAAGGAAGGCAAAACCGGCGGTTATAGCCTTGCCCTTCCTCCTCAAAAAATAACCCTTGCCGATGTTTATAAAGCTGTAAAACTGCCGCCGGCTTTAGGCCAGGCTAAAAATAAGCCCAATCCTGCCTGCCCCGTAGGCAAACAAATTGGAGCTCACCTTGATCATTTGGCCGATGAGGTTGAAGCAGCCATTATCAAAAAACTAAGCACCATAACCATTTTTGATTTTGTAAATCAATTTGATTAAAAAAATTTAGAATAAACTGTAACAAATTTAATTACAATATAAACGCAAAAACAATGAAAATCGCATTAATTGGAGCCACAGGTTTTGTAGGCAAAGCCGTTTTAAACGAAGCGTTACAACGTGGATACGAGGTAACTGCTATAGCCCGTAACCCGAAAACAGATATTGAAAACCCTAAATTAACACTCAAAACTGCCGATGTATATAACGTTGATGAGTTAACCGAAACGTTAAAAGGGCATGATGCTGTTGTAAACTCATTTAACGCCGGCTGGGGTAACCCTAACCTGTACAATGATTTTATTAAAGGGTCAGAGGCTATACAACAGGCCACTAAACAAGCTGGTGTAAGCCGCCTGTTGGTTGTAGGCGGCGCCGGCAGTCTTTTTATTGCTCCGGGCGTACAATTAGTTGATAGCCCTCAATTCCCCGCCGAATGGAAAACAGGCGCCACAGCGGCCCGCGACTACCTGAACATCATCAAAAAAGAAGAAGATTTAGACTGGACCTTCCTGAGCCCGGCCATACACCTGCATCCCGGCACCCGCACAGGTGTATACCGCACCGGTACAGATGAGCCTGTGTTTAATGACAAGCACGAACACGAAATTTCAGTAGAAGATTTGGCAGTTGCTATATTGGATGAACTGGAAAACAACCAATTTGTGAAAAGAAGGTTTACTGTAGGGTATTAGCCCCCTCTAAACCATATTAAACTGCGTCATTGCGAGGAACGAAGCAATCGCGAACTTTACAGAGCCGCCTTAAAAGCGGCCCTGTATATAGGGGATTGCTTCGTTCCTCGCAATGACGTGATGTATAATAGTTTCTTTACTTTATAAACTTAGCGGCTACCCAGTCTTTATCTTTTTTATGGGTAATGTATTTCAGGCCGTATTTGCGGGCTTCGTCGGTAATGATATCCAGGTCGGGCGATTCATAGAAACCACTGAAGTAAATCTCGCCATCGGTCTTTAACACTTCAGCATAACGCGGCATCTGGTCGATAAGGATATTGCGGTTGATGTTGGCCAGGATGGTATCATATTGCTCATTGGGGATAACTTCTTTTGACCCGCAAAGCGGTTTGATATTACCCACATTATTCAAAGCCGAATTTTCGATAGTGCTTTCATAGCAAACCGGGTCGTAATCAATGGCGGTGATATCGTCGGCACCCAGTTTGGCTGCCATAATAGCAAGGATCCCCGTACCGCAGCCCATGTCAAGCACTTTTTTACCGGCAAACTCATTTTCAAGCATCAGCCCCAGCATCATAGCTGTGGTTTGATGGTGCCCGGTACCAAATGCCATTTTGGGATCAATCACTATCTCATATTCAAACTCGGGTTTAGGTTCATGAAAGGTTGCCCGCACATAAATCTTATCCCCTATCTCTATAGGTTCAAAATTACTTTCCCACACCTCATTCCAGTTTTTCTGCGGAATGAGCGTTATCTCGTAACTAAAAGTGAACAGGTCTTTATAGGGTAATAATTGCTCATCAAGCGCCTGTTGGTCGAAAACATCTTCGGGAATATAAGCTTTAAAGCCAAGCTCAAGCTCTTCAAAAGTATCAAAACCTATCTCACCCAAAGCATTTATCAGCAGGTCTTGCTGGTAATCTTCGGTGGTGATGGTAGTAAAAAATAATTCGTAGTAATTCATTTTGATTTTTTTCGTTGTTAACCCACACCAGAAATCCGGTCGGCCGGCAGAGAATTTAAGCTGCAACTGCGGGTTCAACCGGCTCGCTATCTGCGCTTGTCCTCTTCCTGTCGAGTAAATACAGTACAACAAAGTTAACAATCCAGTAAACAGCTTGTATTTCGGTCATATACCACCAAAAACTAAACAGGGGGCTATATCCATCCTCGGGCAACCATATAATATAGCTTAGGGCCCCGGCAAATAATATACAAACCAGGGCAATGCAGGCTCCGGCAATAAAGCGCGCCGAAGCTCCTTTATGTTTAACCCAATTCCAAAGCGGTATGATGATCAGGTACTGTGTGAGGATTCCATCTGCAAGCAATAAGGGCCAAAAAAGGCTGAAGTAGGCCATGAGGCTATACAGGTTACCGTTACCAATTTCGCCAATGCGCATAGGGTGATCGGGCATATTGAGATATACAACCGCCCAAAATACGCCAAAGTCGACCAAAACGGGTAAAAGAACTTTTAAAAGCTTCATGCTTCTCTTAGATTTGAGACGTGAGATATGAGATTTGAGAGTTTACTTTTTTGTAAACAGCACAAACCCTCTTTCTGTTTGAAATTAAGTTTGGGCATTTTCTCAGATCTCATATCTAAAATCTCATATCTAATAATTAATTAAATGTTTTAACGATATCTGTAAAGTCGCGCGATTTCAGAGAAGCACCACCAATAAGGCCGCCATCAATATCAGGCTGAGCAAACAGTTCGGCAGCATTGATTGGGTTGCAGCTACCGCCGTATAAAATGGTAGTAGCATCGGCAACTTCCTGGCTATATTTAGCGGTAATTTCTTTACGGATGAACTCGTGAATTTCCTGAGCTTGTGCTGATGTAGCAGTTACACCTGTACCGATAGCCCAAACCGGTTCGTAAGCAATAACCAATTTAGCAAAAGCTTCAGCATCAAGGTGAAAGATGCCTTCAACCAACTGAGTTTTGATCACATCAAAATGTGTATTGGCTTCACGCTCCTGCAAGGTTTCGCCAATGCAGAAGATAGGGCGAAGATCATTTTTTAAAGCAGTATCCGTTTTTTTGGCAAGCAAAGCATTGGTTTCGCCAAAATACTGGCGGCGTTCTGAGTGGCCAAGGATCACATAAGCAGCGCCTGTCGATTTAATCATCTTAGCAGAGATCTCACCTGTGTAAGCACCTTTTTCTTCCTGGTGGGCATTTTGTGCGCCAACAGCAATTTTGCTATAACCTTTTGACAATTGCACCAGGCTATGAATGTGGATGAACGGACTGCAGATCACTGCTTCCTGCGTGCCGGTAGCCTCATCTTTTACCATGTTGATGATCTCTGAAAATAAAGCTAAACCTTCATTGTAATCAAGGTTCATTTTCCAGTTTCCGGCAACGATTTTCTTTCTCATGATTTTATTATTTTATTTATTAGTGAATGGTTGATTGGGTTGATTAGGTGAGTAGTTCATAAAGTTCAATTAAATGGTGATATTAACCCACTCACCTAATCAACCACTCACCAAAATCAAAACTGCCTATACTTCTCCGTCTGTTCAAATATGGCTGTTAATAAATTCTGTTCGGTTTCATCAAAATCACGGTGATCGCGGCGGTCGAACACTTTCTGAGCGGTTTCAAACATTTTATTGATCAAATAAACTTCGAAGCCCTGCGCGCCTCCCCATGAAAAGTCGGGCACAAAGTTACGTGGAAAACCTGCTCCAAAAACGTTGGCCCCTACCCCCACTACCGTACCGGTATTAAACATGGTATTGATCCCGCTTTTTGCATGATCGGCCATAATGAGGCCGCAGAATTGGAGGCCCGTTTTACGGAAACGTTGTGTACTGTAATCCCAAAGTTTTACTTCGGCGTAGTTATTTTTCAGGTTTGAATTGTTTGTATCAGCGCCGATATTACACCATTCGCCTAAAACCGAGTTGCCTAGGTAGCCTTCGTGACCTTTTGACGAATATCCCCAAATTACCGAATTATTTATTTCGCCCCCAACCCGGCAATACGGCCCAACGGTGGTAGCACCATAAATCTTAGTCCCCATTTTCACCTGCGAATGTTCGCAAATAGCAAATGGCCCGCGGATATGGGTACCTTCCCAAATTTCGGTATTAGCCGAAAGGTAAATCGGTCCGTTAGTTGTGTTAAATGTCGAACATTCAGCAACAGCACCTTCTTCTGCAAAAAAATCGTCGCCTATAATAACGTTGGTTAAACTGATAGCCGCGCTTGTTCGTCCTTTAGTAAGCAGTTGAAAATCTTTACGAAGCTCAATGTCGTTCTTCCTGAAAATATCTTCAGGGTATTTGATCGATACAAAAAGGTTAGAATAGTTTACCACACCGCCAAAATCAGCATTAGCGTCAAAGCTTTCCGCATTCCCGGCATTAAGTTTAACGGCTATTAGCTGGTCGTTGTATTTAAGCGCCTGCCCGGTTTGCAGTTTATCAATTGCTTCAACCAGGTTTTCATCCGGACATACAGCGCCATTGATAAAAACGTTATCAGCCTCAATATTTACCGGGAACTTAATCTTTAGGTAATCAAGCGTTTGAAAAGAATAAGCGCTTTTTAAATGCCTGGCCCATTTTTCGGCAATAGTAAGCATCCCGATACGAAGATCGGCAACCGGCCGGGTATAGGTAAGCGGTAACAGCGTATGGTGTGCGTTATCGTCAAAAAGGATAATTGCCATGGCGCAAAAATAAAAAAAGTCCCGACTGCAAAGCCGGGACTTGTAAATATTAATTAAACAAAAATTACTTTTTGTTGTAACGTGAGCGGAATTTGTCAATACGACCTGCAGTATCAACCAGTTTCATTTTACCGGTGTAGAACGGGTGCGAAGTGTGAGAAATCTCTAATTTAACCAATGGATATTCGTTACCATCTTCCCATTTAACGGTTTCGCGGGTATCGATGCAAGATTTAGTGATAAAAGAGTAGTCGTTTGACATATCTTTAAATACAACTAACCTATAGTTTGATGGATGCAGATCTTTTTTCATTATATTATATAAACTTACCTTCTGTACTTTACTTAAAAGAGGTGCAAATGTAATAATAAAAGTGTAATTCGGAATAGCAAAAATAAAAAGTTTTATTTTAATAATAAACCCTGCTTAACAGGTTAATTCCCAATACGGCTGGTTGCTGAACTTGATTTACCTAAATAAACTTTAGGCATCCTTTTTTTAAGCAATGCATGCAGTTTTATTGTATTAGCAGATAGTGTTGTCCAATCGCAAACACCAGAATAATTTATCCCCTGCCGTATATCATTACCATAGTTTATATAAATATCCAAATCGCCAACATAATCAGTGCAATGCCGGGTGTTTAATACCGGATATGAAACAATATTTTTAGCTATATAGAAAAGTGAATCCTGTTCGGCCTTCGTAAAAATCACTTTTGTGGTATCTCTTATAACTTTTTTAGGCCTTGGTGTAAAAATCGAGCCAATGTTTTGCCTTTCCACAAATGAGGTATCAAGACCGTTAATAATTGTAATTACTGTTCTGTGTTCAGAAACAATAATCAAAGTACTCCACGAATCATCTGATTCTTTTTTATTTTCATACTTTCTCTTAAAATCACAACCGACAACAGTTAGTAACAGGTAACCGAACAGTAAAATTGAAGTACATTTCATATTGAATAGGGCTTATATCACGGCAAAAGTCAAAATGGGATATCCGGGTTCAAAGATCAATTATGGCGTTACCGGCGGTCCGGGCTCATCCGCTCATACGCCTGCAGGCATTACGCTCGTGGGCCGGTATCCGCTACTATCCCTAACGCAAGATTAGTGATTAGTGATTGGAGGTTAGAGATTAGTTTGTTTTTAGGCAGAAGCCAGACTTACGAAGTTTTAAAAACTTCGTAAGTCTTAACTTTTATTTCAATAATTCGTTAATCGTTGAATTCTGGTTTAAAAAGTATCTAACCTCTAATCTCCTGGCACAACTCTACCAACACCCCATTAGCGCTTTTGGGGTGCACAAAGCAAACCAGTTTATTGTCAGCCCCCTGTTTAGGCTTATCATTTAACAAAACAAAACCCTCATTTTCAAGGCGTTTCATTTCAGCTCCAATATCATCTACCTCAAAAGCTATATGATGAATCCCCTCCCCTTTTTTAGCTATAAACTTAGCAATGGCGCTATCATCATTAAGAGCCTCGAGCAATTCAATTTTATTTGGCCCGCTTTGAAGAAAGGCGGTAACCACATGTTCGCTCTCTACAGTTTCGGTTTTATATACAGGTGTATTCAGCAATTTGGAGTAGATTTCCCCTGCTAACTTAACACTGTTAACTGCAATGCCAATGTGCTCCACTTTGTTCATGTCCAAATATTGTAAATTATTGGTCAGCTTTGGTTATTTGCGAAGGAATTTAGCTGAATTTCAATAAAAACTTGCGTATCTTTGTTTTGTTAATATATTTCAAAAGGACTATGAATATCCCAATTTATTTAGATAACAATGCAACTACACCGATGGACCCAAGGGTACTGGAGGCTATGTTACCATATTTTAACGAGAAATTTGGTAATGCAGCAAGCCGTAACCATGCGTTTGGATGGGTTGCAGAGGAGGCGGTTGATTACGCACGCGAACAGGTTGCCAAATTGATAGGCGCATCTGAAAAAGAGATCATCTTTACCTCTGGTGCTACAGAATCAGATAACCTTGCTATTAAAGGGGTGTTTGAAATGTACAAAGATAAAGGTAACCACATCATAACTACTGTTACAGAGCATAAAGCTGTACTTGATGCCTGCAAACACGTTGAAAAACTGGGCGGTAAAGTAACTTACCTGCCGGTTAAAGAAGATGGTCTTGTTGATCTTGCAGTTTTAGAAGCGGCAATGACGCCTGAAACCATCCTGGTATCTATTATGTATGGCAATAACGAAATTGGCGTTATTCAGCCGATTAAAGAAATTTCGGTTATTGCCCACAAACACGGCGCATTATTTATGACCGATGCCGTACAGGCTGTTGGTAAGATCCCTGTTGACGTTAATGCTGATGGTATTGATCTTTTGGCTTTATCAGCACACAAAATATACGGCCCTAAAGGTGTTGGTGCATTATATGTACGCCGTAAAGGACCAAGGGTTAAAGTTACAGCCCAAATGGACGGTGGCGGTCACGAGCGCGGTATGCGTTCAGGTACCCTTAACGTACCGGGTATTGTTGGCTTAGGTAAAGCCTGCGAGCTTTGCGGCCAGGAAATGGAAAGCGAAGCAAAACGCCTGTCAGCTTTGCGCGATAAACTGCAGTCGGCTTTAACCGTATTGGAAGAAAGCTATGTAAACGGCAATGTTGAACACCGCTTACCACATGTTGCTAACATTTCATTTAAATATGTTGAAGGTGAAGGCTTGATGATGGCCATGAAAGATCTGGCTGTATCATCAGGTTCGGCTTGTACTTCTGCTTCATTGGAGCCATCATACGTATTGAAAAGCTTAGGCCTGTCTGATGACCTGGCCCACTCTTCTATCCGTTTTGGCTTAGGTCGTTTCACTACCGAAGAAGAAGTTGATTACGCAATTGAAGTAACCAAAAAAGCGGTTACCCACCTGCGCGACCTTTCACCACTTTGGGAAATGTTTAAAGAAGGTATCGACCTTAACTCAATTGAGTGGGCAGAACATTAATTTAATTTCGGATTTGGGATTTTCGATTTCGGATTTACCATTTACGAATTGACATATAAGAGTTTTATAAAGACTCAGAACTTATAACTAACGACTTAGAACTTTAAAAAAATGGCATATTCAGATAAAGTAATCGATCACTACACTAACCCCCGCAATGTGGGTACTTTGGATAAAAGCAGCCACAAAGTAGGTACCGGTTTAGTTGGTGCACCTGAGTGCGGCGACGTAATGCGCCTGCAAATCCAGGTTGATGATAACAATGTTATCACCGATGCAAAATTTAAAACTTTCGGTTGCGGTTCGGCAATCGCTTCTTCATCATTAGCTACTGAGTGGCTTAAAGGCAAAAGCATTGATGATGCTATGAAAATCGACAACATGGATATCGTTGAAGAGCTTGCCCTTCCACCGGTAAAAATTCACTGCTCAGTATTGGCAGAGGATGCTATCAAAGCAGCAATCAATGATTTCCGCGTAAAAAACGGCTTGGAGCCAATTGAAAGCGAAAAAGTACATCACTAAAAAGACTTTAAGATGCAGGAGGCAAGAAAACAAGACTTTCCCTTATTTGTATCTTAAATCTTCATAGCATGGTACGCAAGAGACGAGTGAAAAATCTTGGCTCTTGAATCTAACAATCTTGACTCTTTTAAAAAATGGTAACTGTAACTGATAAAGCAAAAAGCAAAATAGAACACCTAATGCAGGATGCAGGGCTTGATGCCTCGTACTTTCTGCGTGTATCTGTTCAGGGCGGTGGTTGCTCTGGCTTATCATACAATCTTGATTTTGATAACGAAGAGAAAAAAGGCGATCAGTTTTTTGAAGACCAGGGCGTACGTATGGCGCTTGACATGAAATCGTTCCTGTATCTTGCCGGTACCGAGCTTGATTTTTCAGACGGGCTTAACGGCAAAGGCTTCAATTTCCACAACCCTAACGCCAGCCGTACCTGCGGCTGCGGCGAAAGTTTTTCGGTATAAATTCAACCTTAAAATAATTGAAAAGAGGCGCGATGAGCGCCTCTTTTTGTTTTACCATCTGCCGCGGGCTTCCAGCCCGTGGTTAAATATGGCTTCAGCTTTCAGCTGAACCATCATCAAAACATATCCTCCGGTTTAATGCCATCGGGTACAACCTGTTCCACACTCCAGTGTTCTGCAATTTTACCCTTAGCCACCCTGAATATCTCATAAAACACAAACGTTTTGCCGCTCCCGTTAAACTGTAATTGGGCTGCCACGAAATCCCCTTCAGCAATGAGCCTATGAATTTTAACAGATCGATCAGGCCCCGAAAGATAGTCTGCCAATCCCACGCCTGACGCGATTACAGAAGCATCATGCTCAACATAAGCGGCATCGATAAACTGATTAGCAGATTGTTTGCTTACAACCGCTTTGTAAAATTGATCGACAACAAGTCTGCAATCTTCCGCAGACGCATTAGGATCAACTTCAGTTGCGCCATTAGTAGCAGTTATAGTTTTCCCGCTTTCATCGGGGAGGGGCTGTATAGCATCCCAATGCTCTGTCAACATCCCATCTTTTAACTTAAAAAGGTCGATCACAGCCATCCGCTTCCCCATAAATGAAACATCAAGGTGAGTTACTACTAAGTCGCCATCCTGTATCGCCCTTACAATTGGCGACTTTGCATCTTCGGGAGGCGGCGGCAGCGTTTTCATGTAATTGATCATATCTGTGATACCTGCCCTCCCCTGTTTAACGGTTGGATTATGTTGTTTATACTCTTCGGCTATAAATTCTGGAATCAGCTCTGTTTTACGCTGCCCTACTATTTGTTTATAAAATGATAGTACTTTTTGTTTATTGGTTATAGTATCCATATAGATATATGATTTTGCTTCCCGGGCAGCGCATATTAAAATGCAGCATATGCCCAAAGTGAATACTTGAGTAATTTTCATTACCGGTTAAATAAAATTGATTGGAAATTTTGAAACAATACAAAACACTGCCGCGAATGCAGCGTGTCACCAAACCTGTATCAACAGGCTGGGCCCTTAGGCAACCCTTGTTTTATATGTGGAAATAGTAATTATGCAATGAAGATAGGGAAAGTTTGAAAAAGAAAAAAATGTCATTGCAAGCGCAGCGCGGCAATCGCACGCTACACAGGGTGGCTATACTTCCGTGCGATTGCTCCGTTCCCCGTAATGACATGTAGTTTGTTTTTATCAAAACACCTTGATCACCTGTCCTGTAATGGCCCCAAGTACGCTTTTAATGTAAGCGTTGGCTACCTTATCCATAGCAACGGGTTCATGGCCGGGGAAGTATTCAAAATAACCGGGCGAATCTTCAACAACACCGGGACTCACCGCGTTGATCCGCACACCATTTTGCAATTCAATGGCTGCACCTATTATAAAGGAATTTAGTCCACCGTTAATGGTGCCCAAATTCACGCCGTTTACAACCGGATCTTCCGATAGGATACCTGAGGTAAGCGTAAATGAACCTTTGGGATTAATATAATGCTGGCCTATCAGTACAAGATTTACCTGCCCCAGCAGTTTACTTTCAATACCTTTTTTAAAACCAGCAGGCGTCGTGCTGGTCAACGGGCCAAAATGCCCGGAACCGGTAGTACTAACAAGTGCATCAAAAGGGCCAACCTGCTTGTAAAATGCTTCTATCGATTCGGGTGAAGTAATATCCAATTGAAAATCACCACTTTTTGAACCTGCAGTAATAATCTCGTTTTTGCCTTGCAATGCTTCGGTAACTTTTTTGCCAATAGTTCCCGAAGCACCAATGATAATTATCTTCATAGTATATGTTTTTTGTACAAGTTAATAACTGTTTGCTTAAATGCGCATCATCACAAAGTAAAACGCACCCCGTCTGTCAAATACCTGTGTCAATGCTTGTTTTTATAAAAATAGATTTAGATTTGTTTCCAATATCCAATTATTTAAATGAGTAAAAATACCGAGCTTTCAACTGTTCCGAGTTTCATTCGCAATACCGTTGCAAAAATCCATCCTTTAGATCATACTTTCCTGCTTCATAAAGTTAAAGACACCTGGGTGGAGATCAGCTACGGTGAAGCCTTAGAAAAAATAGACGCGATTTCGGCCTGGTTCCTGCATATCGGTATCAGGAAAGGCGACAGACTGTCCCTAATCATCGAAAACGGCCCGAACTACGTTTATTACGACCAGGCCCTGCAACAGATTGGCGCGGTTAATACCTCCATATACCCTACCCTTACCGAAAATGAGATCGAATATATCCTGAACGATTCGGGGGCGCGTACCATCATTTGCGGCAACCCATTCCTGTTCAGGAAGGTTTTAAAAGTGGCCAACAACTGCCCGGAGCTGATCCGCCTGATCCCGGCATTTGATGATTTTGAAAAATTCAGTGATAAGGTAAGCTTAAATGCCGGCGTAATTGGCTTTGACCAGGTAATAGCCGAAGGCAGCAAATTGCTGGAGCAATATCGCCACGCCATTGATGCCGCCCGTGAAGCTATCTTAGCAACTGATACTTCATGCCTCATTTATACTTCGGGAACAACAGGTGTGCCTAAGGGGGTTGTGTTAACTCACCATAACCTCACGCAAAACGCTATCAATAGTTTAATCCAGATTCCGTTTGTTGAAAAAACCGACAGGTTTTTATCATTCCTGCCGCTATCGCATGTATTTGAGCGCACCATTTACCATATAGCTATTTACCGGGGATCACAAATAGCTTTCGCCCAAAGTTTGGAGCTGCTGGCCAAAAACATGGGCGAGGTTAAACCTACTATACTTTGCTGCGTACCCCGATTACTGGAACGCATCCACGACAAAGCCATCAAAAGCGGCACATCGGCAGGTGGCCTTAAAACAAAAATATTTCTTTGGGCATTTGAGATCGGTAAAAAAGTACGCCTGGTGCAGGAAGCCGGCAAATCGCCAAATGTTATTCTAAAAGCGCAACACGGCATTGCCGAGAAACTGGTATTCAGCAAGATCAAGGAAAAAACCGGCGGACAGCTGAAATTCATGGTATCAGGAGGTGGCGCACTGCCTAAAAACATCGGTGAATTTTTTGGCGATCTGGGCATTGTAATTTTAGAGGGCTTTGGCTTAACCGAAACATCACCCGTAATGGCGGTTACAGAACGTCACAGGGTAATTTATGGCACCGTTGGTCGTATTATTCCCGGTATTGAGGTGGCCATCCAGAATGTGGATACCAAACACATCTACAGCATCCAAACACACGATAACTTTAAAGAAGATACTCTTACCGAAGAAGGAGAGATCATTGTTCGCGGGCATTGCGTAATGAAAGGCTACTGGAACAAGCCCGAAGAAACCGCCACTGTTATTGATTCGCACGGCTGGTTCCATACCGGCGACATCGGCAGGTTTTTCCGCGGCAACCTTCAGATTACTGACCGTCTCAAAAATATGCTGGTGAATGCCTATGGTAAAAATATCTACCCTACTCCGGTAGAGAACACCTACCTCAAAAGCCCTAAAATTGAACAGGTGTTTTTAGTGGGCGATAAACGCGAATACATTGCCGCCATTATTGTGCCGGCACGCGAGACCCTGCAGGAAACTTTTAACCTTCAAAATGATTTCTTTGAACGCCCTGAGGTATTCATTAACGATAAAGAAATAGTTGACTGGATAGCCGCCGACATCAGGAAATACAGCAATGAGCTGGCCAAGTTCGAACGCATCAAATCGTTCAAGATAAAACGTAACCCTTTCAGCATGGATGAGGGTGAGATCACCCCTACCATGAAGGCCAAACGTAAGGTCATCGAAAAGAAATACGCCGCCGATATTGATGAACTGTATGTTGGGGAGACGGAGGAAGATTAGTTTTTGGGGATTACACCGATTAATTTTTGATTTCACCGATTTGAAAATCTGATTAGATTATTTTTGATTAATAACTTAAATGCCGTAGACTCAAATCTGCGGCATTTTTGTATCTATCAATTCGAAACTCATCAAACAATCGGTGTAATCTCAAAAAAACAATCGGTGTAATCCCAAAAAATACTAAATTTGTTAGCATGAAGCGATCCGGCAGTGCTGACTTACCTTTACATTATGGCTATGTACCGCAATGGCTTGCCGAGCGCATGGCTAAACTTGGCCTTGCTGTGGTAGAAACCATCGTGATGGACTTTGGCAAAGATGAAGTGCTTCGCCGGCTGAGCGATCCTTTTTGGTTTCAGAGTTTGGGCGCTGTTATGGGGATGGATTGGCATTCCTCGGGCATAACCACTTCTGTAATGGGCGCTTTAAAAAAGTCCATCAACCCGCATAGCCGCGAATTGGGCATTTATATCTGCGGCGGTAAAGGAAAACATTCTACTCAAACACCTGCCGAACTGGTTAAAGTTGGCCAAACCACCGGACTGGATGCAAATTACCTGGTAAAATGCAGCAAACTGAGCGCCAAAGTTGATAATACCGCCATACAGGATGGCTTCCAGCTTTATACCCATAATTTTATTTTAAGCGACACCGGCAAATGGGCCGTGGTTCAGCAAGGCATGAGCGATGTAAGCCGTACGGCCCGCAGATACCACTGGCATTCCGAACAGTTAAGCTCATTTGTTAACGACCCGCATACTTTCATCTATGGTAAGAACAGCGGCTATATCCTTAACATGACAGATAAGGAAGCGGATGGTTCGCGCAATGGGGTTATGCAGATTGCCGCCGAAAACCCGGGCATCATGATCAACGAGATTAGTAAACTGGTGATGCCCAGCCATCATGAAGTACATGCCAAAGATGTCGACCTGAAACGCCTTGGTGCCGTACTTTGGCTGGCACACGAAAAACAACCCAAGGATTTTGAAGACCTGCTCTTGCTGCAAGGCTTAGGGCCCCGCACGTTACAGTCGCTGGCCCTGGTAAGTGAAGTGATCCATGGCACACCATCCCGGTTTAAAGACCCGGCGAGGTTTTCCTTTGCCCATGGCGGCAAAGATGGTGCCCCGTTCCCGGTGCCTACCAAAGTTTATGACGAAACCTTAAGCTCCCTGCAAACGGCTATTCAAAAGGCAAAAATGGGCAACAGCGATAAAAATGAAGCTATCAAACGCCTTTCCCAAATAGCCGAAAGGGCTGAAAAAGATTTCACACCCAATGCCAACTTTGATAAAGTTATTGAAAAGGAACGTAACGACTCATGGAAATATGGGGGCCGTACCGTTTTTGGCAAAGCCAAACCACCTGTTGAGCAGCAATTAAAGTTATTTTAATGTACTGCTAATCAGCTTTGCAGTATCTAAATGAGCCTGTAAACCAGGTAACATTTTATTTGCAAAATCGGCAAGGCTTGTATTTCTCCGGTCTTTTCCTGCTGTTTTGTATAAAGCTATTTGTTCAGTATGATCGTTTATAACCAATTGGATATAGGCCTTGTCAAACGCGCCGGCATGTTTTGTATCCAAATCATTAATAATTTGCTGATGCATAGGGCTAATAACAACCGAATCGGCAATAAAATTATCGGTCCTTAGTTTTTTGAAATCATCTGCCAGCATAGTATGATCATCAATCATGAGCTTGGCAAACTGAATAACGCGCTGATTTTTTGAGTTCGCGATTGCCAAACCAGATGCTTTTACAGAGGCGAGGGTTGATTCTTCCCCGCTTTTAATAAACAATAAACCGTTATCATCAACCAGGGCCTTGTTATAATTATTGGCATGCCGGTTACTTTGGCATGATTGTGCCATCACTAAAGCAAACAGGAATAATAAAAAGCTGGTTAATCGGCTCATGTTAATAGTTTAGTGTTTCAATATAACAAAAAAAAGTCGCTGTGGTTTTTTTACTTATTCCGTCTAAATTCAGAATTTAATCATCGTTTAAAACAACTTGTTCACAGGCACTTAAAGTTAATATTTTACTGCCGATGGCGGCCTCAAAAAGAAACGGATTGTCAGTTTAAACATACACTTGGGCTATAAAAAACACATTTGTATTTATAGTTAATCTTTTTTATATTTAAATTAATTTGCATAACAGCTGCAGTTATAAAAATGTTAAAATGCAACTATTTTAGTCCATAATTATAATCAACTCAGCATTAGGGAATTGAATTTTATAAGCCTTAACAATCCTAACAAAATAGAAGCTGCTTTGTAAATATTTAACTACAAACCAACAAGGGGCATCAATGTTGAGGCAATTTAAAATGAACTACTAAACAAAACCTTTACACTATGGCTAGCACCGAAAAAATCACCTGTTATTGCTTTAATAAAGACTGCGCAAACTCCATATATAACGATGCCACCTGCTTATCGATACAAGTGCCACTTGAGGTTGCGTTATCACGTACCTTGAATTGCATTGAATGCGGTACCGAACTTTTGTCTCCGTTACTTATCGAAATCAAAAAAGATATCCTCAATCTTATTAAAGACGATCGGCACCGTTCGGTCGCTATCATTGATGATGACATTATTTTTCATGAAACGGTTAAAATCATATTGAAAGATAATTGGTTAAATGCAAGCTTTTATATGGATCCGGAACCTGTTTACAAAGCATTATATAACAACCGGGATAAACATGCAGAAATACCCAACATTATTTTTCTTGACCTCGATATGCCGGTAATGGATGGGTGGGAATTTTTAAAGTTATTCAATAACATTTACAGCTCATTAGTAAAACCTGTGTCGGTTTATATTATTTCAAACTCTGTTGACCCTGCCGATCAGAAACGGGCCAAGGCGTACCCCTTCGTTAAAAGCTTTATTTCAAAACCATTAACAAGGCATTTTTTGGGTAAGATAAATGAAGAGCTTTCAAGGAATACAATTGCTCTTGAAGCAAAACCGGCGCCTAACTGGCAGCAATAAATTGTTAATCAGGAAATGAAAAGGGAAAATTCAAGCCCTCTTTTGTGTTTTATGTGATTACACAAAAGCCGGGCCTAAGCTTTACCTTTGCAAAATGGACTATTTTAAAAAACTGCTCAGCTTATTACAAACTGAGCAGGACGAAGACCGCCAGGCTTACCTCAAACTAACTGAAACATCTTCAGCTGCCGAACGCCGGGCAGCAGGGCTTACATGGTACCCCATAGCCATAAAAGGCACCGAAGTAGGCCGCGGCGATTACCTTACAGTTGAGGTGGAACGGCCTTCTCACCAGGACCTTAGTCACCAATTCAGGTTCGGCGCTTCGGCTGCATTGTTCTCCAACCATGATCCTAAAACCGATCGTGTAAACGGCACAGTATCATACCAGGGCGGCAACCGGTTAAAATTAACTTTGAACACCGACGAGCTGCCCGACTGGACCAGGAGCGGCAAGCTTGGCATCGACCTGCTGTTTGATGACAATAGCTATGACGAGATGCAGAAGGCGCTTAAACTATCTGCCAGACTTGTTGATGATCATAAAGAAGGCCACCTTACCCGGGTGTTAACCGGGCAAAGTACGCCGGCTTTTATCCCCAAAACAATTCATCACCCGCTTAATGGTTTAAACGCTTCACAACAACAAGCTGTTCAAAAAATAATTGAGGCACAGGAACTTGCCATAGTTCACGGCCCTCCGGGCACCGGTAAAACAACCACGCTTGTACAGGCTATCAAAGCGCTGATAAAACAAAACAAACAACAGATCCTCGTTGTAGCGCCAAGTAATACAGCGGTTGATTTGCTAAGCGAAAAGTTAAGTAATGAAGGTTTAAATGTACTCCGCATTGGCAATCCGACAAGGGTCTCTGAAAAGTTAATGGCTTTAACTTTAGATAGCAGGATAAATGCCCATAGCGATATGAAGGAGATTAAAAAGCTTAAAAAGCAGGCTTCAGAGTACAAGAACATGGCGCACAAATACAAGCGTAATTTTGGCAAAGCCGAACGCGATCAGCGCAAAGCGCTTTTTGATGCAGCCCACCAGCTTATTAAAGAAGTGGATAAAACTGAACAATTTATTACGGAGGACCTGATTGGTAAAGCGCAGATAATTACGGCAACCCTTGTAGGCGCTAACCATTATACCATCCGCAATTTAAAATTCCATATGGTGGTTATCGACGAAGCCGGTCAGGCGCTTGAGCCCGCCTGCTGGATCCCGATATCGAAGGCGCAAAAAGTAATCCTTGCCGGCGATCATTTGCAGCTCCCGCCTACCATCAAATCGCAACAGGCAGCCAAAGATGGCCTTAGCACTACCCTGCTCGAAAAATGTGCTGACCTCCACCCCGGAGCGGTAATATTGCTCGAAGAACAATACCGTATGAATGAAGCCATTATGGGATTTTCATCCAAACAGTTTTATGACAGCAGGTTAAAAGCGCACCCCACCGTTGCTTATCAGCTTTTAATTCCCGGCGATTTGCCTGTAAGCTTTGTTGATACCGCGGGCTGTGGTTATGATGAAAAACAGGAAGGCACCAGCACGGCAAATCCCGAAGAGGCCGCATTTCTGTTCAAACACCTGCATAAACTGGTTAGCGAACTCACGGGATCTTATTCAACAGAAAACTTCCCAACGATAGCAGTTATTTCCCCATACAAGGAGCAGATCAGGATTTTAAACCAATTGTTACTGGATTCGCCGGAGTTGCTGATTTATGCTGATAAAATTGCCGTGAACACAATTGATAGTTTCCAGGGGCAGGAACGCGACGTGGTTTACATCAGCCTCACACGCAGCAATACCAACGGAGAGATAGGCTTCCTGAACGATATCCGCCGCATGAACGTGGCCATGACCCGCGCCCGCAAAAAACTGGTAATGATCGGCGATAGTTCAACGCTTGCGTATGCTCCTTTTTATGGAGATATGATCAGTTATGCGGAACAGCTAAACGGCTATCAAAGCGCATGGGATTACGCAGGCTACGATTAAACGTCAATTGTTTGTTACATAAGCCTTAGCCCCATTCCAGCATAGGATAATGGTTAAATTTATCCTTTCATCATTATCCACGCCTGTATGAATTTTAAAGCACACTATTTAACAAAACTCATCACGCTCGCAAGCTTTTTTATCTTTTTAGGGCAAACAAACAAAGTATCGGCCCAGGTAACCACCGATGATCCGCATCTGGGCATTATCCCTGCCCCTGCTTCCATTACCAAAAATAGCGGCACGTTTACATTTAGCCAGCTTACAGCAATCAAGGCTGATAATCCGAAAGATAAAGCTGTTTTATGGTTGAAAAGCTATCTGCAGGATACCCGGCACCTGAATATTAAAGTAGCTAAATACAATTCAAAGCTTAAAGCCGCAAAAAGCAGGGGGCTAATCTTAACTGCAAAGGGAGCCGATAAATTGCCCGAGGAAGGTTACAAACTAACCATTACCCCTCGCAATATCATCATAGTTGGTAAGGATGCAGGCTTGTTTTATGGTATCCAAACCTTACTGCAACTTTTCCCGGTTGAAAACGCTGCCGCTTACAAATTGCCTTGCGCGATAATTGAAGATTCGCCTCGTTTTGGATACCGGGGAATGATGCTGGACGTATCGCGTCATTTCTTCACCATTCCGCAGGTAAAAAAGGTGATCGAGCTTATCGCCTCTTACAAACTCAACACCTTTCACTGGCATTTGGTTGATGGTCAGGGATGGCGTATCGAGATCAAGAAATATCCCAAACTTACGCAGGTGGGCGCATTCCGTCAGCAAACCATGTTTGGCAGCAACCGCGACTGGCCAGATTCGCTTAGCTACGGCGGATTCTATACGCAGGAACAGATCAAAGATGTGGTAAAATTTGCGGCCGACAGGTATATCAATGTTATCCCGGAAATTGAAATGCCTGCACATTCCGAAGCCGCCTTACGTGCCTATCCAGAATTTAAATGCGATACCGTTGCTGGCCAGAAAGCCCCGCGCGATATTAACAATCTATACTGCCCTACCGAGCAAACTTTTACCTTTTTACAGGATGTACTTACCGAAGTGATAGCTTTATTCCCAAGCAAATACATCCACATTGGTGGTGACGAAGCGGGCAAAGAACCATGGAAGCAATCGGCATTTTGCCAGGCTTTGATGAAGGAAAAAGGCCTGAAAGATGAAAAGGAACTGCAAAGCTATTTTATCCAAAGGATAGAAAAATTCATCAATTCCAAAGGCCGCAGCATTATAGGCTGGGATGAGATATTAGAAGGTGGCCTCGCCCCTAACGCCACTGTAATGAGCTGGCAGGGCGAGGAAGGCGGCATTAACGCTGCCCATCAAAAACATAACGTGATCATGACGCCGCAAACCACCGGTAATTACTTTGACCACTACCAAAGCAGTTCGCCGCAAGAGCCGGTTTCATTTGGTCGTTATGCTACTTTAGAAGAAACTTATAATTATGATCCGGTTTCAAAGCAGCTTACCCCCGACGAACAGAAATATGTAATAGGCACCCAGGGCAATCTTTGGACAGAATATGTGCCTACAGTAGCCAAGCTTCAATACCAGATCATGCCAAGGGTATTCGCCCTTTCGGAAGTAGCCTGGAGTAAGCCGGAGAACAAGGACTATACCAATTTTTCCGAAGTAAGGCTGGCCAAACACTTTGCAAGGCTTGATGCTATGAACTATAACTATCGCGTACCTACTGCACTAACTACTATCGATACCATGGTAGTAGGCCCGCACTTTGTTTACATGCTAAAATCGGTGGTACCCGGCGCTAAGATCTATTATACATTAAATGGCCGTGACCCATTGGATACCGATCTGCAGTATGACGGGCCCATCACGTTCTCCATCCCGCAAAACGAAAAACGGGAATTAAGGACAAGGGTGATTACCCCATCCGGGCGCAGGAGTATTGCTACCCGCACTTTAATGTATAATAAAGCCCCCCTACCTCCGGTAAATTACGTAGCCAATAAACAGGGGCTTAAATACAGATGGGCAAAAAACACGTTCACCTCTCCCGATCAGTTTAATTATGTTACTACACAGGATTCATCCACCATTAATAAACTGGATGCCGAGCCTTTGAAAAAAGACAATCCTAATTTTGGTGTTGTTTATGACGGTTATGTGAACGTTTTAGCCGATGGTACTTATAACTTTACCCTTGCAAGTTATGCCGCCAGCCAGTTATTTATTGATGGCATACAATTAACAGAAGCTGAATATGCGCTGCCTCTGGCGAAAGGTTTTCATCAATTAAAGGTAAAGTATATATACAACGCACCGCCTCCCCCAACCGGCAGGTACAGGCAACGTGCAGCACCACTTAAAGTATATGTTACCTCACCCGGAAGTTTTGAAAAGAAGGAGCTTAACGCAGCCGATCTTTATTATTGATGCATGGAATTAGGTATTAGCACCTTTGGTGAAATCCATCCCGACGGGAAAAGCGGCAACGCTGTAAACGCCCATAAGCGGGTTCAGGAATTATTGGAAGAAGTAAAGCTGGCCGATGAGGTTGGCTTGGATGTTTATGCCTTCGGCGAACACCACCGGCCCGATTTTGTGATCTCAGCACCGGAAATATTGATATCTGCAGCAGCGGCTATTACCAAAACTATTCGTTTATCAAGTTCAGTTACTGTATTGAGTTCAGTCGACCCTGTGCGTACATTTCAAAACTTCGCCACTGCCGACCTGGTATCTGGCGGTCGCGTGGAGATGATAGCCGGTCGGGGTTCCTTTATTGAATCTTTCCCGCTTTTTGGTTTCGACCTGGATGATTACGATGCATTATTTACCGAGAAGCTCGAAATGTTTTTGCAGATCAACAAGCAGGAAATTGTTTCGTGGCAGGGTAATTTCCGGGCACCAATCCGGAACCAGGGCGTATATCCTCGTCCGCTGCAACAGGAAATTCCGGTTTGGATTGGCGTTGGCGGAACTCCTGCCTCAGCTAAACGGGCAGGAACGCTTAACCTCCCTATGATCATCGCTATTTTGGGCAGCGCACCAAAACATTTTGTACCCTTTGTTGAGCTTTATCGCGAGTCGGCAGCCAAAGCCGGGCACGATGTAAGCAAGCTCCAATTGGCCATCAGTTCGCAATTTTATATTGCCGGAACCTCACAACAAGCAGCCGACGAGTTTTATCCAAGCTACGAAGCCCTCATGACCCGCGTTGGCAAAGACAGGGGCTGGTCGCCGATGACAAGGGAACAATTTGAGTACCTGCGCGATTTTGGGCCATTGGTAGTAGGCGATCCGCAACAAGCCATCGACAAGATCATGCAGCAATATGAGCTTTTTGGTAATACCCGTTTCGTAGCGCAGTTAGTTACGGGCTTTACCAAGCACAAGGATATTTTAAAAGCAATTGAACTTTACGGTACCAGGGTTGCCCCTGTTGTACGTAAAGAAACCAGGTCAAAAGTTTAAGCTTTTGCCTTGGTTAAAAATTCTTCAATAATAGCGACAGCGGGGTAATCTCCATCTCCGCGGAGATCCTCAATCTCACCTATATAATCGCCGTGTCCTGCAGGCAAAATACAAAGCTGCGCATCGGGAAGCATGCGGTATAGCTCAAGCGTATGCTCAGGCCTTATCACGTCCTTATCCCCGGCAATAACTAACGCAGGCATGGTGATAGAACGGATAGCATCATCGCTCCAATCTTGGAAAGCCTGCATCCGATGAAGGTCACGCTTATGCATTACTTCTAAAGCGGCCTGGTCATTGTTTATGGCGAGGAAAGCGTCCTGCAAAGGTTTGGGCATACTGTCAAGGGTCGCGTTCTTCATAAAATCCCAAAACCAGGAGTCGAAACCACTGCGTTTATAAAACGAAGAAGCTATCACTATTTTATGCACCAGTTGCGGGTGCCTGATGGCTATTTGCATAGCGGTATTACCGCCGTTGCTAAAACCCATAATATCGGCCTGTTTTATATCCAAATGCTTGAGCAAAGCGGCTACGTCATCAGCATCCTGCTCAAAAGAGGTAGGTACGCCCCTGTCCGGCGTACGCCCGTGTGCCTGCAAATCAACCCCTATTACCTGGTGATTTTTCGCAAAGCCCGACAATACCCTGCCAAAAGTAACGCCGATATCTGAACCGCCGCCATGGATTAATACCAGCGGGAAACCCTCGCCGTGAATTTCATAATACATCTTAAGGCCGTTAACAACGGCATAGTTACCCCCAATATTTGTTTGTGCCATATCCATAGGTTTTAATTTCAATACAAACTTAGCAGTATGAAGATAAGGCGCCGGGTAGTAAATATGACAATTTGAGGTATAAAAAATGACAGCTCCGAATTATTGCTGCACAGCCATAGCGGTAACGGCCTGCAAATACCAGGCGGCATGAGGTAACCATTGTTCTGTCCAACGCCATTCGTTGCCGTTGTCTTTTATTTTAAAATCGATACCGCTGCCGTCGGGATTTTCCTTTTTACCGGTGATTCCGTTAGAAATCCCACCCTTGCCCGATCCATGGCCGAAATTTGAACTCATGTAAGGCACATTGTTTTTACCATACTGGTACATAAAGCACATTTGATAAGGGTTACAACCCAATATCCAGGCTATCTGGTGCGATGCATACTCTGCCAGTTTTCTTTTTATGCCCCAGCCTCCTTTTTCGGGATATACTAACCGCCCGCCCACTAATGCCGCGGCAGCCAGCGAGCCCAAGCGCGCATTTTCACCTTGCCACCACCAGCCGGTTTCATTTTCATGCGGGATAAAAAAGCCATCTTTTACAGCACCCCTAAACTTAAAAGATTGGCGGGCATAGCCAAACGGATTACCCACATTAGCGGTTACCTTCAGGTTATAATCCAGTGCTTTTTTTATGGTTGATAATGCATCGGACCGCTGATCAGCTTCTTGCTCCTTATCCAGGTACCTGCATAAAGCAATAACGGGTAAGCCGGCATCTGCTGCGTGCCAGAAAGGCCTGTCGCCATCGTCAGCAATAAAATACCCTGCGGGCCTCATTCGTTTGTTCAAACTTAGCGCACGTTTTCGGGCTTCATCACGATAAAGGGAACTATCGGTAGCAATCCACAATTCGGTAGCAGCCATCAGGGCACAATAATCATCAATAATATTTTCCTTGCCGTCGTCATCATATTTGGTATTATTTGCCAGCAAGTGCGCGAAAGCCCGTTTGGCAGTGGCAAGATATTCCGCTGATTTAAAATCGCCGTCTCTCTTCAGTTGCGAGATTCGCGCCAACGATGCAATAGCCATCCCACCTCCTTCTCGAAAAGCAGCCTGGTACTCATCTGTTGTAACGCTGTTTGCTTTTAGTCCTACAACACGCCTGGCTTTAGGGTCTTTATTAAAATAGCTGAATACGATCATGTAAAAATAATCGTCTTTTGACAGGGCGCGCATCATGTAATCAGCACCCCAGAGTGCTTCGTTCACCATACCGTCATATACGTTTAGCTTATTTAACAAACCCGGCGCGGTTTGCACCGTATTGATCATTGACCAGGTTACCAACGGTATTTGCTGGGGCGACATAAAATTAGCATAAGCTAAGTGCGAAAAGTATTTGCTTACATCGCCCGATGCATCACACCAGCCGCCATGCAGATCAACTGTTTTATCGCTGCCATAAAGCTGAACGGCTGCATCGGCCTGTAGCTCCGTTGGTGTGTTAGCCCGCTGCTTATTATAATAACTCAATACAGATGGGATGGTAGTTACTGCCAGTGCGTTTTCCTTGATCTGAAACCAATCGGATTGAGAATGAAAATCTTTAGTACCAATGTAAACCCTGTATTTCCCCTCCGCTTTGAATTCCGAAAAGTCAGCCTGGTAAAAATATCCGTCCTTGTCCCATTCCTCAACCTTTAACGGACCATTTAACGGAGCAATATATACAGCTTTACCATTTGAGTTTTGTAACGCGAAAAGTATACCCGGCACAAGTTTGGTGTCGCAACGCACAACAACAGTTTTTGCTCCCCGGGCATCATACCCTACCTGGTTCATGTAAAAAACAGGATTCGCTTTACACAGATAGCAAAACAGCGAAAAAAAAGCTGACAGGATAATTCGGCGAACAAATGAATTCATGTAAATGCAGTTTAATGATCAATGCAATTTACAGTATTTATAAACCGACAGTTAGTAACCCTGGCCTAAAAAGCGGCAACCATACCCCTAATTTACCACTACAATTTATCCAAAAAACGCTTTATAATTTAATGGGGTATTAAAACAAACTATAACATGCTGCCTGTTTACCCGTTTTATTTAGGTAACTTTGAAACTTATAAAAATTGGCCGTTACATTAAGCTGATTTATTGAGAACTATTAATGCCGGGAGGTGTAACAACCTCTTTAACCCGATAACCGAAGCCCTTGTATAAATACTTTACGAGGGCTTTCGCTTTTACAAACACTATTATGGACGAAAGAAATTATTTAAGCACGTGGCAAAAGTACATGCCTGTAATACGCCTGCACTTGAAAAGAAGTCTGCAAGACGAGCAGCAGTTTAAGTTAAATATAACTGATTTTGAAGCGGCCGGCAGCAAGGGGAAATCCGGTTATACCTTTAATATCAATATCGAAAACGGCAAGGTCACCAACAACATCAGCGGATCGGCAGTGGCGCGCGATTTGTACGAACTCCTTAAAGCCGATGAAGCTGTTAAAGCGATTTTAAAGGATAAAAATGTAAAGATAAGCGTTGGCAAATCGTTTGTCCTTAGTATTAAAACTACGCACTTATCTTCATACAGATAATAACATCCGGAAGTAATTTCAAAAGGGGAATAACCTATTAGAGGTTATTTCCTTTTTTTATGAGATGATTTTTTGCTTTTACCTGAAGAAGAAGAATTTTTTGAAGATGATGACTTCTTAGAGGAAGAATGCTTTGATGAAGAAGAATGTTTTGACGAATGAGAGGTTCTTTTTGAAGACTTTCCATGTCTTCTCGTCGGGCGGTATCCTTCATCTTCTATATTCTGATCTGCCGGTCTCTCCATTTTCCTGATCTTAGGGCCAAAATCAATAGCCTCATCATGGAAAAACTTATCAAAAGGATTAAAATAATAGATGTTAGCTGCATCGTAGATCTTGATGCTTGCTTTTAAACGGTTATTGAACGCTTCTTCATCTTTGAGTTCAGGAGCAGTCCAGCCTGCTTCGGCCAAACCAGCTATGCGGGGAAATAACATAAAATCAAGGCGCTTTTCAGAACCTATCATTTCAGTCCAGACATTGGCCTGTACACCAATGATCTGTTTTGACTGCAGGTCTTCGTTATTCTGCATCTGCCTTTCAGGGAAACCATAAACGCTACCCACGGTATTATACACACCTTTCCACCTGCGGCCCGAGATATGATCAGCATCCTGCACAAAATCAAAATACATAGGCAGGCGCGGACAAAGCACTACCTGGTAGCCTTTTTGAACGGCTAAATGCAGCTGGCCCGGTAAATTTTGCCTCCACCAAAAGATAATGGTTTTATCAGCCGGCAGGTTTGTTCCGGTTGCTTCATCCCAGGCCAGTACTTTATTACCTGCATTTATGGCGGTGTCAGCTACGCGCTTAAAGAAATAACGCTCCAGCTCGCCTACATCAGCAAAATTATTCTTCTGCATAAACCCAGCTATTGAAGGGTTAAGCGACCAGGCCTTAACACCCAAAGCCACTTCATCGCCTCCTAAATGGATCATTTTAGAAGGAAAAAGCGTGGTGGTTTCCTTAATGATATTACCAAGAAACTGGTAAGTGCTATCGATTGCAGGATTAAAGGTAAAATTAGGGTATCCTTCAACACTGCCGCCACTAAACTGCGGATAAGCTTTGTTGGCCGCTGTAGCATGGCCCGGCATATCAATTTCGGGGATCACAGTTATAAACCTTTCCGCGGCATAAGCAATGATCTCTTTGATCTGTGTTTGGGTATAATATTGAGGATCGGCAATTGAATCACTGTAATTACCGATTCCGCCAATCAGTGTTAGCTTAGGATATTTTTTTATCTCCAAACGCCAGCCCTGGGCATCGGTTAAATGCCAGTGAAATTTATTCAGCTTATAGTAAGCCATCCAGTCAAGGAGCTGCTTAACTTTTTCCATCCCGAAAAAATGGCGGGATTCGTCGAGCATCAGACCCCGCCATTGATAGCGCGGGGTATCGGTAATGGTTAAAGACGCTAAGCTGATGGTTTCGCCCCGGGGCTGGTCTTTGATCATTTGCAGCAAAGAGATCATCCCATAAAACACCCCATCACGGTTTGACGAAGAAATGGTAATTTCATTGGCAACAATTTTTAAGGAATATGCCCCCGCGGTGGGATCGCCGTTGGTTAACAACAAATGAATAACACTGCCTGCATCTTTATTATCAACGGCAAGCATAAAACCAGCCGACAGGCTTACCTGTTTTTGGAAGTAACGGGCTATTGGCAACAACGAAGCATCATTTACACCAACAGTACTGTGATTACTAAATGTAAACTGCCCTGTACCATTAACAACAGACTTGGGCTGCGGGATTATATTGACATTTTGCGCCCGTAAGTATCCGGAAAACAAAATAAATACAAGTACGATCTTAAATTTCATTTAAAAACAACTCAAATAGTTTGGGGCTGCTATGATATGAATTTTCTTTGAAAAACCCGGTAATTTGTTTGTAACAAAGTGTTTAACTCCTGCAACCGGGCAGGTTGTTATCCGTAAGGTCATGAAATCAGCTATCAATGGGTTCCGGGAGTTGTATAAATTGCTTCACAATTTTTGAGATACGATTGTGAGTTTAGCTATAACAACATGTAAAGCGTTACTAAAATTACCACAGCGCGAAGAACAATCACAAAACGAGCGTTCTGGATAAATTGCAAATTACTAAATTACAGCAATTTACATCAGCACAAGTATTGCATCCTATGAACCAGGCTCGCATCAAAAGGGCGGGAAGGAATATTTCTGGCCTGTTATTCCGCAACAGATATTTCGTTATCGCTTCGGTAGTAGTTGTTGTTTTAGCAGCTTCAGTTTATTTACTTTTTTCATCTTCTAAATACAAAGTGAGCATAGAGTTGGCTGCTTCCGGCGATTGGGAATTACTAACGACAGCAATTAAGGAGCTGCGCTCTGAAACCACGATAGAAAAAGCGGTCAACGCGTTAGGGCTCCAGGTTAGTTATTATCATAAGGGAATTTTTACAACAAAAGAGATTTACGGGGATTCATTACCCATCAAGCTTATACCTGGAAAGAGCAACTTCTATACTTCTCCTGTTGAGATCACCATCAATTTAATTAATGGCAACGTTTGCAGGATTGATCAGAATAATGTACTCACAGATGTACCTCTATACCACCCGATTAAACACGGATCTTTACGCTATACCATAATAAAAGGGCCTGCCTTTAAACCCATACAACTACCGCTGATTGTAAAACTCACTTCCTCCGCCGATTTAACTGAACAATTTAGCAATAGTATGCGTGCGAAAATTTTGAGCGATAGCAATTTTGAATTGAGCATAAACGCGAATAATGCTCAAAAGGGGCATGATTTTTTGAATAAGCTTGTAGAAATTATCAATGCCCAATATGCCAAGCCCAGTTCAAACACTAAACCGGCAGTTGATACTGCATTGCTTCTTAAATTAAACGATAGTATAACCTACTATAAAGCAATGGCAGATAAATATCACGAGCAGCAAGCCATACTGAACAACATCAAAAAACCAAGGCAAATGCCAAAGCCGAGAGCCGTACCGATACTGGTGACGGTGAAGACTGCATTGACTGAAAAAGAAAGAGCCGGCTTAAATGCACTTACTGCCGTTAAAACATACGCCTTGAAACCTAATGATGTTTTTGTTATCATACCGGATAATCATCAGGTTGGCGATTACCGTATCGAAGCACTCATACAGGATTTTAATAAAGCGCAACTCAATAAACAGCGGGTAATGCAGGATTCGGACAATGCTGATGCAAGTGTTTACGCTTTCAAACTCGAACTTAATTCAATAAAAAAAGCACTTGTTAACAGCATAACGGTAAAAGAACAGAAAATCAGAAATGCTCATCAAATTAAAGATGTCCGCCAACTTAAGTACATTGATCAACCCAAAGATGTTAAGCAATCTCAACATAGTGTGCAACCAAAAGATATCGACCAGCCAAAAGATTCAAAATCAATAGCATCATTTTTATCGCTGCAATTGAATGATTCTATCGCCCAAATAAACGCTGTAATTGAAAGCAAGCAACAACAGTATAACACGCTGTTACATGGCTCAGGCAGGCAAAATCCCGGGCCAAGGCTCATTATAAATGAAACGTGGCACACGCGGGAATCAATGATCTCCAAATCATTATTAGTATATTTTTTTGCTTTACTGACAGGTTTGCTGCTGCCTTTTTTGTTGCTGATTATAAATGAATATATAACATCAGTAAAAAAAAGGGCGGCGCAATAAAACGCAGGGAAAAGCATATCCCTAACATGCAAAACGGCCGATCAGGATTTCTGATCAGCCGTTTTCCGTTTTCACGGGGGTAGATAAAGCTTATTTCCAGCCGCCGCCTAATGAGCGATAAAGCTCAGCGTTGGCACTAAGTTGAGCCATTTTAATAGATGCTAATTCAAGCTCACCTTGCAATACATTACCTTGCGCAGTAATCACCTCAAGATAGGTAGCAAGCCCGTTTTTAAACAACATGCTCGCATTGCTTGTAGCTTGTTGCAATGTTTTAACGCGGTTAGCTGCGATTGTTTGTTGCTCTTTAAGCTTTTGGAGCCTTACCAAAGCGTCAGATACCTCTCCTACTGCATTTAATACAGCCTGACGGAATTGGATCACTGTTTTTTCGCGGTCAACTTTGGCAACTTCGTATTGAGTACGCAATTGTTTGTGTTGCAACAAAGGCTGAGCAATACCACCGGCAACAGTACCAAATAATGAAGCCGGAATATTAAACCAGTTGCTTGATTTAAATGAGTTTAAACCACCCTGACCGGTTATAGTTAATGAGGGGTAAAGCTGGGCTTTAGCGATACCAACCCTCGCGTTAGCTATATTTAAAGCCAACTCCGAACTGCGTACATCGGGCCTGCGGCTCACCATTGCTGATGGTACACCTGCCGAAAGTGTTTCGGGGAAAGTAATATCATTAAGTTTAGCGCTACGTTCAATGGCGTCAGGTAATCTGCCTGCCAATATGCTCAAGCCATTCTCCTGAACATTGATATCGCGTTCAAACTGAGGAACCAATTGCGCGGCAGCTTCTAACTGGGCCTGTGCCTGCTGAACACCTAAAAGTGTCACCTGGCCGGCATCGTACTGCAATTTGATGATGCGCAATGTACTGTCATTCAGTTTTACGTTCTTCTTAGCTATCTCCAGTTGCTCGTCGAGCATCAGCAAGTTATAGTAACCTTGTGATACACTTGATACGATGTTGGTTTGGATAGCCCTTTTAGCTTCGTTAGTTTGCAGGTACTGGGCCAAAGCTTCACGGTTTTGACTGCGAATTTTACCCCAGATATCAGCCTCCCATGAAAGTGAAAGGTTGGCGTTGTAATCTTCAACATGTTTTGTACCAATGTTAAACTGTTTAATGCTTAGCCCGGTAACACTGTTATCAGATGGACGGTTGCTGCTTGCCGTAACATTTAAACCAACAGATGGTACATAGTTCCATTTAACTTGTTTAAACTGCAATTGCGCAGCTTCGATATTTTTTACGGCCACCTGCATATCGTAATTTTTAACGATGGCACTGTCAATCAGATTTTGAAGAGCAGCATCGGTAAAAAAGTTTTTCCATTGCAAGTCGGCAATGCTGCTGGTATCGCCGGTGGTAACCGCGTTCCTGAAAGCTTCAGGTTGCGCGTCCTTTGGCGTAGCAACATCTTTTGAAACTTTACAGCCTGCCAGCACTACCAGTGCTAAAGCCAAACTGCCTATTATATTTTTCATTGTTATATCTTTTTTAAACTATCACGGATTTTAAAGGCCGTGATAGTTTTAGTTGATGTTTGATTGATTAAGCTGAATATTCGTTTTCTAAAACTACAGCATCTTTACCATGGTCGCCGGCAGCGGCAAGCGGCTTAGGTTTGCCACTAATGCGTTCCTGCAAGCCCTGGAATATCACGTATAGTACGGGTATGATAAACAAACCTAACAGTACGCCTGAAACCATCCCGCCTGCTGCACCAATACTGATAGAGTGGTTACCCTGTGCAGATGGACCGGTTGCGATACTCATCGGGAATAAACCGAATACGAAGGCCATGGAGGTCATGATGATTGGACGAATACGGAGCTGAGCCGCTTCGATAGCCGACTGAACCAGCCCATGCCCTGCCCTTCGCCGTTGTACCGCGAACTCTACGATCAGGATGGCGTTCTTGGCCAGCAAGCCGATGAGCATGATCAGCGCAACCTGTACATAGATGTTGTTTTCGATACCGGTTAAGCCTAACACAATGAATACCCCGAATAAACCTGTAGGTATTGAAAGTATTACCGCCAATGGCAGGATATAACTTTCATACTGTGCAGACAGCAGGAAGTATACAAACACCAAACATAACAGGAAGATCACAGTCGACTGACCACTTGAAGAAATCTCCTCGCGGGTTTGGCCGGTAAACTCATAGGCAAAACCTTGCGGCAATTGCTCCTTAGCTGTTTCCTCAATCGCTTTAATGGCATCACCAGAGCTGTAGCCCGGTTTAGGGATAGCATTGATTTCGATAGAGTTGAAGAGGTTATAACGTGAAGCAGTTTCTGAGCCATACACACGGGTTAATTTAACCAGGGTGTTGATCGGCACATTTTCGCCCGATTTGTTTTTAACAAATACACGGTCAATTGCAGATGGATCTGTCCTGTCTGCAATATCGGCCTGAACAACCACACGGTAGTATTTACCAAAGCGGTTAAAGTCTGATGCCTGTGCGGTACCAAAGTAAGCCTGCATGGTTGACAGGATGTCTTTAACACTTACACCCAACTGGTTGGCTTTTTCGTCATCAACCTCTAATTGTAACTGGGGATAATCAGCTTTGTATGAAGTAAAGGCGAAAGCAACAGCCGGCTTTTGCATCAGCTTCATGATAAAGTTATTGGCAACGCCGCTAAATTTATCCAGCCTGCCGTTGGTTTTATCCTGCAGCATTACGTCAAGCGCTTCCACATTGCTGAAACCAGGAACGGTTGGGAAACTGAACACGAAGAACGTACCACCTGGTATGCCTGCTAATTTGCCCCTAACAATATTCTGGATAGCATCAATATTTTTAACCTCGCCCCTTTCGTCAGTAGGTTTTAACAACAGGAAGATAACACCTGCTGATGGGCTGCTTGACTGTGTTAAGAAGTTAAAACCAGAAAGCGCGGTAACAAATCGTGCTGACGGCAATGTTTTCAACTGATCTTCAGCCAGTTTAAAGGTTTTGTTAGTTCCTGCTAATGAAGTACCTGATGGTGTATTTACTGCTATAGCCACAAAGCCCTGGTCCTCAGTAGGAATAAAGCCTGTTTTGGTTTTGTTTACCATGTAAACTGTAGCAACAACTACTAAGGCAAGGCCGGCCATACTGATCCATTTATTACGGATCAGAACTTTCAAGCCGCCAACATACCTGTTGGTCATATAATTGAAGCCGCCATTAAAGCCCGCGTAAAATTTCTCTACAAAGCTTTTCTTAGGTGCGTCATGACCGTTTCCGCTATGTTTATTCTTTAAGAATAGCGCAGCCAAAGCCGGACTTAAAGTTAACGCGTTAACAGCCGATATAATGATAGATATAGCCATAGTTAAGGCAAACTGGCGATAGAAGATACCAGTTGAGCCTGTCATGAAACTCACCGGTAAAAATACCGCAGCCATAACCAGGGTAATGGATATAATTGCACCTGTAATTTCGTGCATAGCCTCAGTAGTTGCCGCTTTAGGTGTAAGACTTGGGTCATGCTCCATTTTGGCATGCACCGCCTCCACCACCACAATGGCATCATCCACCACAATACCGATGGCCAATACCAATGCGAACAGCGTTAACAAGTTAACTGAGAAACCGAAAAGGTTCATAAAGAAGAACGTACCGATAATGGCAACCGGAACCGCTATCGCCGGGATCAACGTTGACCTGAAATCCTGTAGAAAGACGAATACCACGATAAACACAAGGATGAAGGCTTCAACCAAGGTATGCTCAACCTGGTTGATAGACTCATCAAGGTCGGTTTTAGTACGGTAGAACTGATTGTATTTGATACCAACAGGGAAATCTTTTGATAGTTTCACCATCAGGTTATCAATCGCTATCTGAATTTCGTTGGCGTTTGAACCTGACAATTGGATAATACCGATGATAATACCATCGTGGCCGTTCAGGTTACTAACACTATTGTATGAATAAGCACCCAGTTCAACACGTGCTACGTCTTTCAAACGCAATACAGAACCATCTGCATTAGCACGGATGGCGATGTTCTGGTACTCCTCTGGTTTGGTAAGTTTACCTTTATATTTAATTACATACTCAAATGCTTCGTTGCTGCGCTCGCCAAATTTACCTGGTGCTGCTTCAAGGTTTTTATCCTGTATAGCTGCGGTTACTTCGGCCGGTGTAACATTGTAAGTTGCCATTTGGGTAGGATTTAACCAAACACGCATTGAATAATCCTTAATACCACCAAAAATACTGGCAGAACCTACACCCGGGATACGTTTAATTTCCGGAACGATATTGATCTGCGCATAGTTGGCTACAAAGGTTTGATCGTATTTTTTGGGGTCTTCAGAGTAGATGGCCATAGCACCGATAAAGCTGTTTTGCTGTTTGGTAGTTGTAATACCATATTGCAAAACCTCGGCTGGTAACTGGCTTGAAGCCTGTGAAACACGGTTTTGAACGTTTACCGCTGCCTGATCGGGATTGGTACCCTGTTTAAAGTAAACGGTAATACCTAATGTACCGTCATTACTGGCGGTAGAGGTCATATAGGTCATATTTTCCACCCCGTTAATCGCTTCTTCTAACGAAGGCGTAACGGAACGTAAAATAGTTTCGGCATTGGCGCCCGGATACACGGCTGATACTAATACTGACGGAGGGGCAATATTAGGAAACCGCTCTAAGGGCAGTTTTGTTAAACCAAGCACACCCACTATCACCAGCAATATGGAGATAACAGTTGAGAGTACCGGTCTTTCTATAAATTTCTGAAACATGACTTTAAAGTTTAAGTGTATGTATTATTTCTTAACTACAGCGGCTACTTTATCTGCAGCTTTTTGAGGCTGGATAACCATGCCTTCCTGTAATTTATCAATGCCCTCTAACACGATCTGGTCGCCGGCTTTAATGGCTTCTTTATCTTTAACCAGGTAGTGATCGCCTGATTTACCAATTATGTCGATAGGTTGTTTTTTCACTTTGCTGCTATCGCCAACTACAAATACAAATACTTTATCCTGCATTTCGATAGTTGAAGCTTCCGGAACGATCAAAGCATCTTTATGGCTCAGGCTTAAACGGATCTTGCCGGTATTACCAGAGCGTAAAAGACCGTCAGGGTTTGAGAAATTTGCCCTTAAAGTGATAGCGCCGGTGTTTTTATCAAACTGACCGTCTACAATATCAATTTTACCTTGTTTAGCATATTCTGTATTATCAGCTAACAATAATGATACTGATGGTACATTTTTCAATTTATCTTTCAGGTTAGCGCCGGGATATTGTTCTTTAAAGGCAACAAAATCTTTTTCGCCCAATGAAAAGTAAACGTGTACATCATGAACATCTGATAATTGAGTTAGTGGAGCAACATCCGCAGGAGCAACAAGGCTACCTTGTTTCTTAGCAAGCAGACCGATATAACCGCTTACAGGAGCTTTTATTAAGGTGTAACCCAAATTGATCTGCGCGGTAGCTACGTTAGCTTTAGCCGATTCGATATTGGCTTTCGCTACATCAGCCGCCGCCTTAGCTGTTTTTAGCTGATAGTCAGAAACTACTTTATTTGCCACAAGCGGAGTTAATTTTTCAACTTCCAGTTGCGCATTTACATGTGCTGCTTCAGCGGCGTGTAAGCTTGCTAACGCGTTATTTAAAGCCGCCCGGTATGGTTGTTCGTTAATTTTAAATATTGGCTGACCGGCAGATACGAAAGCGCCTTCGTCAACAAATACTTTATCTAAAGTACCGCTTACCTGTGGCCTGATCTCTACGTTAACGGCACCTTCAATGGAAGCAGGATATTCCTGATAAGTAGTTTCGGTACCTGATACTATAGAAGCAACCGGTAAGGCCGGTGGTGGAGGTGCTGTTGGAGCCTGCGGTGCAGATGAACATCCGTATAATGTTAAAGCTGCAACTGCTGCTAAAAGGAGTGTTTTCATGAGTGATGATTTTAAGAGTGGTGAATGAATAGGATTAGAAAAAGCCGTTGGGCTTGTGATATATGATGATTTGATTGTTTTCATTGTTTTATTGTTGCCGATCATTTTCAATTGAGATGCCAGTTATATAATATAACTGATTATCAACTACTTATATTTATAATGTTTAATTTCCAATGCCTTATATCGTTATTTTCATGATTTTTCATGACGATATACCGAAACGATGTACGCTAATTACAGCAGTTACATAAATTAGATGTTACAACACCGTTAAATCGTTTAACACTGTTAAATAGATTGCGAGGGTTGTGAGTGAGCTTTTTCATTGTATTAAGAGTTTGTTTTAAAAAGTGCTTAACAATTGCCTAACACTGTAAGGTAATTTAACAGTGTAGTTTTCAAGTCGCAGAGAGAATTAATCTTTCATCGACCTGATGATACCGCCTATGGTATCTTTCAAAACCTGGCGGTTAACTTCGTCAGAGAATCCCCTGCTCAGTAAGTTAATGGATACCAACCCGTGTACAACCGACCAAAAGGTATAGTATTTGGTGCAGATCATTTCGTCATTGATATCCTTTATATCCATCAGTTGCATAATAGCCTCGCTAACCATAGTGGTAGGGAGCTGGGCTTCGGGCATTGATTTTACCATTTCGCAGCAACAGTTCATCTGTACGCCAAACATAACCTGGTAAAGTTCCTTATTGTCAAAAGCAAAGTTCCAGTAAGCAAGCCACATGGCCTCCAATTGCTTTTCGGGCAGGCGGTGCTTTTCTTTGGCTTCCTCCATATCCTTTGCTAATATCAAATAGCCTTTGCGGGTAAGTTCCATTAATATAGCATCCTTATTTGCAAAGTATTCATATATAATGGGCGCGGTGTACTCAATTACATCGGCAATCTTACGCATGCTTAAAGCTTGCCAGCCTTCATGTTTAACTATGTGGAGCGCGGCATCCAGGATATTAACCCGGGTTTCCTCTTTTAAGCGCTGAATTCGTTCTTTACTTGCCATTTTGATTACACTATTAAATCATTTAACAGTGTTAAGCAAAAGTATAACGGTTTTAAGGATTATTTACCATCCCTTTGTAAAAAACGTTTCATCCAATTGTCATGGATTAAACCTTTTGAGTCAAATCTGGTCGGTAAACGCTTATTTCTTTACCAGGTAAACCAATTGCCCAATATGATAGCCCTGGTGTATAGTACGATTAATCAGGATATTTAATCTGTTACGGTGCGGCTCTTTTGCAAAATCATCTGCCGCGATGGCGCTATGCGGCTTAAACCAGTCTTCGGGCTGCATGGCATTCATTCTTTCGGTTAAAACCTCATTTACTTTAGCCCAATACTGTTTCAGCTCAGCCAGTAACGGTTTCTCCAACCCAGAATTTTCAGGACTTTTAACAAAAATTTGATCCAGCTGGGGATAGAGCCTTTCGCCCAAACCTAAATAGGTAAACATTCCGTCGCTAACAGCAGTAAGATGACCCAGCAGGTAAATACCGCTGTTTCGGCCGGGAGCAGTTTCGGCAGCAAGAGCTTCGTCAGTTAACTTATCGAGTAAACCGTTTAGGCGACTGTTTTGCAGTTCCCAGTTGGAGACTACCATTTTGATAAATAATTCTGTTGACGGCTGTATGCTGGTTTCGGTAATGTTTGTGCTCATTTTTTGCAGATGTTATATCAAACCAGTGGATTTGATGACACAATTATAAGCTAAAACGGGACTGGCGTAAATACTAAGCAGCTTATTTGACAAAACTATGATACCACGGGCTCATCTTCAATTTTACGCACCAGCCATATCATCATGGCAGCAAAGGCGGCAACAACAAAAAAAGCTATTTGCAGGTTGGCTGCCTGGGCAATAAAACCAACTATCGGCGGTACTATAACAAAACCCAGATAACCAACTGTTGATATGGCGGCCAGGGCCTGGCTGCTGTTCATTGTTTTTGATTTACCGGCCATGCTAAATATAAGCGGCACTATACATGACACCCCCATGCCTATCATGGCGTAGCCCAAATAAACGGTTAAAGTATATGGTAAAAACACAGATACCAGCAAACCGGCCAAAACCAGCGAGCTGCTATAAGTTAACACCTTTTTTATACCAATGGCCGATACTACCCTATCGCCCGCGAAGCGGCCAATGGTCATGGTAACCATGTAAACTACAAAGCCGGCCTCAGCGAATGATTTGGTGGCATGGACTACCTTTTCAAAATAAACACCGCTCCAATCGTACAGCGTGTTTTCGCAGGCCATAGAGGCGAAACATATTAAAGAAAATTTAAGCAAGTGTTTATCGGGCATGGAAAACACCGATTTATTGGGTGTTTCGGCAGGCTGATAGTCATATGTTGAGGGATAAAATATTACCGAGAGGATCAGCATCGCAACTCCCACACCTAATAAATGATATGAAGGAGCCACGTTAAATAATACCATTAAATAGCCGACAGCAGCGCCGCCAAAACCGGCCAGGCTCCAGATGCCATGAAATGTTACCATGATCGATTTATCATACAAAGCCTGGATCCCCACGGCCTGCGAGTTCATAGATAAACCTAATATATTACGGGTTGAGCCAACAAAAAATAAAACTACTATCAGTTGCCACATATAAGCTGCAAAACCGGGGAGGCAAAGCACCAGGCTAAAGGCCAGCGCACCTATCAACATCATTATACGGCTGCTGAAATGCTTGATCATTTTGGCCGTTAAAGGCATGGTAAGCATCAGGCCAACAGGCATGGCAAACAGCACAACCCCTAACTGGGCTTCATTTAAATTAAGCTGATGTTTTATGGATGGAATACGCGAGGCCCATGAAGAATACCCAAAGCCCGAAACAAAGAAGAAGACACTGTTGGCAATCCGCATTTTTGATTTGCCCGCAGCCGTTAGCTGATCCATACTTAATAATTAAGCGCAAATTTAGCTATAATTTATAAGTGCGGCTGCCGTTATCTGCAATTAAATGCAGCTTACATACATGGCTGAAGCTCGCCGCAGGGCTGATTGTTTCGCACTGCTTTATGAAAAACTTTATTGAAACCTTGTTGTACGTAAGTTAACCCGAGATTTAAAAGGGCTGATACCTGCAGTGGTGTGGTATCCGGCAGGGTGAGTGATATGAGTTTCATGATTACATTATCGTTTCCGGCTGCAAAATTGCTACAATAGTTTCAAAAAAAATTGACCCGGATCAACAACTGACTTTAGGAAGATAATTGATAATGAGTATGATAAACGGTTGACAAACGGCGTACCTAATCCTCTCTTTGGGAGAGAGTTTGGGATGAGACCGGCTCATCCAATTGCAATATTGATGCGTTAGTTTGTTAGCATGTTTTTTTAGCTTTACTTTTGAGATAAGTATTTAAATGAAAGACACCACCAAAACTTTGAGTTCAGGACCTACATATAAAGCAGCCGGTAAAGTAGCAACCATTATCGAAAGGCATTTCAGGCATTTTCACGCCAAAGCCCTCGCCGATAACGATGAGATAGACCTTGCTCCTACCCCCAGCTGCACCACTATCGAATCACTTATCGATATCTCGTTTTGGGCAAGCTTGCGCCGGGAAGAGGGATTTTCACCAAAATTCACGCTTGCTTTTTTGCCGCCCGAAGCCGCCGGTCAGCCGTTGTTGTTTGGCGGTAAAATTAAACTCGCGCCTAATATCCTCACCAAATTTGCTTCGGCGGTACAACAGCCGGGCATCCATTTGGGCATCTGGATAGAAGATGATGAACTATACATCTGGGGAACCACCCTGGCTATCCCGGCTTACTGTTTTGTGCTGGAAGTAATTGAACCCGGATTATTAGTGATCAAACATCGCCGTATAGAGGGCTTTGGCAAATTTGTAAACATAGCCATATTAAAAGGCGACGATATTAAAGTAGTTGACGAGCACGGCTCCAGCATTTCTGATTGCCCTAATGTACTTTCGGCCATGCTTGATTTTACTTTACCATCCCTATGGAACGATCCGGTAAACGTATTAGTTCAGCTGGCTACCTCCATGCAAGCCCACAAACGTGGCGGCATATTATTAGTTGTGCCCTCCGGAAACGAAGAATGGCGCGAATCTATCATTACCCCGATCTCCTACCCTGTCGACCCTCCGTTTTCGGGTCTTACCGATTTGATGATCCACGAAGGGATCGACCGTTACCACACCTCATGGCAGGAAAAAATGCGCCGCGCGGTTGATACCATAGGCGGATTAACCTCGATAGACGGTGCAACGCTAATAAATGATAAACACGAACTGCTGGCGTTCGGTGCCAAAATAGGCCGCGCAGCAAAAAGCTCACCTATTGAAGAGATCGTAGTGACCGAGCCTATCGTCGGTTGCTCAACCCGGGTGATCCACCCGGCGCAAAACGGCGGTACAAGGCATTTAGCGGCAGCACAGTTTGTCTTCGACCAAAAAGATGCCATAGCACTGGTAGCTTCTCAGGACGGCCGTTTTACAGTATTTGCATGGTCGCCGGTTGTTGGGATGGTGCATGCGCACCAGATTGATATATTGTTGTTGTGAGATAAAATAAGTATGCCATTGCGAGCGTAGCGTGGCAATCGCATACTATACAGGGCGGCCATACTTCCGTGCGATTGCTTCGTACCCCCGCAATGACATGACTTTTTATCTGCGAAATCAAAAAGAAATCCTCCCCAAATCCGGGTTCGGACTTAATCGCAGTTCAACAATAAATCATAATATTTCCGCATCAGTACGGTATCGTAGTTAACCAGCGACTGATAAGCTTCTGAAACCAGCTCATTGAGTATAGATGATCCCAGTTGTCCGCCTCCATTTGGGATGGAGTCGTAATAGACAATGATTTCCTTCACCCTTATTATTTCGTACAGTAACTGCTGAACCAAATCCGTCTGAGTACCCGTCTGCATACCAGCCGAATTGCTATTCAGGAAATCTAAAGGATCGTTAGCAGCAGAGGTCATTTTTTTATCAAACAGGATCGGAATTATGGTTTTATCAACTACGTATTAACAGTTAATAAGTTTAAACATCCGCTTTTTGTTTTAAAAAAATAAAAAAAATTAAAACAAAATAGCAAAACCCTCATAAAGAGGGTTTTGCTACTGTATAAAAACACTTAATTATTTTGCTTTGGCTCGGGCTTAGGTAAGAGAACCTTACGTGATAGCTTCAGTTTACCTTGCTTATCTACGTCAAGCAGCTTAACCCTTACTTCGTCGCCTATCTGGAAGATGCCATCCATAGTTTCAATACGGCGGTGATCAATTTCAGATATGTGCAGCAAACCATCCTTACCAGGCATAATTTCCACAAACGCACCGAAAGGCATAATTGATTTTACTTTACCTTCGTAAATTTCACCCACTTCTGGTTTTGAAGCGATAGCGCGGATGCGGCCTAAAGCGGCGTCGATAGATGCTTTGTTATCAGCAAATACCTGAACGATACCCTGGTTGTCTTTTTCCTCGATAGAGATGGTAGCACCAGTTTCGCGTTGCATTTCCTGGATGATTTTACCACCGGGCCCGATAACTGCACCAATAAATTCTTTGTCGATTTTAATGGTAACGATACGCGGAGCATGTGGTTTGTAATCTGCACGTGCCTCGGTAATGGTTTTAGCCATTTCGCCAAGAATATGTAAACGGCCGTCTTTAGCCTGGTTTAACGCGTTGGTTAATACTTCGTATGAAAGGCCATTGATCTTCAGGTCCATCTGTACAGCAACGATACCGTTTTTAGTACCGGTTACTTTAAAGTCCATATCTCCCAAGTGGTCTTCATCACCAAGGATATCAGAAAGGATAGCATATTTGGTGCCCATTTCGTTGGTGATCAAACCCATCGCGATACCTGATACAGGCTCTTTAATTTTAACACCTGCATCCATCAGTGCCAGTGTACCGGCACAAACTGTAGCCATTGAAGAAGAACCGTTTGATTCCAAAATATCAGAAACTACACGGATAGTGTATGGGTTTTCATCTTCAGATGGCAATACTTGTTTCAATGAACGCATAGCCAGGTTACCGTGGCCAATTTCACGGCGACCGGCACCCCTGTTAGGCCTAACTTCGCCGGTTGAAAAACCAGGGAAATTGTAGTGTAACAGGAATTTTTGGTAACCGTTAATGAACGCACCATCAATCATTTGCTCGTCATCCTTAGCACCTAAGGTAACGGTAGTTAATGATTGTGTTTCGCCGCGGGTAAATATCGCCGAACCGTGAGCAGATGGTAAATAGCCAACTTCGCTCCATATCGGGCGGATCTGTGTAGTAGTACGACCATCTAAACGTTTGCCTTCGTCTAACACAAGGTTACGGATAGCATCATACTCCACATCGTGGTAATATTTTTTAGCAAGGCCTTTAGTAATATCATCTATCTCACCTAAGGTTTCGATATAGGCGTCACGCACTTCTTTAAATTTAGCACTCCGCTCTTCTTTTGCAGATGCAGCAGAAGCAATGGCGTAAACCTGATCATAAGTAGCAGCGTAGATAGCTTTTTTCAAGTCCTCATTGCTATGCTCATGACTGTAAACACGTTTTTCGGTTTTACCAACTTCAATGGTCAGTTCTTTTTGAGCTAAACATTGAAGTTTAATAGCAGTGTGGGCAAACTTGATGGCTTCAACCAATTCAGCTTCCTGAATTTCTTTTGATTCGCCCTCAACCATGTTGATATCATGCTCGCTACCTGCAACAATAAATTCTAAAGTTGCATTTTCAAGCTGGCTTAATGTAGGATTGATTACTAACTGTCCGTCAATTTTAGCAACACGTACCTCAGAGATTGGACCGTTAAAAGGTATATCAGATACAGATAAAGCTGCAGATGCTGCCAAACCGGCCAATGCATCGGGCATAATATCTTTATCGGCAGATATTAAAGAGATCATCACTTGTGTATCAGCGTGATAATCTTCAGGGAATAATGGACGTAAAGCACGGTCAACCAAACGGGAGATCAAAACCTCATAGTCTGATAAACGGGCCTCACGGCGTAAAAAACCACCCGGGATACGGCCTGTTGCAGCGTATTTTTCCTGGTAGTCAACAGATAATGGCAAGAAGTCAACTCCTTCTTTAGCCTCAGGCGATGATACAACAGTAGCCAATAACATGGTGTCACCCATTTTTATCACTACCGAACCATCCGCTTGTTTGGCCAGTTTACCTGTTTCGATCTCAATGGTGCGTCCGTCGCCCAGATCAATAACTTTTTTAATTACGTTTAAACTCATCTTTTTTTGTTTGTGATGCACTTTTCATCTTCGGGAGCGCATCGGATTTTATGTGTGTAAATATATGTTTCAAAAGTAAAAAAGCCATCCTAAAATGGGGATGGCTTTTAAATAAAAAAGGAGAGAATTACTTAATGATATCCCTTAGCTGTAAAGCTTTGATGATAGCACGGTACCTTTCAATGTCTTTATTATACAGGTAAGCAAGTAACGCACGACGTTTACCTACTAATTTTTGTAGCGATAATTGAGTTGAAAAATCCTTTTTGTTTTTTTTCAAATGCCCTGTTAAGTGAGCAATACGAGTAGTAAATAAAGCTACCTGACCTTCGGCCGAACCTGTGTCAGCTGCTGATTTACCGTGTTTTGCAAAGATCTCTGCCTTTGCTTCTTTACCTAAATACATTACTTGAATAATATTAAAGCGTTAACTATTTTATTAATTGTGGGTGCAAAGATAGTGATTAATTATGCAAAAGCAAGGGGGCGGATGGATTTGTTTTTGGATTAGGTGAGTGGTTGATTGAGTTGGATTAAGTGAGTGGTTGTTATTGCCTGAACTCGAATTTTTAGAATTAAAGAATTAACAGAATACCAGGCAAATTCATAAATTCTTCAAATTGTTGAATTCCGGTTCAGACACAAGTAAATCCGAAATCAAAAATCCCAACTCCGAAATCAATTATGGCGTTACCTTCGGCCCGCGCTCATACGGCTGCAGTCCTTACGCGTGGGATCCGCTCCTATCACTAACGCGGTTTATTGAAGATTAAACCCAATCACTCACTTAGTCCAACCCTATCAACCACTCACTGTTAAAAATCAATCGCTTACCAACTCTCACATCAAATAATCTTCAGCCTTACCATACTTCTCCAATTGCCTGATCCCGGTACTTGAGATGTGTTCAAATTCCATATCGCAAAAAATTGCCGTTACACTAATATTCTTGCCACCTAATTCCTGCAGGTATCGATATTGGTTTAGTTCGTACTGTAAATCCGATCCATTTCGTAATCCCCGGATAATAGTAACGTTATACCCCAAACCATCTACAAATTCGGTGAGTAACCCTTCATAGGTTTCAGTTTGCCTGTATCTTAATATTTCCGGCAATTCGTATGTGGCTTTATCTTTACCCGGATTAACACCACGGGCTATAATCACCTTATCAAAAATCCGCTCGGCCTTTTGGAGTATATTATAATGTCCTTTGTGGAATGGGTTAAAGCTCCCCGGATATACTGCTATACGGGGTTTAAAGTTTTCTACATAGGCTATTAAATAATCCAAGGCCGGATTATCAATGCTTTGTCGCAGACTCTTTAAAATATCCACCCGCTTCTCACGGTAAATCTTATGATCGACAAACTGAAACTCTTTAAAAATCTGTTGCTCATAAATCAGCAGTTTATCAAATGGCTGTTTTAAGATATTAAGATCGGCTGCACTGAAAATCTCTGACAATGCCGAGCCCGGCTTGTGATGTTTGGTATCAAGGATGATATCCGTTACCAGGGACTTAAGCGCTCCATCCCCGGAAAACACTTCGTTAAAATATTGCGCCGAATCTTCTTCATTTGTGCCTGATCTCGGATCGTAAATGATATCATGGAAAATTGTAGCCAGCAATAATACATCATTGTCACCATAACCCTTACTTTCTAATTGCTGCCATAAATCGTCTATATGTTCGAGGGTATGATAAAAACGATGGGGTTCACGGTAATGGTTTAACACTACTGGATCAACCCCTAACCTTGCCAATCGCTCAGCTTTTTCAATGACTTTCATAAGCGTTGAATTGCACGTAATTTTACGAAGTGCCTTACATTATAACAAACGTTATTTCTTAATCAACCATTCACCTGATCAACCCAATCAACCACTCACTAAACCTATTACTTCCCTTCTGTCCAGCTTTTAAAGATCTCGGCCTGCAACTTGTCCGGGTTCGGCAATGGCGTTATTTTAAATGTCTTTTCCTTTAGCCTACCCAAAACAATCGTTATGTCTTTCTTTTCGCCGTTTTTTAACAAACCCAATGTTAAGGTGTCGCCGGTATTTTTGGTTTCGAAAGCTTTAAAAAGTATATCTTTTGTAGCAGGTATGCCATCAACTGTAAGTATTACCGTACGTCCCCTGATGCCTTTATCCCAGGCCGGCGATTTATAAGCAACAGTATTGATCCGGAGGGTGTCACCCTGCTGCCGCACGTTAAGGCCAGCCCATGATTCCGATACCACTTTAGTAGCAGTATCAACAGCTAGTCCTCCGTAAGCGAAATATTTTGGATAATCAGGCGGTTTAACGGTCGACGCATATTCAAATACCTCGGTTAAAGGTATGCCTGCCATTTTCTCACATTCGTTCCTGAATTCCCGTTCTGTAAAACCACGGTTCAGCTTTTTGTAATACTTATAATAAAGCAGGCGCATTACATCATCAAGCGTTTTTTTATTTTGTGTTGCATGGCGGATGCTGAAATCAAGCATCAAACCCAAAATCGGCCCTTTATCGTAGTATGAAATGGTTTTATTAAAATCGTCGCCCTGCCTGCCGTTAGGCCCGTCGTCCCAGGTGTTGTAACTGGCTTGTGTTGCCGATTGATACAAATGCCCCGGCTCATTTTCGTAGTTACGCAGGTTATTCTGAAAATCGCCAAACATATCTTCATTACTCATTAAACCGGCATGCCTGGTTATCATGTATTCATAATAAACGGTGAAGCCCTCTGATACCCAAAGCATATTGGTATGGTTCTCTTTCGAATAATCAAACGGCCCAAGCTCCACCGGTCTGATGCGTTTAACATTATAGTGATGAAAATACTCATGCGCTATAAAGTTGTACAGCTTTTTACGGGCTTCTGGCGTATTAAACCCTTCGCCACCACTAAAGCTTAACGAGGTTGAGTTTAAATGCTCAATACCGCCCCCACCCGCGCCAATGGATAAAAAGGTATAATGCGTATAAGGAATTTCGCCTATGATGTTGCTGCCGGTCACTACTATCTTTTTCAGGTCGTCCATAAACGCCTGCCTGTCAAAAGCAGGCAACTTATAACCGATAAAGTTGTGTGGTTTATTCTGCACGCTGAAAGGCGGCAAAACTTCCAGTTCGCCCATTAAAAATGGGCTGTCATAAAGCACATCAAAATCGGCTGCTTTGTAAACATGGTATTGTCCCTTCAGGGTATCCAGCCCGGTTGCTACCAGATCGCTCCATTTGCTGTAAGGCTTCATTTGGATGGTGACTGGATGGCGTAATTCCTGGTCGAGGTACATGAACAGGCCTCCGGGGGTAATGTAGCCTCTTGTTTCGTCAAGGTAAACGTTGCCCACAAACGGCACAACGGCTTTAACATCGTACGAGATCTTTACATCTCCGGCTGAGGGGTTAATAACCTTCCAGGTATCCTTAGTAGGCTTATCAAATTTAAGCGAATTGCCTTTTGCATCGGCAACAGTAAAATTTTGTACGGCTCCGGCAAAATTGATTAGCTGGTAATATCCCGGTGTCCAAACGCACATCTTAAAATCGAGCGTTTTGAGGTGGGTTTTATTGGTCAACTCAACATGATACAAATGGTCGGCCGCCTTTTCCATCGACACCGAATATTGCATATTAACAGGTTGCTGGGCCCAAACGCCGGCACAAAAAAACAGGCAAAATGACAGGGTTAAATTAGATAGTAATTTCATTATCTGCTTGGGTTTTGCCGAATATAATAAACAGCGGTTTATTTATTTCACCAATCACCGGAAATTAGCCCGAAAAATGCCTGTATTTATCCACTGGGGATAATTTTACCAGATATTTTAACTTAAGAAAACTGGCCATGATCAGCTTATTTCCAGGATAAACTTACTTCTTCGGCAGCCCATCTTCAAACCCACAATCGCCACTGCTCGCAGCTATATCCAGGTTCCAGGCCGAAGTTAGGAAATAGGGCGTTGTACCATCGGCATTTTTAGTGCTATAGGTGCACTTGATTACCCTGCTTTCGCCCGGTGCCAGTGAGATATAGTTATCGCTGAAGATCACCGGTAAAATATCGTCACCACCTTGCCCTTTCAAAGCGCGCAGATGTACAAAAAATGCGACTGCACTGCCTGTATTTTTGATAGTTACCATATGCGAGGTACTGTCCCCTTCAGCTTTACCGGTTTGATTAACCACCAATTTAGTTTTAGATAAAGATTGCAGGGCCGAATAATCCGCGTAGGCCGATTGCGGCGTAGTAAACCAGTTTGATTTTTTCCAGTTGAGCTCATCGCTTTTTTTGGAGAGCCAATACCAGTTGATGCTTTTAGTTTCACCGCTTTTATCGTTTAATTCAAGGCGCAACAGGTAAGTATCCGTTAAACCGGTAATGGCGGGCAGGGCGAATAATCTTTTTGATGCATCGGCACCTATATCGGCAGTTGCGGTTTTGCTGAATTTATTTGATCCATCGAGGTTATAAACATCAGCCTTAACTTTTAAACCAGTAAAGCTTTTTAAAAAGGAGTTGATAATTGCTACCTCATTTGTTTTGTAAGAATACAGCACATGCAGTGGTTCCATCGCCTTTTTCATACCAAAATAAGTGCCCGCAGGATACAAGTAATAATCATATGTATGCCAGATAATACCTGGCCACGGATTGCTTAGCATCCATTGAACTACACCCGTGGCCGTTTGATATTTATTTAATCCGTAAGCTTCCATCATGGCGCGGTGGGCCTCATAGTTTTGGGCCTGTGCTTTGGCTACATAGTTTTTGATGGATACAGTTTCGCCGTAACGACCGTAAAGCGCTTTGGTGAATACCTTTGTGGTGCCAAATGAGCCTGTACCGCAATGATAGTTCCAGGCGGCCGAGGTTACGTTCAGCGAATCTTTAGGGATAAATTTCACCAGGCTTTCATACGGCGGGATTGACGGGCCGGGCGAAATCTCGGTAGCAAAACTGTAAGTACCGCCATACTTTTTGGCGGCATCGGTTTCCCAATAAACAGGCGGCACCCACTCATACGGGCCGGCCATTTTTACACCGCTATAGCCCGATACTTTTGATTTACTTTCATTAGCGGTTGCTAATAAAGGGTTAGGCCATTTTAACTGCTTTTCAATCTTCAGGTAATCGCGCTCAACCGAGGTATCTGTCGGTGGCATATCGCTGCCATTGAGCCATACAAACAAGCTGGCCTTGTTGCGCAGCCAGTACATCACACTACTATCTGACGCCATGGCAACTTTTCGTTCGGCCGCATCCCATTTTTCGGGATGTTGCCAGGTGCCGCAGCACATCCAGCCGTTCATCACCATCAGGCCGTATTTATCGCACAGATCGTAAAAATTATCGTCTTCCATTTTACCTTCAGAGCGTACAATGTTCATGTTCATATCGCGTACCAGGCGGATCTCCTGCTCCTGCCTTTCGGGCGAACGACGCTGGAAAATATCAGGCGACCAGGCCGCCCCCCTTAACATAATAGGCTTGCCATTCACAATAAACTCCCGCGACTGGTTATTGTCAATAATCCTGGATGTAAACTGCCTGATCCCAAAGTTCTCGCTCACCGAGTTGCTCAGCTTTTTATTAACCACAGCCGATACTTCAATGCGGTTGAGGTTTGGCTTACCATATTGCCAGGGCCACCAGATGGACGGATCTTTGATATTAAACTGCTTAAACTCCGAAGGTGAAAAGTTTACATTCTTCGACTCGTTAGCCAGCAGGTGTACTTTTTTTTCGAAGGATATATTTTCATTGATCCGGCCTTTGATCACCGCGTCCTGGGGTTTATTGGTATAGTTGGTCACCTGGGCGTTTACCGTTAAATGAGCGATAGTTAACGATGGCAGATCGAAATCTGTTGTAACCAATGGAAACTTCACGCCTACTTTATTGTAAGTTCTCACTTCAACGTTATTAATGATACCACCATTATAATCCTGCGGATAGGGAATCCAGTCGGCATAATCAATGGCAAGGTCGCCATCACGTTTGTTTGGGGTAAAAGGCCTAAGCACTTCAATAGCTAAAGTGTTGGTGCCGCTATAGTTGATATTTTTGGTGAGGTCAAGATCAATGATGCGATATGGGCCCTTCACTTTTGTTGAATCGGCTATTTTAACCCCGTTGAACCAAACGTTGGCTTTATAGTTAATGCCATGTAAACGAAGGATCACGTTTTTGCCATTTTCGGTAGCCGGCAGGGTAAACTCCTTCCTGAACCACCATGGTTTATCCAATTTAGGATCCGCCAGTTTTTCAAGGTTCCTGCCCATAAACGGATCGAAATTATATACATGATTGGCCAGTAAGCCCGCTAAAATGGTTGATGGCACGCTTACTTTATACCAGCCTTGGGTATCAAATTTTTCTTTCGAAATCTCCGTAGCGGCGGCGGGCACTGTAACTACCGATTGCATCTGCCAGTCGTCCTTCAACAGTAAGTTAAAATTCTCCTGCCGCTCCTGCGTAAATACCCTTGTACTGAGCAGGACTATTATCGACATTAATAATATTTTTTTCATGATAGATTAACTTTACTTCTGATTATCGTAATACAAAGCGGCCGCACCTATGATACCGCTGTTTTGCAGTTCCGAGATCTCGATTTTTATACGTTCAAGCGTTTTTGAGTAGGCAAAGGTTTTCACCTGTTTCCACATGGTATCTTTAAAATATTCAAAGGCCTGGCTTACCGATCCGCCTAAAATAATCAGCTCGGGATCATAGGCGTACATGATCATTTTTACTGCATTCCCCACATGGTTTCCTAATTCGGCATACAGCTCCAATGCCCTCTCTTTGCCGGCCTGAGCATCTTTAAATACCTGTACGCCATCCAATCCGTACACATTACTAAAAAATGAGCCGCTGCAATAGTACTCCAGGATGTTATCGATATAGGGAAAAAGACCTATCTCCCCGGCACCGCAATTGTGGCCTGCATACAGTTTGCCATTGGTGATAATGCCGGTACCAAGCCCGGTGCCCAGGGTCACGCCAACCATGCTGTTAGTATCTTTTCCCTTTCCAAAATATAACTCGCCTACGGCAAAACAATTGGCGTCATTATTTACATATACCAGGATGTCGTATCGCTCCTGCATCAGTTTTTTCAGGTGCACTTCCTTCCATGAGGGAATATATTGCACATCATAAACAATACCTTCGGCTACATCAACCACGCTGGGCACACCTATACCAATGGCGCTGGCCTTATCGTTTTGCAGCAGGGCATCAACAACGGCATAAATATCGTTCAGCACATCTTCTACACTGCCGTCGCTTTTTATCCGTTGAGATATGATATTACCGATGGTGTTATTATTAACCACCGCTCCTCGGATATTAGTAGCTCCCAGATCAATGCCTATAACTTTTATATTGCTCATTTATTTATTATGCTTTATTATCAAAAATAGTTTTGTTGGTAACCAGCGGCTTAGCCCAAAAGCCGATACTAAGCATGTAGCCGAATGTAATGTACAGGAAAAACATCCCCTGCCTTAACCCAAACAGGCTGCCCAAACCGCCTATCAGGAGCTGAACCACCGCGCCGCCAATAATCCCTGTAACCAGGATCCCGGCAAATGAACCGTGATCTTCAGCTATCGAACTCAACGCCAGCGAGAATATAATGGGATACATTACCGACATGAAGAAGCCAACTATTGAAAATGAGTACAATGATGTTTGAGCGCTGCCGAACAAACCAAGCGTGAGGAAAATGAGTGCCAAAATGGTAAAGATCACCAGCAGCTTGCGGCTATCCATCAATTTAAGTAAAAACAAGCCTAAAATGCCGCCGGCGGTCATCAATCCCCAGAAATAGGCTACCGCGCTGGCACCCGTGGTTTGCGAATCAAACTTGTGGTAAACGAGTAAAAATTGCGACATCCAGTAAGATACGCCCTGCTCGCTGCCCACATAACAAAACAAAGCTATAAAGTAAGCTATAACAACGGGCTTTTTAAAAAGGTCGACGTGGGTTTTCCATGGCCCGGCTTTTTCATCGCTGGCCAGTTCAACCTTCGGAAATTTAGATATCAGCATGATCACCAACATACCTAAACAAATAACCGCAAACAGCCAGTACAACGAGATCCAGGGCATGGCTGTGGGTACGTGCGCCTCAAGCAAAGGGAAAATACCACCCTTGTTGCTCCCCATGTTTTTAACCATGTATGAATAAACCAGCGGACTAACAAAGGATGCCCCGCCAAATATGAGCTGTGCCAATACTGAGGTAAAAGCGTAATTTTCCTCCCCGCCTGATGTGCGGAGCAGCGGATTAATCACCACCTGCAGCATAGCCATACCGCAGCCAATTAAAAACAAGGATATAATGGCAGTAAGATAATTAGGATAAACAGCCAATAGTAAAGAGCCAAAGAACGCCACCACAAAAGCAGCAACCATAATGGTTTTCTCATTATACTTTTGAACCAGCATGCTCGACGGAATTGACATAACACCATAGGCAATAAAAAATGCAAAGGGCAATACTCCTGCCATTACATCGCTCAACTTGAAATCCTTAATAAACTCGGGAGATAACGGCCCGATAATATTGGTTAAAAACGAAATAACAAAAAACGTAAGCATGATCAGCGTTACGATATAGTAGTTTTTCTTCATCAACTGGAGGGCTATGGTTTTTGGTTCGGTTATAACCTAAATATCGTTAAAAATCTTTTGATGGAATAATTTCATAAAAACTTATTTAAATTGTTACACTTCCTTTCTAAAACATTTTAAAAAGTTTAAAAGCAATCGATCTAAATCTCTTTCGTAATATCTTGTTAACTTAATTCAATCAAAACATTTAGAGTACATGAATGTGTTAATGGAACAAATACCTGCTATATGACCCCAAAAAAAGAAAAAGAGCTTACTTATATCGAAAAAGTATGGCACACTGTTGCTATTGTTGCCTTATTGGTTGTAGTGATACTGATAGCCCGGGTGGCTTTTAACGTACTGCTCATGGTACTTTCAGGCGCACTGATCGCGACTTATTTTCATGGCCTTGGCGACCTGATAGAGCGTAACACTAAAATGCCGAGGCGGTATGCAATGATCATATCTGTAGTTGGTTCATTTTTAATTGTAGCAGGCTTGTTTTATTTAATGGGCACAACCATACAGCACCAGATAACTTTACTTAAAGATACGCTTCCGCATACGGTTAATAATTTTAAGGCTAAGCTGGCTTCAAACCCAACGGGGCAGCAAATACTTGATTATTTTTCGGGCGATAATGATCCCGATAAAGTTGTGGTTACGGTACAGCACTTTTTCAGCACCAGCTTTGGCGTGCTGGGTGATATTTATATCATACTGTTCCTGAGTATTTTTTTTACTACCAATCCCGATGTTTATAAAAATGGCATATTAATGCTGCTATCAGATCAAAAAAAACCTTTGGGACAAGATATTATGGACAGGATCAGTCTTTCATTAAAAGGCTGGCTTAAAGGGATGCTGCTCTCTATGGTATTATTGGGCTTGCTGCTTACCACAGGCTTAAGCATTATGGGAATTCCGGCGGCATTGATATTAGCTTTATTTGCGGGCATGTTAAAGATCATCCCTAACCTGGGCTCGGTTATAGCCATGATACCGGGTGTATTACTTGCACTTACCATTGGCACAAATACCGCTATTATAGTGGCGCTCATTTATGTTGTATCGCAAACCGTAGTGAGCAATATCGTAGTGCCTATAGTACAAAACCGTATGATCAACCTTCCTCCCGCGCTTACCATCATCAGCCAGGTGGTTATGGGAACGCTTTCGGGGGTACTGGGTATCATATTGGCAGTTCCTATTGTGGCCATTATTGTGATTTTGGTTGATGAATTGTATGTTAAAAAACTTGGCGATGCCGAGGTAATAGCGCATTAAGGAATATGACCTCATCAAAAAAATCGATATATAGCGCACTAATTGCCAACCTGCTCATAGCAATAACCAAATTTATAGCGGGCGTTATAGGCCGAAGCGGGTCTATGATCTCCGAGGGTATCCACTCGGTAGTGGATACCGCTAACGAATTGCTGCTGTTGCTTGGTCTGCACAGGGCCCGCAAAGAGCCCGATAAAACCCATCCTTTTGGCTACGGTAAGGAGCTATACTTTTGGTCGTTCATTGTATCTATCATGATATTTGGCCTGGGCGGAGGGCTATCTATTTACCAGGGTATATTACATATCCGCCAACCCGAACCCCTTGGCGATCCTACGATGAGTTATATCGTTTTGGGATTATCCGTCATATTTGAAGGCTCGTCGCTCATCATCGCCCTGAAAGAATTTAATGCCATAAGGGGCGATCAAACCTGGTGGGATGCCGTAGTTAAAAGCAAAGACCCATCAACCTTTTTAGTGATGTTTGAGGATAGCGCAGCCGTTGCAGGGCTTTTTATTGTTGGCATTTGCATGTTCCTGAACCATCGTTATCACATCCCCGTGCTTGACGGTATAGCATCATTATTGGTTGGATTGATATTGGTTGGTGTTTCGGCCATATTAGCCCGGGAGAGCAGGAGTTTGCTTATGGGCGAAGGTATTTCGTCTGAATCGCGTACGAAGATAAGCACCCTCGTTGAACAGGATAATGCCGTTTTAAAGGTGATGCACATGTTGTCAACCTATCAATCGCCCGATGAAATTATTTTGATGCTGATAGTAGCTTTTAAAGAAGACTTGGATACCCAACAAATCAACGAAGCTATCGGCCGGATCCGGGATTGTATTAAGCAGGAGTTTAGTTTGGTGCGCTTTGTATTGGTACAGCCCGAAACATTTTCGGCAGAAATTACTGAAACAGGCAGCGTACTTTAATTGTATATTAGCTATTGATAACAAACACCTATCTCATGGAAGAACAAAAATTTCATTACGCAACGGTAACCGAAGCGATAACCAAATTAAAAGAACAGGGCTATACCCATGAATTTAGCCTGGAAGGTGATCACCTCAAAGCAGGCGCGGAAAATTTCCCGGTAAAAGAATTTGAAATAGTGGACCTGTACCGCTACGAAGGCCCCTCCGACCCCGCCGATGAGGCTATTGTTTACGCCCTTGCTTCAGCGGAAGGTATTAAAGGCACACTGGTAACGGGCTATGGGATCTCGACAGATGAGGCGACTATAGAAACGCTAAAAAATTTACATTATAAGTATCAGCAGGGCCGGCAATAGTCTGGCCCTTTAATCGTACCTACCTCAGTTCCAACGCACATTTCGGGCTTAGCTTTAAAGGAAGGCAGCCATCCGGGATAGCAAACTGACCGAAAGAAAAGAGGGACTATTTTAAATACTCTTCGTAGTACTTTGTTATCAGCACCTGCTCATGAAACGTCGTTCTGATAAGTTCGCGGCCATGCTTGCGGATGTGATCTAATTTTTGCTTTCCAAGGTGAGCTTCGTTCAACTTTTCAACAATGTCGACGGTATCTAATGTACAAACCCAGCCCAGGTTATTTTCACCAACAAAATCGGAAAGACCAACATTTTCGGAAACTAAAACTGCAGTACCCATGTGCAATGATTCAACCACCACATTCGCGAAGTTTTCATTAAAGGAGGTGAGGACACACAGATCAGACTGGTTAAGCCGTTCAAATTTCTCATCCCGGTTCACCCAGCCTATCCAGTCAATTTTTGAAGCTATATTTAACTCATCCGCAAGTTGTTTCAATTGCTGTACGTATGCTTCATCTCCATCGCCGGCAATGACAAGCTTCAGATTAAAAGAGAGCTTGCTTATAGCAGTAAACAGTTTTTCAAGTCCTTTTTTATGATGAATGCGCGACATAAAAATAATCGTGAAGCACTCATTGCGGGGTTCCTTTATTTCGATATCAGGTAATGATAAAATATTGGGTAATACAAAGCCCTGCCAGCCCGGAATCAACCTCCTGCATTCCATATATTCAGACTGGGCGGTAGCGTGCAACACGCATTTCTTTAAAATTTTACGGCCACCTAATTTATGGATCAATTTTTTGTAGCTGCTGTTTCCGCGTTCAAATACGTACCCGCTTAGCATGCCGCGGGGCGCCAAAATCACTTTGGTTTTACTGAATAAGGCGATCCGTGCAGCTATTACGCTTAAAATGCTCCACCACGAATGGATGTGGATCACATCATAATGGCTGGCGGTTTTAATAAGCCTGCGCCATAATGCCGGACTAACGTGCGTATGATCACCGGTGATCCGTTTAAAATAAATTACATTAACGCCTTCCACATTCGTCATCGTACCCGGGATTACATCCAGTTCGGTCTTACCGTTGGCTGTAGTGGTATAAACGTCAACAACATGCCCATTAGCTGCTAATCCCTCGCATAACCGCGATACAGATTCAGTTGGACCTCCGTAGCCGTAAGCGGGTTTATAAGCAGGTATAATGTGCAGTATTTTCATAAAACATCATTAGCAATATGCGAATGCAAATATGCATCCTGCGAAGGGATTATTTAGCCTGCTGCAATTTTAAACCCAAATTAACGAGGCATAAACGGAGCAGGCAAATCCTGAAGGAAACCGACGGTACTAACTCCTAAAGATTATCTGCGCTGCGCTCCCCGCCGGGACGAAGTGAAAATAAAAAATGTTTAACGCCGCAGCTCAATTAAAAAGAAGCAGAGTTAAACATTTTTTGTTAGACCTTAATATTTTAACCGGCTACTTTGTTTTGGACAGGTTTAAAATTAACATCATACAATACCATGCTATCTTCAATAACTCGATGCCCATAACTTACGCCCATCCAGCGCTCAACCGTTACATTTTTACCTTCCAATACTTTATAATCTTTAAAGAAACACTCAATCTCTTTAATTGTATGTGGCGGCAGTTCGCTTAAATCATTTATGTAGTTTACTGACATATCATTATTGGCAACAGCAATGATTTTGTCATCCTGTTCGCCATTGTCAACCATATGCATCACCCCTATCACCTTAGCTTCGATGACAGACAGCGGAAAAACATCAACCGAACATAAAACTAAAATATCAAGCGGATCCTGATCATCACAATAGGTTTGTGGGATAAATCCATAATTGGCCGGATACATTACTGACGAAAAAAGAACACGGTCTAACTTTAAAAGCCCGGATTCTTTATCAATCTCATATTTAGCTTTCGAACCCTTAGGAATTTCAATAACGGCGTTTACAATATAGGGGATTTTAGGCCCGGTTGAAACTTCATGCCATGGATGTTGTGTATTCATTGGTAGTAATTCAATATTTTGGTTGTTTTTTTATGAAAGTACCAACAATTTACCGATTCAATTAAAATATTTTCATTTTATTTCAATCCAATTTATAACTAAAGTAGTTCAAAGAGCTTGTTGCCGTTCAGTTTCAAGGGTTTACGGTTGTTATAAAAACACGGGTAGTATGTATGCTTTTGATACATACCTCAAACTACAAACTAACATAATAAGCCAACAATCTAAACCGCAGGGGCAGACCGGCGGGTTTAAATCAATAATCTACCATGCAAGGCATCCGGCGATAAACCATTTTTATTCATTACCCTGTTATTTAATGATCAGTAACCAGCCTTTACCTTTTTCAACCGGGATCCTGTCGTTCAGGCCAAATGTTTTGCCCGGCTGATAGCTTTTAATTTCCGGAGCAGTAATAGTTGCTTTTGCCGGGTCAATGCCTAATTTTTTCCAGTCGATATTTAACTGAAAATCAGTATCGGCATCTTCCCAACTGGCAACGGCCACCATGGCGGCACCATCCTTTTTGTAAACGGTTGCTATAATTTTGGCTTTATCTGTTTTCACCGGATTATCATCAACCCAGTAACCAATCATTTTTGTGCCTTTCATACCAAAATTATCCCAGGCTTTCCAGATCGGCCGCGGATCGGCGCCGTCGCTCCATGGCATACGGTTAGTCATGCCGTAAACCATGCCACGCCATTTGTTACCACCACCCTGCAACATCTCGCCCATCAAACCAAAAGGGATCCCACTCACTTCAGTCAGGAAAAAATCGGGATCATTTTTTTCATAATCGAAATACTCACCAAACCATAAACGGTTGAGGTAAGGAAAATGCTCCATATACAGGTTAGCGCTGTTGTTAAAACCATCGCTTTTATTGTATTGATTAGCCGAGTGCAGATCTATAATACCTGGATGACCATTTTTAGTCAATACACGTTTAATGCGTTTCATGGTAACACGGTCAAAAGCCACATCATCCAGGTAAATACCGTCGATACCAACGTTTTGGGTTAACCAGTTCATGCCTTCCACGTAGTAATTGTGCCAGCGGTTCATGCCACTGTTGATAATGGCGGCGTCTTTAATTTCAGGTACAAACCATGCGGCTATATAATCATCGCCCACATGCTCCTGTAACCAGCTGAAGCCTCCACCCTTACCCGGCGAATAGATCTCATGGCCCAAACTGCGTAGCGCAAAAGTTTCGTACGCATGGTTGGATAGCTCGCGGATGGTATTATAGATCTTCACCTTTAACCCCGCAGCATGTGCCGAATCATCATAAGCCTTCATTTTTTGCCATGCTATGAACGGGTAGTTAATAGTTGGGTTTATTGCTGTTGCATGATGAATATTGATAAGTGTTGCGCCTGCGCTTTTTATGGTATCAATAGGTTTGTACGAGTGATAAAACCTTGTTGCCCACTGAAAATCGGTATTAATGGTATGGAAAGGCGTTACCAGCAGGGTAAAGTTGTAGTACAGTTCATCGCCTTTTTTCAGGTCGCGCTCACCGCTGTAGTTGTTGGCCAATACTGCTTTACCATCAAACGCTACTTTAATACCACCTTTGTTATCATTACCCCATGAAGTTGGCAGTAACAATGGCTTTTGCAGATAAAAATTGGTATTCAGCGGACGAACATATTTTTCATCCCTCAATGAATATTGCAAACCGCCGTTCACATTACCTATCCAGGCGCCATCCTGGTTTTTATGGGCAACGTCCCATTTCCATTCAAAGTTTTCAGGGCGATAGCCCCCTTTTTGACCAAGGCCTATCATATATTTGGCAAAATCTTTTTTAAAAGGGATGTGCATGGTAATATCTTTCAGGCTAACATCCTGTAGGGCTTTTACTTTCACGGTATAAGCCATAAAGCCGTCAAACTCCAGCGAGGCGGTTACATCCATCTGTAAACTATCATTAGCGCTTACTGCCGTCCACTGCACTGTGCCTGCCTCTTTTTTGGTGAATTGCACACCCTGGCTTTTCAGGTTTATCTTTTTACCGGCGGCATCAATAAAATGAAAGTGGATGCCCTCGGTAAGCAGGTTATTAGGTGTTGCCGCGTACTCCGTCATTTCCGGGGTAAAGTAAGTCTGGATCTGTTTTGGGAAACCATCTTTATTCACCTCCACTTTACGGCCAAGCAGGCTAATAGTATTGCCGCTTATTTCAAGCGGTGTATATGGCGCAATGACCGTATTTTGTTGTGCCATGGTTGAGTTTAACCAGCCCAGGCGGGTCATTTTATAAGGTTCGCTCACACCGCCATCTTTTGATATTTTGCTGTTTACTTTAACAGATAAAGCAATTGTTTTTGCGGGTTTCCCGTTGATGCTGATGGTAGCTTTGCCGGTATAAACTGAAGGTAATATGGCTGAAGGTACATCTACCCCGCACCATAAGGCCTGGATCTCCCCCTTGGCAATATCTACTACTTGGCTGAGTGGCCTGCCATCGTAGGTGGTGCCACCGGTGTTAATACAAAATAACGCCGAAGCTGGTATAGCCTTACCCGTTGCAGATCTCAAGTCGCTGAATGTTACCTGTATGTTTTTTATATTCTGTAGCGCGTAAATACCCAACTGAAATGCAAAGTTTTCGCCACGGGCAGCCTCGCCGGTGTATGTGCTCCGCGGACCAAATTCTATCCACCGTTGAGGCAGATCTTTAGCCATGCGGATGGAGTTCATCCTATCTTCCGGAAAAACCATAAATGCTTCTGTTTTATGTTTACTAATCAAAGCATCCGTTTCAGCTTTAGTAGCGATCACCTCCATAGGGTAAAAACTATTAAAAGCATCGATAGACTGATATTCTTTTACCGCAGCTAAAGGCGCTTGCTTACCATTTACGGTACTAAGCCACTCTGTAGTAGCTGTATTTTCGGGTTTGAGATAAACACCCTTTGGATAATTGGAACGGCCTTCATTTTTATAAGGCATGTAATACACAAAGTAAGTACCCTTACCCGATGTTGGCTCAAAATACAGTTCGCCGCTTTCACGGTTTACGGAACCAACTTTTACATTGGTTATTTTTTGTTTGGTTTTAGCATCCTGAATGATAATCCGCTTATTTTCGGACTCATTATCCCTGCGCCGCCAGTTGATCACTGCTTTAGCCACTTTACCTGTACCATTAAAGGTTAACACCACACGGTGGTTACCCAATGAATCGGCCAGCCAGCATTTATCGCAATTGGTATAAGGTACTTTTTGCGCCGAAGCAGCAAAGCCGGATAAAAGGAAAGTGAAAGCTAAAAATTGTTTTTTCATGAAATAAATTTAGTCAGTCTTTTTATAATGTTGTTTCAGGAATTATAATTCCTAAAACCGCCGCCGCTCGGCTCCAGCCGAGTGGCAACTATTTCACGGCCTCCGGCCGCAGTGTTAAGCAGGCCAGAGGCCTGGAGATAGCGGTCACTCGGCTGGAGCCGAGCAACGGCATTTGTTATTTATTACTGATTATATAGCAGGTGTAATCCCCTGGCCTTCCCAATAATCAATAATAGGTTTAAAAGGCCCATATTTATGCTGTTGTTCAGAAAAAGGATCTTTAAAAGGCCCTTTATCATAATCAATTGCTTTTTCTTCATAATGCGGATAATCAACCTCTTTGGTAGTTTTAGGTAACGGGCGTTTATGTTTTTTATCGTCATTTACAAAAGCGGCAATATCAAGCGCCTCGGCATCGGTCAGGAAAGGTTTACCTTCAGCTGTTTTATCGTAAGGCATGTTACCCTTTAACCATTGCGCTAATTTAACCACACGGTGCATGCTTGAACCCGGACGGTACGCCAACAATCCCCATACAGGCGGATATTCATAGGTTACATTATCAAAACGCATTTTGCCTTCGCCGTTTTTCGCATGGCAACGCTCGCAGTTTTGAGCGTATAAAACCTCGCCCCTGTCTGATGATGCCGCAACATCCGGCAGTTCAACCTCCATGTTTTTTAACCCTTTGGTGGTTTTAGAAACGTTTGATGAATCACTCAAAAACTTCAGGTAAGCCATAATCGAGATCATCTCCCTTCCATTCAAAGGTAAAGGTTTGCCTAAATTAGGGCGCATTACACAATTGTTGATGCGCTCGGCCAAAGACAAAATCCTTCCCTCTCTTGCCCTGTACTGCGGATAATCACGAAACGATCTTATCAGGTTAAAAGCATATGGCCTTGTACCGGCATCTCGATGACAGTTGGTACAATTCATTTTATTGCCGGTATAGTGTCCGTTAATACCTTTGGGGCCAATATAGTATGCGGTATGCAACATCAACTCCCTTCCGTACCGTACGGCCGCACCATATTTACCGCCCGGCATTTTGGTTGTATCTACGGAAACCAGGTTATTCACAGCCGCTGAATCAGCTTTATTTGCCTCTTCGGCCTTGCTCCCGCTACAAGAAACTAACTGGGCAATGCCCGCCAAAGCGACTAACAACATCAGCAAAGCTATATATTGATATTTCTTTTTCATTTTTAATGATCTACGGTTTTAAAAAAGGATCAAGCTGTTCGTATTTTATAAACCCGGCGCGATAGGTTGGTACTGATGTCTCCATTGTCCATTGTAAAACGCCTTTATTATTTGCCAATACTACAATGTGTCTTTTGGAGCAGCATACCAATGTGGTTGTATCATTGATCATATAGGCACTGCCCATCCTTCCGTTAAAAATTTCTTTTGGTAGTTTGATGTGCATAGCAATAGTTGAGGTTTGATTTTTTTCATCAACTTTCATTGCATACACGCCCGACTGGTGTTTTTCCACCCCGTTATCAAAAAACAAGAGGTTTCCCTGCTTATTAATGTGGGCTGCGTGGGCCTGGGTAAAGTTGCAGTCGACAGGCATAGCAATGGTGCCACCCTTGCCAAATTTGTAAATCACTTTACCATTATGGGCGTCAATCTTCCAGATTTGCCCGTTGTTATAAAATGACATCAGGTAGTTGCCATCAACATCATAATTTAAACTGTTGGCATGCATCCAGTCTTTTTTTGTTTTCAGGATTTGGGGATCTTTCAGCGGATCCATTACATCAAACACACTCCACTTATAAAGCTGTTTACCTGTTTTATCCATCACCATAATGCCATCGCCGTTAACAGTATCCTGTTTACTTCCCCCTACAGATGTTAGATCCATAATTTTCTTATCCACAAAAATGGTTACCAACTGGCCCTTATCGTTCTTCAATATTTCGTGATGAATGGTTTGCTTGAAATCGCCCTGCCCTTTGGTAAGGTGCAGTAAAGTATCGCCTAACATATTAATTTCCAAGATCTCACTGCCGTAGCTGGTAGGTTCATCATTTCGGCCTAAAATAGAAAGCAGGGTTTTATCCTTCGTAAAATTGATCACTTTAAAACCCAGCCTGTCAATCATGTGGTACCACCTGATTTGCCCTTTAGCGTCAACCAAAAATGCCACACCCGGTGCGTAACGCTTGTTAATGAGCATCAAGCCGTCATTAAACTGTGTTGGAAGAGTGGCTTTCGCGGCAACTTTTGCATTGAATTGTTCCTGCAAAAACAGCGGCAACTGGTGCGATTTAAAAGTATGGGTTTTGCCAACTACAGTATCACCGCCGTCAACAGTTACTACATGGTATGAATAAGTAGTATCGGGCAATATATTCAGAAGCACAAGCTTATATGAGTTAGCATTTCCTGTAGTGGTCGATCTGTACTTTACCGGCTGCTTACCTTCTATCCAGTATTCGGCGTACAGATCAACAGGCTTGCTGGTCATAACATCAAGCTTAATTTTTAGCTCGTTATTATTATACAGGCCTATGTGAATTTCTTTTATCAGATTGCCACCCGAGCAACCGCAGATGATCGAAACCAACAGCCCCTTCGCTAAAACTTTAAACCAATCTTTCATCACTAATTTTGTAATACCGGTTAAACAGTAAAGAATATACACCCCATTGAAGGCTGTATACTCTTTACTAATATTTGAATTTTATGCTTATTGCTGCCTGCCCGCATTATTCAGCTTGGGGTTGATGTTAACCTGGTTAAGCGGATATGGGAAATACTCGTCGCGCGGCAACTGTACGGTATTGGTTTGGCCAACACGTTTCAGATAGGCGTTCACGATCACATCATATTTGCCAAAGCGTTTCAGGTCGGCCCTTCTTTTGCCTTCATAATATAGCTCCCAGCCGCGTTCCTGTAACAATGCATCGCGGAAAGTTGCCTGCGTCAAATTAGCCTGCACCAATAATTTGGCATGTGAGCGGCCTTTAACCTGGTTTACTAATGAAACAGCCTCTGCGGTTGGACCATTCAATTCGTTTAAAGCTTCGGCGCGACTTAATAACACATCTGCATAGCGTAAAACATCCACACTATGGCCATCATAGTAAGTGTTGGCCCCATTTGGATCGGCATACTTCATGGTTGCAACATCCGGCATATACAATACTCCATCCGGAGCGGTAGCGCCCTGCGAAGGGGCTTGTTTGTGGGTTAAGCCGTCGACGCCCTGGTATTGGGTGAAGAACATTTTTTTACGGTCATCCTCATCGCCATAGCTGTTGTAAAAATCCCAGGTTACAGCGTAGTACTGCCACCTGTCGGTTAACACCGGATGGCTTAGCGGACCGAAGTGGTTCAATAACTCTGTTCCGTTAACGTTAGCATCGCTTAATACCGAGAAGATATTTTCAGAACACCAGGTGTTTGATTCTTTAAATAAACCTTCGTAGGTTGGATATAACTGGTAGATACCCAGATCCATCACCTGCTTGGTTAAATCAGCGGCTTTTTGCCATTGATGCTCACGCAGATAGATCCTGGCCAGCAGGAACATCGCAGCACCTTTGGTGGCGCGACCAACATCATTAGTTGTGTAGATATCACTTTTGGTATAATCTTTAGGCAATACATTGATCGCATTTTGCAGATCGCTGATCATTAACGCGTCCACCTCCGCAACCGGGCTCGGCGCGGTTTGAGCTTTGTAATCGGGATTGGCTACATCCTTTTCCGTATTCAGGATCACCGGGCCCCAGGCATCTGTAAGATCGGAGTAAGCTATAGCACGTAAGAATTTCATCTCAGCCAAAAACTGATTTTTCTGAGCATCTGTGATACTTTTCATCGCGGCTATATTGTAAATAGCATTGTTTGCATTGGCAACAAGCTTATAGATCTGCCTGTAATCCTCGGCTATCAAACCGTTAGCTGAGTTCCATTGCACCAGTGACAACTGTCCCGGGTCGCCGGCGTAGCTACAGTGGCCTACATCGGTAGTTAAGTCGGTAAGGGCAAAGTGCCTCACTGTCCAATAATCGAAGTTATCGCCAACTGCCGGGCCTTTCAAGCGGGCATAGACTGAGTTAACCGCTGCAATGGCGTCAGACTTGGTTAAAAATGCGTTTTGGCTTGTTAAGCTGCTGTATATTTTAGGCTCGAGGTTGGTTTTGTTACACGAAAACTGTGTAACTACCGCGGCTGCTAAGAGTAGAATATTATATTTTTTCATTTTGACTAAAATTTTGTTGATCCCCTAAATGGATAATTTCATTAATGGATAGATGCCTTAATACCGAATGTTATCGTTCTGAATGCCGGGAACGAGTTAAAGTCTAAACCGCCGCCAGTAGCGCCAGAGTGCACGTTAACTTCCGGGTCTGTACCTTTATAGCCGGTAATTGTCCATAGGTTTTGAGCTTCGGCATAAACCCTTATCCCCTGCAAAATTTTCATGTGCTGAAACAACGATGACGGGAAATTGTAAGCCAGTGTAAGTGATTTTAAACGCACATAAGAAGCATTTTCAACAAAGCGCGAGTTTACGTAGCTACCATAAGTGCTCAGGTAATAACCTTCGCGGGGGATAGATGTATTTTCATTTTTACCTGCAACAAACCTGTTCAATCCGGTTACACCTGTAGTTGATTCGAGTACCATAGCATTCATGTTGTACAGGTAATAGTCAAACGCTCCCTGGAAAAATATTCCCAGATCAATGCCTTTGTAATGAAAATCGTTGCCAAAACCGGCCATATAATGTGGGTTGGAATTGCCCAGGTAAGTGCGGTCGTCCGGGGTAATTTTACCGTCGCCGTTCACATCTTTGTATTTAGGATCACCTGCTTTTGAATTTGGCTGCGGGGCGTATGTTTCGCCGGTTTTCACTACGCCCTCGTAAACGTAGCCATACAGTTCACCTAACTCAATGCCTGGTACAACCCTTGTAAATTCCTGGCCCGAAACGGTACCACTTGGGTTAGCAGTATTAGTGCTGATCACGGTTACCCCAGGACCTAAATCCAACGCTTTTTGCTTGTTATAAGCGAACGTTACGGTGCTATTCCATGATAGATCTTTACCCTGTAAATTGTTGGTATTTACCGAAAGCTCAATACCCCGGTTTTGGATGGAGCCACCATTTATCCATTGATTGCTGAAGCCCCATTGCTGGCCGATAGGAATCTGGATGAGCAAGTCAGTTGTTTTTTTGCTGTAGTAGTCGATACTTGCATTGATACGGCCATTGGCAAAACCCATATCCAAACCAATATCAAGCTGCCTTGTACTTTCCCACTTCAGGTTGGGATTGGCCAGTGTTTTAGGCTCGATACCGGTTTGCAAATTGCCGGTTTCATTTAGCACAACACCATAAGGGCTAAAAGTTGAAAGATACAGGCTTGCGGGGATACGGTCATTACCTGTAACACCGTAACTAACACGAGCTTTTAAATTAGAGAACGTATTCAGGTCCTTTATAAAATCGTCATCGGTAAGCTTATACGCTATTGCTCCTGCGGGGAAAAAGCCTGAACGTTTGTTTGAACCGAAGTTTGACGAACGGTCGTCACGATAAGAAAAGGATGCTAATAATTTATCTTTATAAGCGTAATTAAATCTTGTAAAATATGATGTCAACATGGCTTCTGCCTTGCTGCTTCCATAACCATTAACCAATGATCCGGCACTTAGGTTATAATATAAAAACGCATCTGTAGAAAAACCTTTAGCACCCGCGCTCAATCCTTCCGTGACATCCTTTTGATTCGACGTACCTAATAAAACAGTAAAGTCATGATCTTTAGCTATGTTAAATTTATAGGTAAAGTAATTTTCAACTATCCACCTGAAAGCTGATGAGGTTTGCTCGCTGGCAACACCACCCTGCTTAGCGCCGGCGATTGTTGTAGTTGGCAAATATTGCCCGGCTGTAGTTTGGGTATATTCGGTACCGGCAGTAAGATGATAAGTTAGGCCATTGATTATTTTGTAATCCAAACCAATGTTGGCATTTACTAATTTATTGCCGCTATTATTTGTGGGCTCTAATAAGCCCGACAACGCATTGGTTTTTGTACCCTGGGTAACGTAATAATTATAAGTACCATCGGCATTATATGGTTTTACGTTTGGTGGTGCAGTCAATAAACTAAATAATGGCGCGGTTATATCGCCGGAGTATGACTGCAGTGTTGAGCTTGAACTGGCCCCGTAAAAATTAGCGCTGATCTTCAGGTTTTCATTCATGGTTTTCTCAGCACCTATCCTTGCAGTATATCTTTCATAACCCGTATGTTGTAATACACCCACCTGTTTGATGTGGTTACCGGCAACATAGATCTTTGAATTCTGATCGCCTGAGCTTAAACTGATGCTTTGATTTTGAACTGTTGCGTTGCGGGTTGCAAGCTTTAACCAGTTGGTATTAGCCACCTGGAAGCTTGAAGGATATGGTTGTGGCTTTCCGTCTTCAAGAGCCGTTGCATTTTGGATATCGGTATACTGCTGCCCGGTTAACAGGTCCGGCTGATACCTTAGATATTGTGTACCGCCTGATATATCGGCATCCAAAGAAACTTTGCCATTCTTACCTTTTTTTGTGGTGATCAACACAACGCCGTTACCGCCTCTCGCACCATAAATAGCTGTTGCCGAAGCGTCCTTAAGCACCTGGATATCCTCCACGTCATTAGGGTTAACCTGGTTACCATTATCGCTGATGAAGCCATCAACAACATATAATGGAGAAGTTGAGGTATTAATAGAGTTACCACCCCTCACGGTGATATTGATTCCGGAGCCCGGCGCAAAACTGGCCTGTTGTACCTGCACGCCTGCTGCTTTACCCTGAATGGCCTGTCCAATGTTGGTGGTTGTACCACCAAGCGTCAGGTTATCACTCTTGATTGAGCTGATTGAACCGGTCAGGTCACCTTTTTTAACAGTACCGTAACCTACAACAACTACTTCATTCAGTTTATTCAGGTCTTCCTGCAAAGTGATGGTGATATCAGTTGAGCCACCCACAGATACTTCCTGCGGTTTATACCCTACGTAAGAAACAACCAATATTGTAGAGTTACCCTTTAATGTAATTTTGAACTTACCGGCAACATCGGTTGTAGTGGTATTTTTGACACCTTTTTGGGTAACGGTAGCACCAATTACAGGACCGTCTTTATCTTTTACGCTACCATTAATGGTTGTTTGCGCATTGGCAAGTACTGGCAATAATAGTAGCAGGCAACAGCACATCAACTTAAAAAGGCCGTTGATCTGCCTCCTCAAATAAATGTGTTTGCTGAAGCCCTTGTCGGGGAGTGAGTAAATTTTAATCATACGTTGGTGGTGTTAGTATTAATTAATTGTTAGTTTTTTGTTGTGATTTAGCCTTGTTTTTGAATATTGGAAATTAGAGATACAGGGTTTCGAAAACAAAAAATCGCCCCTCCAAACACAGCGCAAACGTTTGCTTTGGGTGAAAACAGGCTTACGCAAACGTTTGATTCAAAGTATTTTGCAGTGATAAAGCTTGATTCCTGAAAGCTTTTGTGGCATTAAGCGGGTTGCAAACCGGATGATTTAAACGTTAATTTTATGGATTCTGCGTATTTGGAGGATTAAGCTTGAAGAATTTGATTATGAGTTGGTTGGACTAACATTTACAAAATTAATCCACTGCAATATCGGCCACCACTCGGCTGTTGCTCATAGCCGTTGGCTTAGGCCGGCAAGGGGGTTAACAGGGTTAACATACATTCAAATATTTACATATAAACTCCTTATAATCAATTAAATAAAAAAACACGAGTTACACTAAAAAGCTATCGCTGTGCCGGAGCCAAGGGCAGCTATGATCGTTTTAAAAAAGTAAAGCCCGGCTTTTGGCCGGGCTTTACACAAAACATGCAAAAAATATAAACGATAATTATAATTAAAAGCCGCTGTCATCAAGCGCGAAGGTATTTTTGCGCTCCTTCCATTTGCCGCGGGTAAAATCAGGAAACGCTATGCTGGCATTACCTTCTTTTAATGATTTTGTTGATAACGGCGTAATCACACTCATGGTAACAGAATCATAAACATCAATAGGTGTCTGGCGTTTTTGCTTTACTGATTCAACAAAGGCGTTAAACACAAACCAGTCCATACCGCCGTGACCTGCACCTTCGGCAAACTTTTCGTATTTTTTCCAAAGCGGGTGGTCATATTTATCAAACCATTCTTTTGCCGGGTCCCATGAATCATCTTCTTTTGATTTATGGTCGATATAAACACTTTTGTTTACATCCATCCACAAACCTTTAGTACCCTGTACGCGGAAACCTAACGAATATGGGCGGGGAAGGTGCGTATCATGGCTTAGCATCACTGTTTCGCCATTGGCACAGTTGATCATAGTGGTAGTAACGTCGCCGTTCTTGTAATGGATCTTAGCGTTCGGGTGACCGGGCGATAATTCTTCTACGTATGCTGCCAAACCCTTTGCTTTGGTGCTAAATGATACCAGGTTCGTAAAACGGTTGCCAGCATTGATGTTGGCATAATGCATACACGGACCGGCACCGTGGGTTGGGTAAATATCGCCATCCACATCGATATTGAACTGCGTGCGCCATTGGGCTTCGCTCAGGGCTTTAGGGCCAAACTCAACACCACCGCCATAATATTGCTTACCATTATTGAATAATACTCCTCTTAAATTATGCTGATATCCGCCTTCCAAATGAATGATTTCACCAAACAGGTCCTGGCGTACCATGTTCAAGGCTGCCATCACGTCACGACGATAACAAACGTTTTCAAGCGTCATGTATGGGATGCCTGTTTTTTCTGAAGTGTTAACGATATCCCAGTGGTCTTCAACCGTAAGACCGGCAATTACCTCACAGCCTACATACTTTCCGGCTTTCATAGCGTCAATAGCCTGTGGGTGATGAAACTGCCATGGTGTGGCAATAATTACCGCATCGATATCTTTATGGTCGAGCAGTTTTTTGTAGGCATCCAGTCCGCCGGTGTATTCCTTTACGGGTGCATGGCCTTTTTTGGCGATGTATTCGCGGCAAATCTTCAGTGAGCTTTCCTGTGTATCACAAATGGCAACGATCTCCACATCATCGCGAAGCAAACCTTCGGCAATATGGCTCATGCCGCGGGCACCTACGCCTATGTAACCTAAACGGACTTTCGCAGGTGCCGATGCAAACAGCCTTCCTGACGGTAAAATGCTAAAACCGGCTGCCGCAATCGCGCTGGTTTTCAAAAATTGTCTTCTTTCCATATATAATATTGAGGTTTTTGGGGCTTATTTATTAGGGAGTTTTTCAAAATCAATTACAGGCTTTTGCTTTGTTGCGTTGCGATCGTACGGAGTTTTAAGCGGTACGTAATTGTTAAAGAAACCTCCGTTTTGAAGGAAGAACTTATCACCTTCTTTTCCTCCTCCATAATCCTTACGATAGTTGGCATTAGCTGTAGCATCGCCGGTATAAATAGCATGAGTAAGCTCTTGCCAGTTGTTTTCGCTGTCACCTATCCACTGGTTAGTAAAATAAGCCTTGCGGATCTTATCACCATTTTCGGGTTCAAAGTTCTCGACAAACGAATACAAATGCGTTAAGTAAGTAGCTTTTTGCGGGCGCGTGAAACTGGCTATTAAAAACCATTTATCAGCAGTAACATCTTTAAAGTATGCAGTATACGTAGTTGTATGTTTTGTATTATCAGGCTCGGCGCTAAGCAAAAAGGCGTAAGCTTGCCCGGCTTTCCAGGGGAAGCGCATATAGCTTTGTCCACCCGATCCCTCGTTACCAAATTCGCCGATATGTACATTACTGCCGCTTTTTACCAGTTTAATACGCATACTATCGGGGATATTTTTAGGGTCTTCGGTATTAAAAGGGCTCCATACAGAAAATAGTACGCGGCGTTCGGTTGCTGAATTTACCTGCATACCAAAATATCCTTCACCAAAACCATCGGCCATAAAGTATGAACCTATCACATCCTGCCCTTTGGGTACGATGATCTCGTTATAAAACCATTTTACCTTATTTTCTTTATCTGCCGCAACAGGATAACGCAAATGCACAGAAGGCCCCCTCCTGCCAAAATGGAATGAACTGCCTTTCGTAACATAAGCAATATCGTTATCCGGCTTTTGCAGGGTAACTACAAGGTCAGATACATCCGCATAAACAGCCCCGATTTTACTGATGCCTTTTAAACTTACTTTGAGATAGCCCGGGCCGGTAACATGCACCTTTCCAACACTTATGGTATCAAACGTGGTGTTGCTTAGTTTTTTAACGAACGTGTTTTTCCCTGTTGATAATTGTAATGTACTATTGCCTTGCGGAGCACGCGCTACCAGCGCAAGTTGAATATCCTGCGGAATGCTAAGTCTGAAATAAACATCAGCAGTTGATTTCGGGCTTTTCAAACCGATTAAACCTTCATCAGTAATAGTATCAGGCGCGCTTACCCAGGCATTGCCGCCAAGTGGGATAGTGTGACGCAATTTTGAAGTGTCAATATGTGCATTCTGTGCAATAGCAAACTTGCTGCTTACTACAATAAACAATAGCGAAAGGCAAATTATAATGGTTTTCTTCATTTTTGGATGATAACACGAGTATCGGTTCATAAATGTACTTGCATTAGTGCCTTTAATAAAGAAATAAATGTTTCTATTTCAACGCAAACGTTTGAAAAATGGCCACAATTATCCCATAACTGGCATTATTTGAAAAATCAGCATTTATCAAAAGTCTCGGTCATATTACTCCGGTTTTAAAAAGTACAGATAAATGTACTTGCTAACAGACTGTTTCAGTTAAAATATTTATCGCAGATAAGCACAACCAACTTTATATAAATAATAAAACCAATAATTAACTATGCAGCGCTGCAAACATTAAAATCACCGTTAAACTAAACTGGCTAACACCACAAAACCCAACGCAAACGTTTGCAATCAGGCACAAAACAGCTGTAATTTGATAATAATCGCTTAACTTTAACTATAAGAATAACGTTAGCCCACCATTAATGCAAACAAAGCCAACTACTATAAAAGAGATAGCGCAAATATTAGGTATCTCGGTGTCCACAGTTTCAAGGGCCTTGCATGACCACCCAAGCATAGGATTAACTACAAGGGCAAAAGTTAAAAAGCTGGCCGACGAGTTAAATTACGAGCCTAATCAAACAGCTATCTTTTTACAAAAGGGTAAAACGCATACGATAGGGGTAATTTTACCTGAACTTTCCGAAGCTTTTTTCTCTGCCGCCATCAGTGCTATTGAAGATACGGCTTATAAAAAGAATTACACGGTATTGTTAGCGCAATCACACGATGATGAGCAAAAAGAAAAGCAACTGGTTGAAAAAATGAAAAACCACCGGGTTGACGGACTGCTCGTATCTGTAGGAAAAAATACTTCCTCCTATCAGCATTTCGAAAACTTAAAGAAATACAATATCCCCGTGGTTTATTTCGACAGGATCCCGGCAATCCCTAATATCCATTATGTAGCCTGTAATATGGAAATAGGCACTATTGAAGCAGTAAGCTATCTGCTAAAAAAAGGTCACCGTGCAATAGGTATGATCAACGGGCCCCAAACCATGGTGGCTACCGGCGAACGCAAAGAAGGCTATATTAAAGCCATGACTAAAAACAGGCTTAAGTACGACCCTTCGCTTATCGTTTCGTGCGACTTGACTGAAGAGGGCACCAGAAAAGCATTGGATGAATTATTGGCCAGCAAACGCAAACCAACCGCGATAGTAACTTTTAACGATTATGTAGCGCTTTTTGCCATTAAATATGCCAGCAAATTAAACATCAGGATCAATAAAGATCTTGAGTTTGTAAGCTATGCCAATTTACCGCTCATCAATTATATGGAGAATATTCCGGCTGCTTCGGTTGAACAATTCCCTTATTTGCAAGGACAAAAAGCAACCGATATACTGATGGACCTGCTGCATCATCAGGACACCGAAAGCAACGAGCCAAGCGCCTTTTACAAGGTTATCATTGAATCGCAACTGGTTGAAAACAAAAAATAAATCCGAACAAAAAACACTCAAACGTTTGCGCATGGCTATCACTTTTCAATTAGCTATGTTTGATGAGTTAATACCCATAATATGTTTAATGATATCCTTATAAATTTTGGATTAAACGTTTCTAAATATGATATCCGGCCGTTTGGCTCGGGTTTGATAAACCATACGTATAAAATAAGTGGTGTTAACCAAGCATATATCCTTCAACAAATCAACAATTCGGTTTTTAAACATCCCGAGTATATCGACAACAACCTGGCGCTGATCAAACAATACCTCGATGAAACCAATCCCGGTTATCTTTTTGTAGCACCGTTAAAAAGCCAAACAGGAAAATCGATCATTCAAGCTGCCGACGGTAAATTTTACCGGCTGTTTCCCTTTATCGAAGGGTCGCATACGGTAAACTTTTTGCAGGATACCAAAGAAGCTTATAGTGCCGCGGTACAATTTGGCCGCTTTACCCGGCTGTTAGATCATTTTGATACCGGCAAACTTAAATATACGCTTACCGATTTCCATAACCTAAAATTACGATCGGAGCAATTTGAGCAGGCCCTGCAAACAGCGACCGAAGAAAAACTAAAACAGGCAGCCTGGGAAATAGAGCAAGCCCGCGGCTATATCGAAATTCTGCGCACCTACAACCAGTTTACCGCGAATAAGGAGATTAAGCTGCGTGTGATTCATCACGATACCAAAATAAACAATGTATTGTTTGATAAGGAGCAAAACGCGCTTTGTCTTGTTGACTTGGATACGGTGATGCCCGGCTATTACTTAAGTGATGTTGGCGATATGATGCGCACTTATCTTTCACCTGCTAATGAGGAGGAGAAAGATTTGGATAAGATCATCATCCGAACAGACTTTTTCAAGGCTATATATAAAGGATACATGAGCGAAATGGGAAGTATCCTTACCGAAGCCGAAAAGCAATATTTCATTTTTTCGGGTAAGCTGATGATCTACATGCAGGCTCTCCGTTTCTTAACCGACTTTTTAAATAATGACGTTTACTATGGTGCGCAATACGAAGGGCACAATTTGATCCGGGCAAAAAACCAGTTTAAATTACTTGAAGGCTACACCAACACAGAGCCGTTATTTAAGGAGATCATTGCAGGGGTTGATAAAGAATTGATGGCAACTACCAATGGTAGTTAACCTGTAGCTGGATATACCGTGGGTACAATGTTACCAACAAACCTTGCACAGCCCTTGCTAAATTCATACTTTCGAAGCCCATATTAGTAAGTACCGGTAAAAACCGGTGCAAGAGAGAGCAGGATTTATGAAAGTAATTATAGCCGAAAAACCATCTGTAGCCAGGGAAATTGCCAAAGTATTTGGGGCGACGACCAAAAAGGATGGCTATATAGAAGGCAAAGGTTTCACCTTTACCTGGGCTTTCGGTCACCTGCTGCAGCTTGCCGCCCCGCAGGAGTATGGTTATTACGGCTGGAGCGTTCAGCACCTGCCGATGCTGCCTCAAAAGTTTAAGCTCTCTATTCGTAAAGTAAAAACCAAGGATGGTTTGGTGGATGATCCATCAGTAAAAAAACAACTGGATACCATTCAAAAGCTATTTGATGAATCCACTGAGATCATTGTAGCAACGGATGCCGGGCGCGAAGGGGAACTCATCTTTCGCTATATTTACTATTACTTAAAATGCAAAAAGCCTTTTAAAAGGCTCTGGATCTCATCGCAAACTGATGAGGCTATCAAAGAGGGCTTCCGTAACCTGAAGCCCGGCAGCGATTATGATACACTGTTTAATTCGGCCCATTGCCGTTCCCAGTCGGACTGGCTGGTAGGTATGAACGCCACGCAGGCACTTAGTCTTTCATCGGGGATCCGTGGCGCGGTACTTTCCTTAGGCCGGGTGCAAACCCCCACCCTTGCCATGATCTGTTCTCGGTACCTGGAAAACAAAAACTTCGTACCCGAAACATTTTACCAGGTAAGCATTCACCCCGATAAAGACGGGCAGGTATTTAAAGCGATATCTGCCGAAAATTATAAAACAAAAGATGAAGCACAGGCCGTGCTTGACAAGGTACAGGATATTGAAGGCGGCTTTCCGCAGGGCGGTCATATTTTACAGGTAGAAGCAAAACCACGTAAAGAACCACCTCCTTTGCTGCACGACCTGAGCAGTCTGCAGCAGGAAGCCAACAAACGCAAAGGTTTCACCGCCGATCAAACCCTTACGATCCTCCAAAACCTGTACGAAAATAAACTGGTTACCTATCCCCGTACAGGTAGCCGCTACATAGGCGATGATGTTTTTGCAGGTGTACCTGCACTGATTGCAAAACTGGAGCAACACCCCCTTTTCGGCAAACAAGCCATTGCATTGGGCAGCGCTACGTTGAATAAGCGAAGTGTAAACGCTAAAAAAGTAACGGATCACCATGCCGTGCTTACCACCGGCGAAAACCCGCACCAGCTTTCGGCCGATCAGCAGGCTGTTTACGACATGGTGGCCGGCCGTATGCTGGAAGCATTTCACCAGGATTGCATTAAGGAGGTAACCAAAATTGTTGTACAATCGGGCGCTAAATTTAACGCCAGCGGAACGGTGATCCATACTGCCGGCTGGCGTTCCGTATTCAATGATAAGGAAGACGATAAAAAAGACGAAGAGAACGCAACGCTGCCTAAAGTGGTCCAGGGCGAAAATCTGCCAATTACAGCCAAAGTCCTGCTCGAAAAGCAAACCAAGCCCCGGCCGCTTTACAACGAAGCAACCCTGCTTAAAGCATTGGAGACTGCAGGCAAAGAGATTGACGACGAAGAGCTGCGTTATGCCATGAAAGACAGCGGTCTCGGTACCCCGGCAACAAGGGCAGCCATCATCGAAACCCTGCTTAAGCGTAATTACATTATCAGGGAAAAGAAAAACCTGGTACCCACAACTACCGGCATTGCCGTTTATGAAGTAGTAAAAAATCAGCAGATAGCCCAGGCCGAACTTACCGGAACATGGGAAAAACGTTTGGAAGAGATCCGCTCAGGAGCTTCGGTTACCGAATTCCAGAACGAGATCAAAACCTATACACGAGCTATCACTTCCGAATTACTGGCGCAGGGAAAATCATTAAAAATCCCGGCTATGGAAGCGGCCGGCAGCAAAGTTACAGCCTAAAGGATGGCGACATCAATAGCGCTATATAAGGATGACAGGGCCTTAACTGCAACTACTCCGGCGCCGGTTAAAACGTTAAGTGCCGATTTTACTTTGGTAACACGATAAATTTGATATTCGTCCGTATAAAAGCTTACATTCATTGCATTATGGATCTAACCACGCTTATTGTCATTACCATTATAGTTTTTATTATAGCATTTGCGGCTTTCAGGTTATTTGATGTTAAGAAGAAAAAGAAGAAACTTGAATTGGAGCGATCAGCAAGGATTTTACCACTTTATAAAAAGGCGGAAGCGTCTGCAGGTTTAACCGCCGAAGATGTTTTGCCCTTTGCCCAAAATCTGCTTACCCGCTACGACACCTTTTTGTATTTAAAAGAACTTGAGGAATTACACTTGTTCCCGGAGGCATACCTTACGCTTATTAAAGGAGCGGAAAGCTCACTGGCCCAATGGCTGGAGTTCCCTACCGAATTGGATGCCTGCCCCGACGAAATTGAACATATTAAACGGGTTACCATTGATTTTGACCGCAGAAAAAATTTCATCCATTACGAGGTGTTTAAATACCGTGTAAACCCACCCCACTGGGCTGCTAAAAACGGGTGGATGCTTGGCGTTGTCGGTCCGTTTTTTGACGATAGCAAACCTTATGATTTCCCGGGTGCTACTTTTAGCAGGATAAACAGTACTATTGATAAAGTAACTCCCGAAGAAGAGGCCAAATGGGTGCATGAAAACATTGGCATGCGGCGGTAGGCATAACAAGTTTTTGAACCCAGATTTACGAAGTTTTATAAACTTCGTAAATCTTCAATATCTAAATTAATCAACATCTTTCAATTCAATCCAAACAGGTGCATGATCACTTGTTTTTTCCCAACCCCGTACATCCCGGTTTACACCCGCAGCTACGAGTCGTTTTTCCAGGTGGGGACTCAGTAAAAAATGATCTATGCGTAAACCGGCGTTACGTCCATAGGCGTCGCGGAAATAGTCGAAAAAGGTATAAATCACTTCGGTAGGATAAATTTTGCGGATAGCATCCGTCCAGCCCTGTTCTACCAGTGTTTTAAAGGCTGCGCGTGTTTCAGGGCGAAAGAGCGCGTCATTTACCCAGCGCTCGGGTTTATAAACATCGAGCTCGGTAGGCATAACGTTATAATCGCCGGTTAATATAATCGGTTTATCAGCAGCAAGTAAACCGGCTGCGTGAATTTTAAGGCGTTCAAACCAACCCAATTTATAATCGAACTTGGGTCCGGGTGCAGGATTGCCGTTAGGCAGGTACAGGCAGCCAATGGTAATACCATCAACAAGTGCTTCAATATAACGGCTATGCTCATCTTCCGGATCGCCGGGAAGTGCGCGGCATACCTCTGTAATTTCCCTGTCTTTTGCCAGTATTGCAACGCCGTTCCAGCTTTTTTGGCCATGCCAGATGGCTTTATAACCTGCATCAAGTATGGCCTGCTCCGGAAAGTTTTCCTGTGGAGCTTTAAGTTCCTGCAAGCAGGCAACGTCAGGGGATGTTTCCTTTAACCAGCGGAGTAAAACAGGCAGGCGCCCATTTACACCATTTACGTTATACGTAGCTATTTTCATGATGCAATTTAAATAGTTTAGGTTATATCATGCATGTTCCAAAATATTAAAAGCACGGCCACCCATCGCAAGCAATTAGTTGCAATGATTCATGAGCGGTAAATTATTCCCTTACTTTTCAAACTCATCCGGGTCCACTTCAGGCTGGCTTGGCTCAGTATCGGGGATTTCATTCGGGATATTTTCCGGCGCTTCTTCGGGCATTTCCGGCTCTCCGGGGTCCGTAGGCTGCCTGATCTCCGGCCGCTCCGGGTTTACCGGCATTTCATCTGGCTCGTTTGGCATGGTTCTCTTCTTTGACATATCTTAATAACCACCAAGCCCGGGATAGGTTTTCCTAAATGACTATTTAAGGGCCATAATGTGCCTTGTTTCCTGCAAAAACTGGTCTATCTTTTTCGTGCTGGAAAAGCTTTTAATAACTAATGCTTTTTGCTTGTTAGATCCCGGTACCTGGAAATACATGTTAATATCGGTACCCGAGTAAACGAAATTATAGGTACGCCTGGTGATTTGAAAATTAATAAAATCGGCAAAGGCAAAAGTCTGATTACCGACACCAAGCGGATTGATCCTGCTTACAGTCTTGTTCGCCGTATCGAAAACTATTTTAGTAAAGTCGGAAAACACAAACGCTGCTCCCCCCAGCAAAAATCCCCCAATAACTAAAACCTTATGAAAAAGGTCCGAATCATGAGTCATAGATTGATTGATGAATTCATTTAAAGCAAGGGCTATCAAACATAAACCAATCAATAGCCCGCCAATCCACTTACGCTTAATTGCATAATAAGGCGGGTGGGTGTCATAAAATTTATAATCGGTAATAGCTGTATCGGCATAAGTGGGCTCAATGTAACCCGTCGAAAGGAATTGCATAATTACCGGGAACGCTTCCTGGGTTAAGGCAATTGCGTTCGCATCATCATTCTTTGTATAATTTGCCGATACTACAACCCCTTTTCCATATTTGTTTCTTTTTGGAAAAGCGCGATAATTATAGCCCCCCATGGTATTACGCACAACGCCTATGTTATCCAAATCGTCAAATTTTTCAGAACGAATATTAAGCCAACCAAAAAGTTTTTTACGCATTACCCGTGCACTGCTATCAAAAACCACTGATGTACGGCCAACTCCCCACAATATGCCAACAATAATCGTCAGCCCCAGGAACATGGTTATCATAAGCGATACGGATTGCGAGGGGTCGGGATAAAGTGTTTTACAAAAGAAAATGATAAATGCCGTAAATATTACCGCGAAACCAATGCTAAGTACATTATAAATACGATAAGGATACAATGTCACCCGCTCGCTTTCAATATTCCAGCGGGTTTGTGCAATTTTTTTTAGTGCCATAAAGGTTTAAATTTAGTATCCATTAAACAAGCCTTTCTTAGCAAGGTTTTAACTATGAGGTAATATTTCCAACCTGACTAAACCTTATTGCAATACGCTGTCATGATCCCATTAGAAAACCTCTTGCATTTTAAGAATGTTTAATTACATTTGCAGTGTACTACCACACTAATACACTAAACCATGATTCAAATACATAATTTGAATTTCAGTTACAACAGCAAAAAGCCGTTGTTTAAAAATCTAAACCTTTCATTAAAGGCTGGTCATATCTACGGCTTGCTGGGGAAAAACGGAGCAGGGAAATCAACCCTGCTGAAAAATATCGCCGGCCTCGCTTTTCCGCAATCGGGCCATTGCCTTATTAAGGGAACAAAAAGCTCAAAGCGCTTGGTATCCACCCTGCAAGACCTTTACTTTATTGCCGAAGAAGTTTACGTACCGGCATTAACTCCCGGCCAGTTTTTAGCCCGGACAGCTGGCTTTTACCCTGCCTTCAGCATTACCGACTTTTACAGTTATCTGAAAATATTGGATATTGACCCGGATCTGTTAATGACCAGAATGTCATACGGGCAGCAAAAAAAGATGATCATCGCTTTCGGGCTGGCTACCAATACCAGTGTACTGATACTTGATGAGCCCACCAACGGGCTTGATATCCCTTCAAAGGTCCAGTTCAGAAAATTGATCGCATCGGTTTTAAATGAAGAGCGCTGCATCATTATTTCAACCCACCAGGTAAGGGATTTGGACAGCCTCATTGATACCGTGTTGATTTTGGATGACCACCGCATCGTGATTGAGAATACGGTAGACGAGCTTACCGAAAAACTGTTTTTCAGCGTGTTTAAAGATCTTACCGGGATGAATGTATTGTATGAAGAAGATACCCTTATGGGTAAGTATGCCATTGTACAAAACACGGCAGGTAAATACGGTAAAATGGACCTTGAATTATTATTTAATGCCGCAACAACCAACAGCAGCAAATTATTAAACGTACTAAAACCAACTGCAACTCATGAATAACTACTTCATTTTTAAACGCTTTGGCCTGTTATTTATGAAACACACTGTAGAGCATTACCGCACTTATCTAATGTCGGCAGCGGTTTTGGCAGGGGTGTTTTTGCTTGGCGGTTCGTTTATATTTTATATGATCCCCGGGCCGGTAGACGCCGGTTTTCAAATGGCCATATTTGGAGTGCTGATTTTGATAGCAGGGCCATTATTTACAAGCACCATCTTTACCGACCTTGGCGATAAACGCAGGGCAATTCCGGTACTAACCTTACCTGCTTCACAATTTGAAAAGTTTATGGTTGGCTGGGTTTATTCATATATAATATTTATGCTGGTTTATACCGGGATCTTTTACCTGGTGTTATCCATACTGCTTAACCTGAAGCATTGGCCGGGGCATCATCCCGAAATGCTTTCCCTTTTGCAGGATAAATCGTTATTAGTAATAATTATTTTTTCACTGCTGCATGCCATTACCTTGTATGGCGCCATCAGTTTTGAGAAACTGCATTTTATTAAAATAGGGTTTAGCTTTTTTATTTTTTATGCATTACTGATCCTGGCTGATACATTATTTCTAAGACTGATTATTGGCAGGAAAATTTACCCGGCCACGCCTTTTGCATTCCTCAATTTTCCGGAGGGTACAAACTTTTATTCTATCGGTTTAAATGAGCAGCAATCGGCCTGGGTTTTTATTGTAATGCCTGTTGTAGTGATCCTATTTTGGATTGCGGCATACTTTAAACTAAAGGAGAAACAGGCTTAATAAAAGACGATAATGGAATTTAAAGATAACGAAGCGATATACCTCCAGATAGCGGCTTTTGTAAGCGACCAGATCCTGATGGGTAAATGGCCCGCCGGGCAAAAGATACCGTCGGTACGTGATATGGCCGTTGAGCTTGAGGTAAACCCGAATACGGTCATGCGATCATACGAGTTTTTACAGGGACTTGAAATTATTTATAACAAACGGGGCCTCGGCTTATTTGTGGCCGAAGACGGTTTTGATAAAGTAAAAGCTTATCGTAAAGAAAACTTTGTGCGCCAAAACCTGCCCGAACTTTTTAAAAACATGTACCTGTTAGGTATTTCGATAGATGAGATCAGTCTTCAATACCAAAACTTCCAGGCACAGCAAAAAGAAGAACTAAACCAGGCAAACAACGATGAAAACAAGCAATAAATTTTTACTTACGGCAATATTACTACTGGTAATTTCGGTAGGAATCTACGATTTTCAGCTGAAAGCCGAATACCTGAAAGGTGATTATAAAAACCCCTACAAGGGTTTTGTGACCTTAAATTTCAGGGATTTTAAAGTCATTGAGCTTGGCTCGTCAACAGCTATTAATATCATGCTGGTAAAAGGTCCCTTCAAAGTACTTGCCGACCCAGACGCTATGGAGTTTATGAAAACTGAACAACGCCACGACTCCCTTTTTATCCGCGCTGCGTTTAAGGATAATTTTCATAATGTGCACTCACAAAACGTTCTGTACATATCTCTACCGCGATTGGAGGGCTTTTATGCCGATGCAAAGTATAAAGCCGGCGAAGGTCAAATTACGGATACGACAGCCGCAGAAGACTTTAAATGGCGTCCAACTACTATCAGTGGTTTCAGCGGGAATAAACTCAATGTTACCCTGGACCATGCATCTACCATATTATTAAAAAACAACAAGTTCAATATTTTAAACGCCACTACCGGAATTAGTAATGGCAGTGCTTCAAATTTATCTATTGAAACAGGCAACCAATTCGGTAAAACCAATCTCGATATCCGGAACAAAAGCCGCTTATGGATCAAGGATGATAGCCTCAGCAACATAACTTATAAACTTGCCGACAGCGCTAAACTAATCCTGAACGGAAATACAAGGATGATCCGCAACAATAAATGACCAAAACTTAGCAAATCATGAAATTAGTAATCAACTCACTATCTAAAACCTATGCCAACGGCGTACATGCTTTAAAAGATGTTTCGCTGACCCTAAATAATGGCATGTTTGGCCTGCTTGGCCCAAACGGCGCCGGTAAATCATCACTGATGCGTACCATAGCCACCCTACAGGAGACCGATAAAGGCAGCATTTTTTTAGATGAACTGGATGTATTGAAAAACAAAACCGCGGTACGCCAGCTGCTTGGTTACCTGCCGCAGGAGTTTGGGGTTTACCCAAAAATATCGGCCGAACGAATGCTTGACCATATTGCCCAGCTAAAAGGTGTTGGCAACAACGCCGAACGCAAAGACCTTGTACTTCAATTACTGGAAAACGTAAACCTTTATAAAGACCGGAAAAAGCACCTTGGCACCTACTCCGGCGGTATGAAACAGCGTTTTGGAATAGCACAAGCATTAATCGGTAACCCTAAACTTATCATTGTTGACGAACCCACAGCAGGTCTTGACCCGGCTGAGCGAAACCGTTTTTACAACCTGCTGAGTCGCCTGGGTGAAAATACCATCGTGATCTTGTCGACCCATATTGTTGAGGATGTAAGCACGCTTTGCGCTAATTTCGCTATTATTTGCCAGGGCGAGGTTTTATATGCAGGCGATCCGGAAAGTGCGGTAAATGAGTTGAACGGAAAAATTTACAGCAAAGTGATCACCCAATCCGAGTTGGGCTTTTATAAAGATGACTACCAGGTAATATCAACGCAACTTAAAACCGGAAAGCTCCACATCCGCATTATCAGCGAAGCCGAACCCGGCAATGGTTTTATGAGCAGCACGCCAAACCTGGAAGATGTGTACTTCAGCAACATCGCTACACGAATAGATGTAGACACCATTTAAAACCACTATAAACCAATAGTTTATGTTTCTTAAAATATTTCTGTTCGAGATCCAGAATAGGGTCCGCAGGCCAGCCGTTTACCTATATTTTTTGGCAGCACTTGTATTTACGGTGTTCACTTTTTCAACAGGCTCATTGCCTTTAGGCGAAAAAGAGCACATCAACGCGCCTTACGTACTTGCCTTGTGGTGTTCAGGCATCACCATGATGATAACACTTGTAAGTTCATCAATTATGGGCACTGCTTTGTACCGCGATATTGAGTACAACACAAAAGATTATTACTTAACCTACCCTATCACAAAAGCAGGTTATTTCTGGGGCCGTTACCTGGGTTCGTTCGTTTTCATGATCTTTATAGCATCAGCCATTATTATTGGTGCATTTATAGGTACTAAGCTTGGCCCTGCCATGGGATGGACGGATGCGAAACAATACGGCCCTAATAACCTCATTTACTATCTGCACCCGTTTTTTACTATCGGTCTGCCAAACGTGTTGTTCACCTCTTCATTGTTTTTTGGACTGGTAGCCATTACCCGCAATGTGAAAGTTATCTACTTTGGGGGGATTCTGTTATTCCTGTTTTACTTTATCGCATTATTTTTCCTTAACCATGTTAACAATCCAACGGTAATAAACCTCAGCGATCCATTTGGCCTTAACGGCATCAGGATGCAAACCAATTCTTCAAGCACTATTGAACAGAACACTACGCTGTTCCCTGTAACAGGTACGTTTATGCTCAACCGTATAGTATGGGGAGGTATCGGGATAGTTGTTGTAATTTTCACTTATATCAGGTTTAGCTTTGAGCGCTTCTTTAGCGGCAGGCGTGATAAGGCAGCTATTGACGAAGTCGGGGTTAAAACCCAAAATGCCATATCCATTAAACCGGAAGTTAGCTTTACCGGCAAATACAACAGGAATACGCTGCGCAACCTGGTAAAGGTCGAATTGCTAAACATCATTCGCGATAATTATTTCTGGATCATATTAATAAGCGGCAGCTTATTCCTTGGTTTTGTATTCTGGCTTGGCGAAAGCCGCAATGGGGTACCTGATTTTCCGCGTACTGTTGTGTTACTGGGTATTTTTAATGAAGCCTTTCCCTTCTTTATTTTCTTCATCCTGATGTTTTATACCGGTGAAACCCTGCACCGTGACAGAACTACCCGTTATGCCTTTATCAATGATTCACTCCCACCGCCAAACTGGATCCTAAATGATTCAAAACTTATTAGCTTATTGCTTATCGGTACGGGCCTATCTGTTATTCCTATCATAACCGGTGTTATTGTTCAATTATTAAAAGGATATCATGCGCTGAACCTATCGGCGTACTTTACTTATATAGGCTATATACTGCTGCCTTCCTTATTAGAGATGGTTGTATTTTGCTATACGGTACACGTTATTATCAATAACAAATTTGCAGCCCATGGCATAGGGGTGTTTTTATGGGTCATCTTTTTCTTTTTGCGTAAAACGGGCATTTTTGATTATAACCTGCTGCTGTATTCGTATACGCCATCGTCAGGGATCTCTGACATGACAGGCATGGGCCACATGGCAACGCCTGTCAATTGGTTTAATTTGTACTGGCTGCTGTTTGCAGGCTTGCTCATCATTGTTTCGGCATTGTTTTATTACCGGGGAGTAACATCCTCTTTTAAAGAACGGTTACGTTTGTTGCCCCAGCGCTTTAACAGCAGCACAGTCCTGATCACTACCATAGTAGCTATAGCGTTTTTAGCTGTTGGCGGGTGGAATTATTATAACGTAAGTTTTTTAAATAGCTACCTTATCAAAAGTGAAAACACGGCAAGGGCGGTGATGTATGAAAAAGCGCTGAAAAAGTATGAGCATCTTCCGCTGCCTAAAGTGACCGGGATAAAAATGCAGGCAGATCTTTACCCGGATAAACAACAGGTAGCCACACACGCATGGATAACCATTACCAATAAAAATAAAGTTGCCATATCACAAATGCTGCTCGACGGTGATGAGCTCACCAATTATTCGCTTAAAACCAATGGCGTATTAGTTCCGTTTACTGCCCCGTTGCTTTATCCCCGTGGATTTTTTAACTGGTTCAGGCCGAAGGCTGACACCGCCGACTTTCGTTTATACAGGTTCATAAAACCTTTAATGCCTGGCGACTCCATAACACTTGAGATCAATTCAGAAATAGTTCATAAAGGGTTTATCAATGGGATGTATGCTGCAGCTCTCATTAACAACGGTACGTTTTTTAACGGAGGGTTACCGGGCTTAGGTTATGATGAAGATGATGAACTAAGCAGCCCTTATGAACGCAAAAAAGCGGGATTACCCGAAAAGAAGGAAGAAGAAATAAAGCAAGATGATCCCGAGGGTATAAGCACCTTAAAGGCAGGAAGGGCAGCTGACCTTTTGAAATTAGATGTAACCGTTGGCACCCTGGCGGGTCAAACCGCCATCGCTCCCGGCCGGCTTGTAAAACAATGGCAGCAAAATGGCCGCAACTATTTTCACTATGTGCAGGATAAACCGGGCATGTACATGCCAATGGGCATTATATCCGAAAAACTGGCGGTAAAAAAAGCAACTGTTCAATTGGATCATCAGGTAAATATTGAGGTTTATTACCACCCGGAGCATAACATTAATATCGACAGGTATATTGCCGCCTACAAAGATGGCTTGACTTATTACAGCAAGATTTATGGCAATTATCCATTTAATGATATCCGGCTGGTGGAAACTTCTGTTTACGGCCCTCAGGATGCCTCCATGACAACGCTGGATACTTATGCGGAATATTTTGGGTGGAACGCCGATTTCAGGGATCCCAACAGCTTTGATTATTGCTATGCCAATACCACCAGGCTACTGTCACAACAATGGTGGCGGTTCCAGACAGCGCCAAACAGCACTGTTGGAAGTTTAGTGATCCCTGAAGGCCTTTCAAACTATGATCAACTGGTAATGTCTGAACACAAATACGGCAAGGATAACATGCGTTATATCGTTTTAGACCAGTTATGGTATTACCTGTTCATCAGGCGGCATCTTAACGAAAACGAGCATCCTTTGATCAAAGCCGATCAATGGTTTTTATGGGGAGGCAAAGCAAGCGTAGCTTTATATGGCCTGCGTGATATGATTGGCGAAGACAGTATAAACGTAGCCCTGCGCGAATTTAAAAAGGCTTACACTTTTAAAACAGACGGCCCTTTTGCCGGCGCCAACAATCTTTACCAATGCCTTCAAAAGCACGTTCCGGATTCGCTGCAGTATTACCTTACCGATACCTGGCAAAAGATCACACTGTATGATAACCGGGTGGTTGAAGCAGGCAGCAAACCCACAGGCAATAAAAATGAATACAAGGTTACTTTTAAGCTTGACGTTAGCAAAGTCTGGAAGGATGCTAAAAACAACGATATCCCGGCCGTAAACATGAACGACTATATTGATATCGGAATTTTCGGTAAGCAGGTTCAAGGTGCCGGTAACCGGATGGTAAGTAACACATTGTACCTCAAAAAGTATAAGCTGAAACGCGGGCAGCAGCAATTCAGCATTATTGTTAAAGGCCAGCCCGCCTCTGTAGGGATTGATCCATTCAGTAAATTGATTGACAGAAATCCTAACGATAATATCAAGGATCTTTAAGGCAAACAAAGCTGTATCATAAATCGTGATACAGCTTTTTTGACTTATTCGGATACTCAAGCTATATATAGTCTTTGGTTGCCCTTGCTGACAAAGGGGGTTAACAGGGTTAACACAATTCAGGGTTAACATTTATATATATAATTCACAATCAGCCGATTGAGTGTTTTCCATGCAAGAAATGTGTTACCCCCCCTTTTGTATAAATATTTATCGGCTAAATTTTAACTCGTAGGTAACACAACACCAGGGGTGGTTAAGTTGATTTATGATACAGCCTCGTTTTTTATAAATCTTTAATGTTACATTATTCTAAACTCGAAAAACACGGGATATTTCATTTTTTAAAAATAACTTAGCCCGTATCAAATATTTCCTGATATTAAAAACCTGCTGCCTCATTAAATTATGTTTGAATCAGTTACCATTAAGGATATTGCCAAGGCTTTAGGTGTGTCAACATCAACGGTATCGAGAGCGCTTAACGGAAGCTACGAAATAGGTACCGAAACCAAAAAGCTTGTCCTTGAGTATGCCGAAAAGATCAACTACAGGCCCAACCCTATTGCTTTAAGCCTTAAAGAGCAAAAAAGCCACTCCATAGGCGTGGTGGTTTGCGAGGTGGCTAATGATTATTTTTCGCAGGCTATTAACGGCATCGAATCCATAGCTTATAACCGGGGGTACCACGTTATCATCACCCAAACGCACGAATCATTTGACAGGGAAAGCGCCAATGTAAAACACTTATTATCCCGGCATGTGGATGGCTTGCTGGTATCATTATCAGCCCAGACAACCGATACATCGCAATATAAATACCTGCTGGATAAAGGTTTTCCTATCGTATTTTTTGACAGGGCAGCCCCTGATCTGAATACCCACAAAGTGATAGCCAATAACTTCCAGGGCTCATTTAATGGCACAGAAGCTTTGATCAATTCGGGTTTTACCAAAATAGCCCATCTCACTAATTCAAATAACCTGCTTATAAGCCATGAACGCTTTGAAGGCTATAAGGCTGCACTCGATAAACACGGTATTGAGTTCAGGCCGGAATATCTTAAACATTGCAACCATGGCGGCATGATCCATGATGAGGTGGAGATTGTGCTGAAAGAATTGCTGGCATTAGATGATAAACCGGAGGCTATTTTTAGCGGCAGCGACAGGCTTACCATCAGCAGTATGTCGATATTAAAAAAATGGGGCTTAAAAGTTCCGGGAGATCTTGCGATAGCCGGCTTCACCAATTCGGATGTGGTTGATCTGTTTGACCCGCCTTTAACTGTTGTGCGCCAGCCTGCCTTCCAGATAGGGCAAACGGCAACAGAAATGCTTATTAAAACCATAGAAAGCAAATGGCCCGTTGAAGAGTTTACCACCGAGAAAGTAGATACGCAGTTGATTGTGCGGTCATCATCAGTGAAAGGATCTATGTAAAACGGGCTGTCAGTCTGAGAAGGGGTTTATTTAGTTACAAATGGTCGCATTGCAGATGACATTTTTTTTCGCCTGATAATCAACACATTGCATACTTGTCAATGGCAGCCTGTCGAAGACTCGCGCGCAGAAGCCCTCTTCGCCTGCTTCAATAAGCTACTCACGGAATCCAATCTCCTAAACAACCGTCACCTTGACACCTTTTTCTTCCAGCATATTGATCATTGCCGGGCTAATACCGCTATCGGTAATAATTTCGTTGATTTGATCAAGCGCGCAAATTTTTGCCAGGCCCCGCTTACCAAATTTGGTACTATCGGCCAATACAATGGTAGTTTGGGCCGCATTGATCATTTTCTGGTTAAGCCGGGCTTCGGATAAATTAGTAGTGGTCAGCCCTATTTCCGGGTCGATACCATCTACTCCTAAAAACAATACACCGCACAGCATATCGTCGAGCATCAGTTCGGCATAATTACCTGTCACCGAAGAGGATGTATTTCGCATTTGCCCGCCCAATTGAACAATATCAACCTGCGGATGCTGTAGAAGCTCGAGCGCTACCGGCAAAGCCGCGGTAACTACTGTAAGATGCCTGTTTGGCTGCATAGCACGGGCAAGGGCAAGCATCGTGGTTCCCGAAGCTATAATCACTGAGTCATTCGCTTCTATCCTTACCGCGGCTTCTGCGGCAATTTTTCTCTTTTCGGGACCATTCAGCTTCTCCTTTTCGGCTACCGGCCTGTCGTTGGCATAAGGGTTTGTTTTGCTTGCACCGCCATGCGTTCTGAAAAGCAGGTTTTTATCCTCCAAAAGTTTCAGGTCCTTTCGGATGGTAACTTCCGAAACACTTAACTCGTTGCTCAGGTCCTGTACATTCACAAAGCCGTCGGTATCAACTTTTTGCAGGATAAACTTATGCCGGTCGGTGTTCTTGCTCATAATCGCTAAATTAAACAGAAAACTTGATTGTAATGTTTGATAAAGTCTGCCATGCTTCTTATAAGTCAAATGTAAGCAAACAAAATTATTTTTAATTTCATTTAGTTTTATTTTATTTCGATTTTATATATTTGAATAAATATCGAAATAAAATGAACTCATTTACAAGAGAAGCGAACCTTAGCCACCTCAACGATACCGAAAAGGTTTGGGACCTAATCATTATAGGAGGTGGAGCTACCGGACTTGGCGCTGCAGTTGATGCAGCCTCGCGTGGTTTCTCTGTATTATTACTGGAACAGGCCGATTTTGCAAAAGGAACATCAAGTCGTGCCACCAAGCTGGTACACGGCGGAGTGCGATACCTGGCACAGGGCGACATAGGCCTGGTGCGTGAAGCCTTACGCGAACGGGGATTACTATTGAAAAACGCGCCTCATCTTGTAAAAAACGAAAGTTTCATTATCCCCAATTACTCCTGGTGGGACGGTGTTTTTTATATTATCGGCCTCAGCCTTTATGATTTGCTCGCCGGTAAACTAAGCTTTGGCCGTGCAAAACATATTTCAAAAAAAGACACCATTAAACGACTGCCCGGCATCCAGGAAAAAGGGCTTCACGGCGGTGTTGTTTATCATGACGGGCAGTTCGACGATTCGCGGCTGGCAATTAACCTGGCACAAACCGCCGTTGAGCAAGGTGCAACTTTATTGAATTACTTTAAAGTAACCGGATTAATCAAAACCACGAATGATAAAATTACAGGCGTTAGATCTACCGACATTGAAACCGGCACCAGTTATCAGTTAAAAGCCAAAACGGTGATCAATGCAACGGGGGTATTTGTTGACGATGTGCTAAAAATGGATACCCCCGAAAAGAAGCCCATGGTTAGGCCAAGCCAGGGCGTACACCTTGTGCTCGACCGTTCCTTTTTACCTGCTGATGATGCCCTGATGATCCCTAAAACGGAAGACGGGCGCGTACTTTTCGCAGTTCCGTGGCATGAGAAATTATTGATAGGCACTACAGATACCCCAATCAACTCGCACAGCCTTGAGCCGGTGGCACTGGATGAAGAAGTGGAATTTATATTGCGAACCGCGGGCAAATACCTCACCAAAGCCCCTACCCGTGCCGATGTATTAAGTGTATTTGCGGGTTTACGACCGCTTGCCGCCCCACAGGATGGATCATCAAAAACAAAGGAAATTTCCCGAAGCCATAAATTAATCGTTTCCGCGTCCGGCTTAATTACCATAACCGGCGGCAAGTGGACTACCTACCGCAAAATGGCTGAGGACATTATTGATAAAGCTATTGAGATTGGCGGGCTTAAGAACGAGCCTTGCAAAACTGCTTCATTAGCTATCCACGGCAGCCGCCCCAACCCCGATCGTACCAACCCCATGTTTGTTTATGGCGTCGATATTGAAAAGATCTTAGCGCTGCAAAATGAAAACCCTGATTGGAGAAACCCTGTTCATCCAAAAAGCAGGTATACCAAAGCTGAGGTGATCTGGTCGGTAAGGAATGAAATGGCGCGCACGGTTGAAGATATACTGGCCCGCCGCACCCGTGTATTATTTTTAGATGCCCGTTTAGCTACTGAAATGGCTCCCGAAGTAGCCCGCCTTATGGCCGGTGAGCTGGGAAAAGATACGGCATGGGAAGCAGCACAGATTAAAGCATTTAACGAAACAGCAAAAAATTATATACTAACACCACATTAAAATAAACAAATTTAATGTGATATTCAATTAATAAACCAAGGTAAACCAAACCAAATTATGCAGGAATACATTTTAGCGCTCGATCAGGGTACTACCAGCTCACGGGCCATAATTTTTGATCATGCAGGCAAAATTATTGCTTCGGCACAAAAAGAATTTAAGCAGTATTTCCCTAAACCCGGCTGGGTTGAGCACAACCCAAATGAAATTTGGGCAGGCCAGATTGGGGTAGCCGCAGAAGCCATTGCAAAAGCAGGCCTGGGGGGCGGCAATATTAAAGCCATTGGCATAACCAATCAACGCGAAACTACTATAGTTTGGAACCGCAAAACCGGCGAACCCATCCATAATGCCATTGTTTGGCAGGACAGACGCACCGCTGCCTTTTGCGACGAGCTAAAACAAAATGGTCATAGCGATATGATCCGCGATAAAACAGGGTTAGTAATAGATGCCTACTTTTCCGGCTCAAAAATTAAATGGATCCTGGATAACGTTGAAGGCGCCAGGGCACAAGCCGAAGCCGGCGAACTGGCCTTTGGCACGGTTGACAGCTGGCTGATTTGGCAGCTAACCCGCAGCGAGGTACACGCAACCGACGTAACCAACGCTGCCCGCACCATGTTGTTTAACATCCGCACCCAGCAATGGGACGAGGAACTGTTACAGCTATTCAATATCCCCAGAAGCATACTGCCCGAAGTAAAACAATCGAGCGAATTATATGGCCATACCGCCAATAACATATTTGCACAAAGGATCCCGATTGCAGGTATAGCCGGCGATCAGCATGCAGCTTTATTCGGACAGATGTGTATTGACAAGGCTATGGTTAAAAACACTTATGGCACCGGCTGTTTTATGCTGATGAATATCGGGCACGAGTTTATCAAATCAAAAAACAACCTGCTTACCACCATTGCCTGGAAAATAAACGGCGAGATCACCTACGCCTTTGAGGGCAGCATTTTTATAGGAGGCGCAGTTGTTCAGTGGCTGCGCGATGGGCTGGGTATTATCAAAACGTCGGCAGATGTTGAAAAGCTGGCTACATCAGTAAAAGATACCGCGGGCGTTTACTTTGTACCCGCATTTGCAGGTTTGGGCGCTCCCTACTGGGACCCGGAAGTCCGGGGGGCTATAGTTGGTTTAACCAGGGGTGCTACAGCAGCCCACATTTCAAGGGCCGCATTATCATCAATAGCCTACCAAACCATGGATGTGCTTAAAGCGATGGAAGCTGATGCAGGCATGGAGATAAAAGAACTGCGTGTGGATGGTGGGGCAACTGCCAATAACCTGCTGATGCAGTTTCAGTCAGACGTATTAAACTGCAAAGTGATCCGGCCCGAAGTTACCGAAACTACAGCACTTGGTGTAGCCTATATGGCCGGGCTGGCCGTAGGCTATTGGAAAGACATAGCCGAAATCCAACAGTTATGGGCAGCTGAAGCAGAGTTTACACCAGGTGATGATCTTGACGAAGTCAAATCGGGCATTGCGGGTTGGAAACGTGCGGTAAGCACGGCTCAATGCTGGTCAAATTCCGGGCATCCTGTAACAGTTATTTAATATCCATCTTTTAAATATTTTAACATGTCTCCATTTGTAGCCGAGCTGATAGGCACCATGCTCCTGATATTGTTGGGTGATGGTGTAGTGGCCAACGTAGTTTTAAAAGATACCAAGGGAAATAACAGCGGATGGATAGTAATTACCACTGCCTGGGGATTAGCCGTTTTTGTAGGGGTAGTTGTTGCCGGTCCGTATAGCGGCGCGCACCTTAACCCTGCTGTAACCATAGCCCTCGCCATTGCGGGTAAGTTTGCCTGGGCAAACGTTGTGCCCTACATTATCGCACAGTTTGCGGGCGCTTGTATCGGTGCATTTTTAGTTTGGATCATGTATTACGATCATTTTAAACGCACAAATGATCCGGCTTCTATTTTGGCCGTATTTTGCACCGGGCCAGCCGTACGTAATTACATATCAAACATTGCCAGCGAAATAATTGGTGCTTTTGTATTGCTCTTCACCATTTTCTACATAGCCGGTGCCGAAATCACGCCCGCTAAAACCCCTATTGGCCTGGGCTCAGTAGGCGCTATCCCGGTAGCATTACTGGTTTGGGTAATCGGTTTGTCATTAGGAGGCACTACCGGCTATGCTATCAACCCGGCCCGTGATCTTGGGCCGCGCTTTATGCATATGCTATTACCGATAAAAGGCAAAGGAACGAGCGATTGGGCTTATGCATGGATCCCGATTATCGGCCCATTGGTTGGGGCTTCCATTGCTGCTGTATTGTATCTTTCAATTAAGCTATAAATATCATCAAAACAGCATTAGCCTAACGAAGTTTTAAAGGCTTCGTTAGGCTTTAAAAGCTCTGTTAAGCTACGGCAGCTATCAATGTGCTACTACTGCAACAACGACTTAATCTTGTTAAAGATCTCGGTATTACTATAAACCCCTCTGAAATCCAGGGAATGCGGGCCGTAGCTAAATACCGGAACAGGGGTACCGGTATGATCGTTGGTGCTAAAATCGCCCCATACATAACCGTTGTTGATACTGCCATCAAGCAGGGTTAAGCCGCCTGTTTCATGATCGGCGGCTACAATTACCAGGGTTTCGCCATCTTCATCAGCAAACTTCAGGGCGTCGCCAACTACACGATCGAAGTCGCTATTTTCGGTTATTACTTGTTTCAGGTTATTTGCATGGCCGCCATGGTCTATCTGCGAACCCTCGATCATCATAAAAAAACCTTTTGGAGCGTTCTTAAATGTTTGAGTCACTTTATTGAATGCTAACGGCAGGTAATTGCCCCTCCCCTCCATTTTTGGGCGGGTTACGCTATCATCCATTAACGCCAGGATTTTTGGGGCCGAACTATTCAAAAACTCATCAAAGTTGCGAATAACGGTATATCCCCTCTTCTTCATCTTATCTATAGGGCTTTCGCCATTAACCGGCCAGATAAAATCTTTATATGATGAGCCTAAGAAAATATCAATTGGAGATGAAGTAATTTGACTGGCGATTGCTGTAGAATGGCTCCGCTCCGAATCATGCGCATAAAAAGCCGCGGGGGTAGCGTCTGTCATTTCACAGGCCACAATATCGGCAGTCTTTTTGCCTGCTTCGGCGCTGTAATCAGCCAATGATTTCAATGGTTTGCCTGACGGATCAACACCTACTGCCCTGTCGTTAGTTTTTTGGCCCGATGCAAAAGCAGTTGCCCCGGCGGCCGAATCGGTGATATAGGCATCGGCAGAGTTGGTTACCGAAAAACCGATATTCAGCATCTGGAAAATATTCAATTGGCCGCGGTTGGCGGTATAGGTCGAATAGATCTGCGATAAACCCATACCATCGCCGATACACAAAATGATGTTTTTAACTTTCTTAACCGCGCCGTCCGATTTATAAGTTGGCTTATAAATGCCATACGCTTGTGGCGCTGCGTATTCGCTTGCTGGCTTCTTGTTCAGGAAATCGCCAAGCTCTTCTATTTTATCGGTACCAATTACATCAACACCTAAACGGATCAGCGCCAGCCAGCTGCTTTTAGTATCGGGCGTTTCCCAAAAACGGACCTTTTTACCGGAGTTATGTACGCTATCGATTCCCGCTTTTATCCTTGCAATCTCTTCCTTATTCAATACACCTTTACCGTTCCAGTGCATGTATTTGCCAAACGGAAAACTTACCATGCCAATCTTTTTCCATTGCGCTGGTGTAAAACCGCTCATATGGTCTACATCAAAAGAAATCCAGGCGGGGTAATTAGTCATTTCTGCCGGCGGTGGTACAGCACCCGTCATGACTATCGATAACCTACCCGGATGGCCTTCATAATCAAAATATTGTTCCAGCGGCTTTAGTTCTTTAATCACCAACGGCAATACGGCTTTATGATCTTCCTTAATTTCGACAAGCAGTCTTAAATGACGCTGCTGATCGTGTTTAAACTTTTCAATCAGCGGGTCGATGTACAGGATCTTTAACGACCGTTTGGCGTCGATCTCCTTTTTGTCGTGCGCCACCATCAGGTGTCCGTTAACAGCATAACAGTCGGCCTCGATAGAACCGAAACCTTTTTCATAGGCCCGGTAAAAAGGGATGTTGTTTTTGTAATCGTTATGGGAATGCGCGTCGGCTACGGTATAGTTTTTAACCTGTGCGTTGGCCGTTAAACCAACGTTTGCCAGCAACGCTGCCAGCGTAATTAGGGTAGTACTTTTTTTCATTTTGTATAGATATAGCAAAACCGGGCTGAGCCCGGTTTTGTAAGTTTCAATGTGTCAATTACCAGCCGGCATTCTGTTTCAGCTGGCCCTGGCTTATCTGGATATCTTTTGGTGGAATTGGCCAAACGTTATCCCTCGCCGGGTCAAAGTTACGAGCTTTCCATACAATTGAGCCATCCGAACCGTGTAACGGTTTTGCGTAAATTGCCTGTGCATCGCCCCAGCGTACCAGGTCAAAGTTACGATCACTCCACTCACCTGCCAACTCAACACGACGTTCGTGTTTGAGGTTTGCCATTGTGGCATTAGTAATCGGGGGCAATCCTGCACGTACACGCACCTGGTTAAGCGCGGCATCACCGTTTTTGCCCTGCATGATCTGCGCTTCGGCTTTGATCAGCAAGATCTCGGCATAACGCAATAATGGCACGTTTAAATCTGTAGATGGCTCATCGCCGTTAGGGCTTACGTGGATGCCACCTGCATAACTAAAAGGCTCCATATATTTATTAAACTGGTATCCGGTTAAGCTGTTGCTTTTACCACCAATTGGGTAAGTATAAGTTTGACCGAAATACTGGAAGCTATCGCCTTTTTGCAGGATCGTAGCTGGCAGCCTTTTGTCGCCTGCTTCAAATTCATCAACCAATTCTTTGGTTGGCTGATAGTAACCAAAGCCGTTGTATAAGCCCCAGCCTTTATTCTCCAGCATTGCACCCGGCAAAATGCTTTGACCATTCAGGCTGCTTGCCACCGACCAGATATATTCTGAGCTATAGTTATTGGCGATCTTAAACACATCAACATAATTACTTAACAAAGCGTGCTTACCACTCAGGATAACCGAATCAGCATATTTTTCGGCATTAGCGTAGTCCTTAGCATGCAGGTAAGTTTTGGCGAGATATGCCAAAGCAGCAGTTTTATGCGCGCGGCCTTTATCTGCAGCAGCAAGCTTATCAAAATAAGGTAATAAAGAAGATGCCTTTTTCAAATCAGCCTCAATATAAGCGTAGTTATCTTTAACTGAGGGCAATTGCACCGGGAATGCTAATGGATTAGCGCGATTTTGCAAAGGAGCACCTTGTTTGTCTGATCCGTATAAATCGGCAATTTCCAGGTGCATTACAGCATGAATAAAGTAAGCCTGGCCCAAAATAAAGTTTTTGGTAGCTGCGTCCATGTTGATGTTCGGCACGTTGTTGATGACGTCATTAGCACGTTTCATCACTACAAAATGCAGTTGCCATGGAGCGTAAATACTGCTTTCGTTGCCGGTACAGATAAAGTTTTTGATATTTTCCCTATCGGCAGATGTACGGCCAACAACCATGTCATCGCTGGCATTAATGAACCAAAAGAAACCGCGACCATAAAGGTCTTCGCTGTTACTTTGTTTTTCATACAAACCATTGGCCGCTGCCTGGGCATCGGCAGCAGTTTTCCAGAAGTTTGTACTGGTTGGCGTACCGGTTGGTTTAATATTATCTAAAGTGCCTTTTTTACAGCTTTGGGCCAGTGCAATAACCATTGCACCCATTAAGCCTTTGCTAATTATATTTTTGAATTTCATTTCTATATCTTCTTAATTGTGGTTCCTGATTAATTATAAGCCTACGTTAACACCTATTAAAATAATCCTTGCCTGTGGGTACAAGCCTAAATCAACGCCGTTTTGGTTGATACCAACTTCGGGGTCAAGACCTCTGTATTTGGTAAATGTGGCCAGGTTTTGCGCGTTGGCAAAAATGCGGGCGCTGCGTACACCAATTTTAGTCATCAGCGCTTTTGGCAGTGTGTAACCAAGCGTTACGTTTTTGATACGCATGTATGAACCGTTCTCAACATAAAAGTCAGATACGTTACCAAAGTTGCCGTTTGCATCACTTGCAGATAAGCGCGGGATATTGGTGTTTGTATGGGTTGGTGTCCAGGCATTTTTAGCGTCGGCCAGCAGGTTATAGTTTTGGATAGATGCATTTAAACCTGTGTATTTAACAGCATTGAAAAGTTTATTACCTGCTACACCTTGCAAAAATACGCTCATATCAAACGGGCCATAGTTAAAGTTTGCCGTAAAACCATAGCTAATTTTAGGGAAAGGCGTACCCAGGTAAGTTTTGTCGGCCTCGGTTATTTTACCGTCATTATTAAGGTCCTGGAATTTGATATCGCCTGGTTTTGCATTTGGTTGAATAAGCGTACCCGAAGATCCTTTATAATTATTTACCTCATCCTGCGATTGGAATAAGCCCGCGGTTTTGTATCCAAAGAACGAATACAAAGAATACCCCTGTTGTAACCACACAGGCACCAGGTTATCCCTTACTGTTGGACCAGAAAGGATGGTTTGCTGACCTGGAAGTATGTTATCAATTTTATTTTTGATGTATGATCCGTTAGCTGCTAAATTATAATGGAATTCACCAACGCTCCCCTGGTATTTAACTGCTAACTCAATACCTTTATTGGTGATCTGACCACCGTTAACAAACGGGGGGTTTGACACGCCATAAACAGCTGCAACCGGTGGCTGGAACAGGAAACGGCTATTTCTTTTCTGAAACACATCAGCAGTAACATTGATCTTACCGTTCATCAGGCCTAAATCAACACCAATATCTGTTTGTGTAGCTTTTTCCCATTTAAGATTAAGGTTAGCCAAGCCATCAACAGCCGAACCTGTAATAGCTGTAGCCGGGCTACCTAAATAACCGGCAGTTTTGGTTAACGAAACTGAAGTTGGGAAGCTTGGTAAACCTGCAAGGTTACCCGACTGACCGTAACTCGCCCTTAACTTAGCAAATGACACCAATGCATCGGTAGGAAAAAATGATTCCTTGCTAATTAACCAACCAGCCGATACGCCAGGATAAACTTCAGCACGGTTGCTGCTTGATAATAATGAGGTAGCATCACGACGGATGATACCGTTGACAAAGTATTTACCGGCATAATCATAACCGATCCTGCCCAGGTATGAGATCAAAGCAGATTCGTTCTTGTTGCCTTGTAGCGGTACGCCTGTTGGGTTAAGACTACCGTTGATGATATAACGATAAGCAGGATCTTCGCTCAGGTAGTTATCTGTGTTAACGCTAAAAAACTCCTGGGTATCATTCTGATAAGTATAACCTGCCAAAGCACTTACGTGATGATTACCAAAAGTCCTGTCGAAGTTTAAAGTTTGCTCGGCCAGGATAGTGCGTGTATTGTTTTGCTCCTGGAAAAGGAAGTTATCAAAAAACTTTTTACCGGGCTCCAGCACTCGTGTGCTGAAGTTTTTGATAGTTTCTGAGTTTTTGGTAATACCTAAATTTGAGCGGAATTTTAAGCCTTTGATCAGGTTTATTTCTACATAGGGGTTCACGTTAAAGCTGTTTACAGCATCACTGTTATCCAGGCGCTTTAAGTAAGCAACCGGGTTGATAACGTCGCCATATGAACCTGCGTATTGGGCGGGTACGCCACCAAAGCTGCCATCGGCATTGTAAATAGAAGCGTTTGGCGGATAAAATATAGCCGATAAGATAGCACCAGTGTAAGCGCTTGTAGTATTAGCACCCTGACCGTTGTTATATGAATAAGAGAAACTTTCGCCAATCTTTAACCAGTTATTGATCTGATGATCGGAGTTTACCCGAAAGTTATAGCGGATAGCATTGGTATTTAACAGAATCGCATCATTTTTACGATACCCTCCCGAAATATAAAAAGTAGATTTTTCGCTACCGCCGCTGATATTCAGATTATAATCTTGTATGTAGCCTGTTCTGAACAAGGCATCTGTCCAGTTGGTACGGGTTACGCGCGAATCAGGGTTTATAGTACCATCAAATGCAGGTAAGCGGGTTTTGCCTGCGTTATCATAAGCAGTATTTATAGCATCTGCATAATCGGCAGCGTTTAAGGCCTGTAATATTTTCAAGGCGTTTTGTACGCCGCCTTTTGCGGTAATGTCAAGATTGGTTTTACCTTGTTTACCGCGTTTGGTAGTGATCAAAATTACACCACCAGCAGCCTTGGCACCATAGATGGCAGCATATGAATCTTTCAATACGTCGATAGATTCGATGTCCGAAGGATCGATGGGGCCGCCGTTATAAATGGTACCGTCAACAACCATCAGCGGACCTTCATTATTGAAAGAGCTTTGACCGCGTAACCTGATGCTTGGGCCCGAAGTTGGGTCACCACCTTCGTTCAAAACTGTAACACCGGCAATTTGTCCCTGCAGCATTTCAGTCACCGAACCTACCGAACGATCTTTAACATTACTAACTTTTAATGAACCTACCGAACCGGTTACGTCGGTATTTTTTTGTGTGCCATAACCTACCACTACTACGGCGTTCAAACCGGTAACGTCAGCTTCTAAAGTAATGCTAAGCGGAAATTGACCGGCGGCAACTTCGCGGCTCTTGTAGCCGATAAAACTGAATACCAGCACCTCACCCTTTTCAACAGTAATTTTAAAATTACCATTAACGTCGGTTGAAGTGGCGGCAGTTGAAGTTTTGCTGCGTACAGCCACGCCGGCCAGCGGACCGTCTTTATCGTTCACTGTTCCGGTCACCGTAATTTTTTCGGGTGCACGTACCACCTTTTTGTGCGAGATAATAATAGTGCCGTATTTTTCGCGGTACTCCAATTGTGTATTGGCAGTTAAAGCGTTAAGCACATCTTTTAATGGTTTGTTAACAAATGAATTTGCCTTTACTTTTACCGCGGCCACATCATCCATCTTGTAGTTAAATGCAACGGTATTTACCGCTTTTTTGAGTTTCTCGAGCGAGGCGTCCATGGTTTCATCGGCAAACTTTACGGTTACCGGCTGATCCATCAGCGACACACTACGCTCGGCGAAGGCGCGTGAGGGCAATACTGCCGTCAGGGTTGTTACCAGCAATAAAATTGCTGAGATTAATCTTCTTGAAATCCGGGTTAAAGATTTTTCCATACATTTGTTTTTAAAGTGATTAGTAACTGCCTGTTGGCTTTTAGTTTTGGCAGCTACACTTAATTGAGCCAGTGCCTGTTGGAGCAGGCATTGGTTTTCCTTTTTATATTGTTATCTAATATTTACCGTATCTCCGTTTAACTTATACTTTCGGCCGTCAATAAACTGGAGTATATCCAGCACCTGTCTGATATTCAACTTATTTGAAAACCTAACCGAGTAATGCTGCTGCGCTAATCGTTTTTCATTGTATTTAAAATTCACGTTATAGCGGTTTTGCAGATAAACGGTAATTTCCTTAAATGACGCATTATCCAGTATCAACTCCTCATGCATCCAGCTCAGCGAATGATCAGCCGTTAGTTCCTGGCGCGTAAAGCTTTCATGTTGTTTGTTATAGGTTACCTGCTGCCTGGGTGTGTAAAAACCCAATGTATGGCGCTGATCATGCACCTCTACCTTCCCGCTATTCACATAAACCTGTATGTCGGGCAGCTCCTTATAAAATTTGATATTGAACGATGTACCAAGTACTTGAGTAATAACTTTTGCGGCATGCACCATAAATGGCCGCTTCACATCATGTTTCACGTCAAAAAACGCCTCGCCATTTATCAGCGTTACTTCTCTTTTCGTATCGCCAAAACTAACCGGGAACTTTAACGATGTGCCTGCATTTAACTGAACGGTTGAGCTATCTGGCAGCATTACCTGTTTCATGCTGCCCTTAGGGGCAGTGATTACCTGGTAAGCAATTTGTTCATTTTTATGGGTAGCTAATTTTGAATAGAACAGTCCGGCACATACAGCTACCAAAACAGCCGCAGCTACTTTTAACCAGGTGGTATTTAGCCTGCGGACTTTACCTCTTTCTATGGTTTGTTTTTCTATACGTTCCCAAAGCGGCTGCTTAAGGGCTTTAACATTGTCGCCGGTTTTGGCGTCCATGTCAAGGTTATGCATCAGTTGTTGTAAAAGCTGCAATTCCTCGTCGGTACATTTGCCGGCGTTAAACTTATTGAGTAGTTTTTTTATTTCTCTTTGATTCACCTAACAGGGGCTTTATACCTGATAAGTGACCCGAGACAGAGGAGTGTACTATAACTTTTTGAAAAAAATAATCAGCAACAAAAATCTGCTGTAATTATCAAAGGGGATGACATCATAATACTTCTGAACAGATTTCTTCAACCTGCTTAAGGCGTTGCTGATCTGGTTGCGTACCGTTTGGTGCGATAAGCCTAAAAACTCGGCAATTTGCGGGCCGGTCATATCCTGCTCACGGCTGCACAGATACACCTGGCGCATCTTTTCGGGCATATCCGCAATTTCCTGGTTTATCAGTAGGTGCAATTCGGCAAGGGAAAGTTTTTGGTCGGTGCTGTGTTCATAAGTTTCCTGTAATTCGGAAACATCATCTAAAGGTCGCGGCTTTGTGCTTTGCTTTTTGTACCACTTATAGCTCATGTAATTAACAGAAACCATGAGGTAAGCTTCAAGCGCACCATTTACCTGGATGGTATTACGATTTTTCCATATGGATAGAAACAGTTCCTGCACCATATCCATCGCTTCATCCTCGTTTTGCGTTTTCTTTAACGCGAAGGCAATTAACCTATCGGCGTAGCGCTCATAAATTTCCCTGAATGCCCCGTCGTTACCGCTCTGCAGTTCAAGTAAAAGTTGTGCATCCGAATAGTGTTTCACAAGGGGTATTTTTATGGCATCAAAGTAACGGCACGAATGTTAAGCTAAATTTAAATATATATTAATGCTTTAGAAAACACAGGCTAATAATTGGTATTATTTTTTAAAAATAGATTTTGACCCCAAAATAACTTTTATTTTCCAAACAAACCCATACCTTTACAATTCATCTGATGATTTACAAATGAGTAAGATTGTTAAAAGATCCCTGGCCGAGGAGATTGCAGAGAAACTGAAGGGGCAGATAGCCGATGGCAGATATCAAATAAATGATAAACTGCCAACCGAACCGGAGCTTATGGCCGAGTTTGGTGTTGGCCGGTCAAGCATTCGCGAGGCAACCAAAAGCCTGGTACAATCGGGCCTGCTCAGGATCCAGCAGGGTGCGGGGACTTTTGTGGAACGCACTGCCAGTAATCCCGAGCCTATGGAGGCCCGTTTAAAACGCGCCCGCTCTCAGGACCTTGATGAGGTAAGACAGCTTTTAGAGATGAAAATAGCCGAAAAAGCTGCTATAAACCGCTCACAGAAGGATATTTTTAACATGAAAAGCCATTTAGAAACCCGGAACAGAACTGCCGAAGCCGGGCTATTGGAAGAGTGTATTGACGCTGATGTTAAATTTCACATCGCTATTGCCGAAGCATCCAAAAACGAGATCCTGAGCGATCTATATAAAACGGCAGCCGTACATTTAAAAAAATGGTTCACTGAAATCCACCCTGATACGCGCATTTTTATCGAAACCCAGCACCTTCACGAAAAGCTCCTGAAAAACATTCTCGATTGCGATTCGAAACAGGCCTGGAATACAGCCATGGAAATTCATCAATATTAAAAAATTTCACCAAATTCATCTGATGATATAATGTTTTATAATTTAATCTGTCACTAATGGAATCTACATCGCCAACAACTATCATCCCCGAACCTAAAAAATTGGTTCAGCAAACTGTGTATTCAATTTTGTTTACGATAAGCCTTGCTCACTTTATCAATGATATGCTCCAGTCGGTTATACCGTCTATCTATCCGCTTATCAAGCAACGGTTTAGTCTTAACTTTACCCAAATAGGGCTTATTACCTTCACCTATCAAATTACTGCTTCTATTTTGCAGCCATTTGTAGGTCTTTATACCGATAAAAAACCCAAACCATATTCATTGGCAATTGGCATGGGTTTCACTCTATCCGGACTGATGCTTGCCTCTTTTGCAGGCAACTTTTATATTATGCTGATGGCCGTAAGTCTTATTGGTATTGGCTCATCCATATTTCACCCGGAGTCATCGCGGGTAGCACATTTAGCATCGGGAGGTAAAAAAGGACTGGCCCAATCTATTTTTCAGCTGGGTGGTAATGCCGGCAGCGCTATTGGCCCGCTGCTTGCAGCTCTTATCGTGATCCCTTACGGACAATCAAACGTGATCTGGTTTTGCCTTATCGCCTTCGCCGGGATTTTGGTACTGCTGCGGATAGCCAAATGGTATGCCGAACGTCTGAGCATAAACGCAAAAAACAAAAATGCCAAAGAATCCACCCTTCTGAACATTTCCAAAAGACGGGTAATATTCTCCCTGGGTATTTTGCTTGTGCTTATATTCTCCAAATATTTTTACCTGGCCAGCATCACCAGCTATTATACTTTCTTCCTGATCAATAAGTTCCACTTAAGCATTCAGCAATCACAAATTTATTTGTTTATGTTTTTAGGATCCGTAGCAGCCGGAACTCTTTTTGGCGGACCATTGGGTGATCGCTTTGGCCGTAAATACATCATCTGGATTTCGATATTGGGTGTAGCGCCCTTTACCATGCTCCTACCCTACGTGTCATTGTTTTGGACCGGTGTTTTATCTGTGTTTATAGGCCTGATCCTTTCATCAGCCTTTTCGGCTATTTTAGTTTATGCTACAGAACTGGTTCCGGGAAAGGTAGGTTTAATAGCGGGCTTATTCTTCGGCCTGGCTTTTGGCATGGGCGGTTTAGGATCGGCTATATTGGGTAAAGTTGCTGATATGACCAGTATCAACTATGTGTTCAAGATTTGTGCTTATTTGCCGCTGATAGGTATTTTCACTGGTTTGCTACCTAATATTGAAGGGAAGAGGGCGGTGAAGGGTTAAACAAAACAACATAGGCTAATTCAATGCGTCATTGCGAGGAACGAAGCAATCCCCTATTAGCAGAGCAGCTATACAGATGTCTCTGTACAGTTTGGGATTGCTTCGTACCGCGCAATAAACTTCCTCTTATAATTCCCTTACCCAAATATTACGATAGCTGATCGGCTCACTTTTATCGCCATGAGCTTGCAGCTTAATTGGTGAAGCGCCATGTTTACGATATTCGGGTTTGCCAATATATGGGGTATCACCTATTAATGAAGTATTGTTTTGAACCAGCACACCATTATGAATTGCGGTAGCGCGAGCCGCTGATTTCAGTGAACCATCCTCATTAAAACGGGGTGCTGTCCAGATTACGTCGTAGGTTTGCCACTCGCCGGGTTTGCGACAAGCGTTTGCCAGGGGGATGGCTTGTTTGTATAAACTGCCCACCTGCCCATTCACATAGGTTTTATTATTATAGTTATCAAGCACCTGCAACTCATAACCACCGGCTCCCCATGGCAGAGCTGCCAGGAAAATGCCGCTGTTACCGCGTGCTTGTCCGCTGCCGGTTATGTTTGATGGGATGCGATATTCGATATGCAACTGAAAATCCATGAATTTACGTTTGGTTTGGATATCGCCTGCGGTTTTATCTACCGTAATAATTTTATTATCAACTTTCCATTTATGGTTTGACGTACTATCGTTGGTGGCAACCCATTCGTCTAGGTTTTTGCCATCAAACAAAATGATCGCATCAGAAGGGGCATCTCCCAAAGTTTTACCAGGGGTAATTACAGCCGGCACCGGCGACCAGATCTCGGTATCCTCCGGCTTGGCATTTTGCTGCGCGAATATTGTTAAAGAACAACCTGCTAATAAAGCAGTGAAAATAAGTTTGCGTTTCATTTTAAAACAATTGATCAGGGTTAAATAATCAGATAACTATTCATGTTTAGCTGAAAGCCTAAAGCTAAAGGCTGAAAACTTTTAATACTGGGTCTTTAGCTTTTTGCTTTAAGCATTCGGCTTTCAGCTTTATTTAGCCAGCGATTTGATCCATAAAGCTATCTTACGAGCCTCTTCCTTAGGAACCTGCGGCATAGGTGGCATAGGCGTTGAATAATCTGGCCAGTGCTCGGGCTTCGGGCTCCGGATCAGCTGGATCAATTCGGCCACACTATATTTGCGTTTAGCTACATCCACGTAAGCCGGGCCAACCTGTCTTTTTGTAGCGTTATGGCACGAAAGACAGGTATTTTTCAGCAGGATCGGCTGCACCTCGGCATAAGTAGGAACCGCGTTTAACCCAGCTGCAGATTTTACTGCCGCAGCTTTTTTACCGGCAACGCCTTTTTTCAGATCGGCCGCGGCTGCAGCTTTGGCAGAGTTTACTGTACTTACCTCCGTCATGGAAAGTTTTTGCCCTTCGGGGATATTATTCAACGTATAATAAGCCGTTGGGTGAACTAAATTGAAATAGTTTTCCTTATCACGAATACCTGCAAGCGTGATGGTGTGGATATAATATTTACGCAGGTTATTCACAATCAATCGCGCTTTTAAACCATCTGCAGATACCTTCACACCTGCTATCGGGCATTTTTCGGTATTTACCGGCGGGCTGCCGTACACACCATGGTATTTATAGATATAGCTTTCAACAGAGTATGAAGCAATGTCTTCAGCTACTTTCTTATCAACCGGCTTGGTAAACTCTATCTCAAAACCATCAGGCATTGCACGGATAGCACGCATCTCAAACGGAACTTTATTGTTCCATACCAATCGCTGCAATCCCATAGTGGCCTCCCCTGCAGATCCCCAGCCACGATTAGTTTCGCCTGTAGCCAATGAACCATCAGGTAACCAGGCCAGCCTTACTATGCCCGATTGGAAACCACTTCTGAAAGCCCAGGCCGCGCCCTGGTATTCGCCATTAACCTTCTCTAAAAACACCCTGTCGACCATACTTTGGCCCTGGTCGCAGATCAGTAATTGCCCGGCAAAAGGGCCGAATGCGCCTTCCGGGATTTTAACAATTTCGGAGTTGGAGATCCCTAAGATACCATGCGGTAACCAAACAGCAGGCAGCTGTAATTCAGGGATTTCTTTTTTAGCCTCAAACTCCGTTTTAAATTTTTCATTAACAATATCTTGTGGCTTTACAGGTTGACCGTTTTTATCAAATTCTATCCTCGGGTTGTTTTTGGCAAAGAATTGCTCGGATGTGAGTTTTAGCGGCGAGTTAGGTAAACCCGTCCAAACCAGGCTTGAAGGATGCCCCATAAAAGCCCCTTTTTTGATCGGCATGATACTACCTGAACCAACCCAGTCGCCCTGGTTATCTGAATACCAAAGTTCGCCATCAATCATACTAATACCGCAAGGCGAACGCAAGCCCGCTGCCCATGGCGTAACAGTGCCATCTTCCTTAATATTTAAAGCCCAGCCCCGGTAAGGCACAAAGCTTTTCGGGTGCCACCAATCGGGCGGGAAGCCGAGGTTCAAAGTCACAAAGAATGAGCCATCGGGCGCTATTTTAGGCCCGAAACTATACTCATGATAGTTACCAGATAATGGCCATGCATAAATGGTTTCAAAAACATCGGCCTTACCATCCATATTGGTATCAACCAGCTTGGTCAATTCGCCGCGCTGAACAACGTACAACGCCCCATCTTTCCAGGCAGCTCCCAGCACCTCATGCAAGCCAGAAGCAAATTTACGGAAGAAAGGGTGCTGGCCTGTAGGGTTTTCAACCATAAAAATATCTCCGCGACGGGTGGTTACTGCCAGGGTGCCATTAGGCAGCGTACACAAACCGCCAACTTCAAGGATAGTACCCTCAGGCGCGGGCACTTTCATGATCTTAAAAAAGTCATCTTCTTTAGGCGATTCGGCCTGGGCAAAGGTATTTTTGATATCGCTTAACAGCGCGATAATTACAAGCGTAAATAAAAACGTGCCTTTGTTTATCATTTGTTTTAAAGTATTGTTCATGATCAAGGCAGCTTAAAAAATGATAGAATAGGTTAATTTCTTTTGAATAGGAATGATAAGCTCCTGCTTCCCTCCCGCATCCCGAACGACAGGTTTGGCGCCTGCCGCATCATCAATACGGATATAATAGGATTTATCATCAATGACATATAATCCATTGCCCAGCGTTTCGATATTGCCGGATGCCAGATGATAAAACAGGCCGTCAACTGCATTGGCAAGTGTTACTTCCCGGTGAATGCCTTGCCCTTTATCCATCACACTGCTGGCATCATTTACCGAAGTGCCATAAATATTGTACTTAAATGCAGGAACATCGTCGGCATTCAAAACATAGCCTTTTGGCCTGTACCCTGTACCGGCAGTATCCAAAGCCCAGGCGGCATTTGCATCGCTCAGCTTTTCGATAGCAGGGACAGGTTTGCCAAGATATTGTACAGACCCAGCCGGGCGCGATGAGCCATCGCCCCTGTCATGCCACATGGGTGTGGCATCTAAAAAACCACCACGCCAGATCTCAACAATCATTCCTTTATCCAGATCATAAGTGTAGTGTAACAGTTCGGGGCTGCCTACATTTACACCATGGGTAACCCTGATACCTCCGGGCAAATCAGAAAAGCTCCGTAATATAGTATTTGAAGTTGCATTAATCAAAATAGGATCAACAGGATCATTGTTACTTACATTGGCATCGCTCAATAAATATTCACGGATGCCAGGGCCTGATACCGTAAGCCCTAAAGCCGGTCTGGCCCAGTCGACAGTTTTTGAGTAGAATAATTCAAACGGATGATCACCGGGTTGTAACTGAGTCTTGCCCTCACCCTTGTTTTCGGTTAACGTAACCGCGTCGGCGCCGTCAATACGCAACTTGCCTTTACCACCCGGTACATTTAGTTTAAAAACGTATTCGCCGGCTTCTTTAATTTGAATACTGCCCGTATAACGGATTAGGAAATCATTGGTAAGCTTACCCTGGTTTGATGATAATACAGGCGAAGTTCCTTCTGATTCGGGTTTTAGTTTCTTATAACTATCTCCCTCAATAATCCCATCTTTATAAACCCCGTATTTCAGGTTTGAAAGTGCAGGGTGAGGCTTGTCAAAACTGGTTATCCTGATATTCCTGAAAGCTACCGGACCATGATCACCCTGTAAACGCAGCGGACCGGTGGCGGCCTCCTTAGTATCAAAAGCTCCGCGGGTTGGTCCGGCAAGCTCCACATTATCCTGGATCAAAACACCATTGAGCCAGATGTAAAGAACCTTGGCGTTACTAATCTTTTGGCCGTTGCCATCAAAGCGCGGCGCCTGGAACGAAATTTTCATGTGCTGCCACAAACCCGGCGCACGGCTGGCATTTTGCCTCGGCGCATGGCCATCATAACCTTGCTGACCTTCGGGCTTGCTATCGTCCCAGCGCTCATAAATACCGCCATTATCGCCCGATTTTGGGTTTACCGTTCCCCAGCTATCCAACAACTGGATCTCGTAACGGCCCTGCAAATAAATACCCGAATTGGAACCCCTGGCCATCATATAATCAAGCTCAAGATCGGCATCTCCATAAGTGGTTTTGGTAAACAGGTCTTTCGCGTCCTTTTTGCCGGGCAGATTTACCAAAATCCCGTTACCGTCTTTAAGGGTTAAAACTTCATTCTGCGCAATATCAGCCTGTACGTCGGCCGCTACTTTCCAGTTAGGTGATGGATTATCAAAAAAAGAAAGATCATTAAGTGATACCGTGTTTTGCGCCCTGAGTTGCTGGCAACCCAACAGGCAAACACATGCTACCCAAAACTTTTTTCTGCCGAAGAGTTTAGGAGATTGATTAAAGCAATGCATTGATTTTTAATTATAATATGGTTTATTGGCTAAGGCGCATAGTCGACCTTACATTAGCACCGCAAGATAATTAATTTACGCAATCGATTACGAAAATATTTCAATCATTTTCGGGTGTAATTTCACCCGGAGGCAAAACACCTAATTTACAAGCCTTTGGTTACCCTTGTTATCAAAAACGGTAACGCTTAATATTTTGTCATTAAGCTGTATAAACCTTGCTGATTGCGACAAAAAAGATGAGCCAAAATAAAATTCCTGCCTTGAGGTATTGCCGTTCTTATATTTAATCAGTGCATAAACATCATTGGCCTTAACCGGGATAGTTTTTGTTTTATTTTTTGATCTGAAAACTTTTAAAACATCTTTGTGCTGACTGGCGGCCAATATTACCTGCCCATTTTTATCGCGGAACTTAACCAGGGCCTTACCATCTCCCGGAATATAAATACCGCTTTGCACAATGCTTAATGGCTTAAAGTTGCCTTTGCCGTCACCTTTCAGCATTAAACCGTTAAGAGCGTCATAACGCCCTATAGTAGCATCACTGCCATAATCGTTGCCATTGATAACAACATCGAGGTTTCCATCCCCGTCAAAATCTCCGGTTTCCATACCGTTTAATACCGATACCTGGGCTTCAACCGGCAGCGGGATAGCTGTAAATTTACCATTGCCATCATTCCTTAAAAAACATGATTGTAAGGTATTAGCTTTCAGCTTCAACGCCCCGCTCCTCTGTTCGGATGAAAGCACCTCATCCATAGTTGCCAAAGCGTACGAGCGATAATTGGTAAACTTTTTTCTCATGCTGATCATTTGCTTCAGCATATCATCGCGACCGTACATTGGGTACTCTTTTTTGTCCCCGTTTTGATCGGGTAGGAAAATAGACGGAATCGCGCTGTAGATGCCGCTCTTATCAAATTCTTTAGCTGTAATGTAAACAGGATATTGGTCACTGGCTTTGATCAGGCTATTCTCGCCCAAATTCCCGACAATATAATCCGTACGGCCGGTATGCCTGAAATCTCCGGCTACCAATGAGTTCCACCAACCCAGCTTATTGCCCAGGCCGGATTGAACTGTGGTATTAACAAACTTACCATGTTCATTTTTAAGGAATGTTACCGGCATCCACTCGCCGGCCATGACCAGGTCGGGCCAGCCGTCGTTATCATAATCGGTAAACAGGGCATCACAAATCATGCCTATGTTTTTCAAAGCCGGGGCTACCTGTGCTGTAACATCCGTAAATTTTGCGTGCCCATTTTCACTATCGTTCCGCAAAATAAAACTCGAAACCGGGTTGGGGTATTTCCATGGCTCAACTCTTCCTGATACAAACAGGTCGGGCTTACCATCTTTATTATAATCACAAGCCCGTACGCAAAGTTTGCTGGTGAGGTTTGAAGGCAAAGCATCAGCGGTAAGCGTAAAATTGCCTTTGCCGTCATTGATATAAAGCCTGTCCTGGTATTCAGGGCCATTTGCTGCAAATTCGTAACCTCCACTGGCTGCATATAAATCGAGCTTGCCATCACCATTGGCATCAAAAAGCAACAAACCCTCATCTTGAAAGTTATGAACAGGATTAATATTGCCTGTTAACAGGTTACGGCGGTTAAATTTGCCGTCGGGCATCTGGAAAAAAACCTGCGCCTGATCGTAAGCGGTGCCGCCAATGATCAAATCATCAAAACCATTGCCGTCGATATCGCCCACGGCTAAAGCCGGATTATACTCAGAAAGTTTATGCGGCAGTAGTTTCTGGATATTAAAATCAAGAAAACCGCTTCCCTTGTTGGTATAATGGATCCCTATGGAATCTGTTATTTCTTTAAATAAAGCGTTCGCGGCTATTTGCGGCTGAACAAAGGAATAAGGGTCTTGAGCATTTTTTATATCAACCTTTATTAACTGATCTGCTTTTAGCTTTGTCAGCTTTTCTCTTTTGCCATTGGGCCATTTGATCAAAACCGAATCTATTGCAGTAACTTTACCCAAACCGAAATGCGCTATACTTTGTACCGATGAAATATATCCCCGGTAGGGATCATTTTCATATACCTGTGTCTTATCCTTATCGTAAAATATCTCGGCCGTAGCACCTAAGCCGTTAATATTTTGCCTATCACCTTTAAAGCTGATTTGCAGGTAGTGCGTTTTATCGAGGTTATTTTTATCATGGCGAGATGTGTTGCGATAAACTAAAGCTTCATCGTTGATATTGTTAACCACCATATCCATAGCCCCGTCATTATCCATATCCACGTACACTGCACCGTTTGAAAAAGTAGGCAGGCTTAAGCCCCAATCCTTACTCACATCGGTAAAGGTAAGGTTGCCGTTATTCGCAAAAGCATAGTTATGCAGCTTAATTTCGGGGATTTGATCCAAAACTTTTTGTTTGGAAGTAACGGCATAGGCCTGCTCACGGTAAGTCATAAAATCATGGTCAGACACATCCTTAGGGAAGCCGTTGGTTATGATCATGTCCCGATAGCCGTCATTATTAAAATCGGTGATCAGCGGTGTCCAGCTCCAGTCGGTTTGAGCAATGCCACTTAAAAAGCCTATTTCGCTAAAAGCAGGGGCGCCAATAGCACCATTCTGTCCTAAACGCGGCCCCTGGTTTAATTGCAGCGTATTGCGTACATATTGATATTGTGTACCATAAATATCAAAGTTTTGATAAGTTTGGTAACTATTAGGACCGAGGATCATCTTTTTGCGATAGTTGTCCTCCGGATTCATGTCCAGTTCAACAACATCGGGCAAGCCATCGTTATTGATATCGATAACATCCTGCCCCATAGCGTTGTAGGATGTGTGTTTAAAATATTCTTTAGTGCGATTGGTAAAGGTACCATCATGGTTGTTGATGTAAAGGATATTGTTTGATATAAAATCATCCGATACGTAAATGTCTTTCCACCCGTCGTTGTTAAAATCGACCGTTGTGGCTGCATGGCCGTAACCATCCAGGTTAATACCTGCCTGTGCGGATACATCATGAAATACGCCATGATGTAATTTTTCATCCCAATCGTTACGGTACAACCTGCCCCGGCTATGATTTGCCGTATAATTTGAATTACCGAATAAATTAGGATTGTAACTTGCTGTGGCGCTGTTTACTGTAAGGTACATATCCAGGTCACCATCGTTGTCATAGTCAAAAAAGCTTGCCATGGTTGATTGTGCGCCTGCTTCCAGACCATATTCTGAAGCCTCATCTTTAAAATGAGGAATACCATCGTTGCCTTTTCCCTGGTTAACGTATAGTATATTCCGCCTTTTCAGCGAGTCTTTGGTAATGGTGTTGCAAATGTAAAGGTCCGGTAAACCATCATTGTTGATATCAACTACCGCAACACCTCTTCCCCATCGGCCCGCGCCATTTACACCCGCGGCATCGGTAATATCATCAAACTTAAAATCACCTTTATTAAGATATAGCTTGCTTGCCACCATATTACCCGTAAAGTATAAATCGGGCAGGCCATCGCCATTAAAATCGCCAACCCCTACGCCCCCTCCATTGTAAATATTAACCAGGTCTAACGGGTTGATCGAATCGTTTTCGATGATCTCATTTTTAAAATGAATACCCGAATGGGATGATGAAACCTGCTGAAAAAGTGAAGTTTTTTTACAGGAGAATAAGGCAGATGAACATAGTATAACGATGGATAAAATTTTCTTCATCAATTAGGGGATTGGTTTATTCTTTAAAGATAACAATTAACACAAAAAGGCTTTCTCCCTGCGGGAGAAGCCTTTTCTGTTAAATGATAACAATATACTAATTACCGTATGCCGGATTTTGAGTTAAATTAGGGTTTAGCCCACGCTCAAGCTGCGGAATAGGATAAAGATCACGACCTACCGGAAGTGATGTATTATACAAGCCATGAAGCTTTAAACCGTTATCTGCATCAAGCTTTGCATCTGCAGTGTTAGGGTTAGGGATCATGTTGGTATTGTTGTCGACTGTACCGTAAGCTTTTTTAATGAATTCGGCAGCTACACCAGCCCTGCGCAGGTTATAAAACACAGAATATTCACCCGAAAGTTCATGCCTGTACTCGCTATAAACCATTTGCAGTGGGTCTGTGATTGGACTTGAAGCCGAACCGTCATAATTTGCACCATCCTGCATTACAGCCGGCGCAGTGCCGCCCCACGCACGGTCTCTTACCTTTTTAATCGTGGCCAGGCCACCTGCCGCGTCACCTGTACGGATCTGGCACTCGGCTTTATCAAGCAATACTTCGGCATAACGTAACAGTATTTGATTTTGAGCGCCAAAAATTGTTGAATTACCGGAGTTAGCATCAAGGTTGGGGTCGCGCCACATTTTAGCACAGTAGAAACCGGTACGTAAGCCATCACCGTCAGAACCATACCATGGATTGGCATGGGTACCACAGGTATTGATGATTTTACCGTCATCCCCGGTGTATTTAGCTTTTACCTTAGGATCGGAGCTCGCAAAACCTGCTACTACTAAAGGATAAACTTTAATGCCACCCCGACCTATAATTCCCGGACTAATGTTCTCATCGCCGGGGCCAATCACTGTTGCCAGTTTACGTTTGTCACCAGCCTGATATGAATAATATAATCCCGGATTGGCATAATCATAACCGAAGTTTGAGACCTCCTCCGGCCAGCTAAAATCCGAAATCCAGGCTACTTCATTACCTGCACCCCAACTTTGGGTGCCTGCTACTGTAAACTGCACCTCAAATATCGACTCAGCATTATTTTGATGGTTGTATTCATTTACATCTATAAAATTAGGCATCAGTGAAAAATGCCCATCCAACTGGTTAAAGTTTGCCAATGCACCGGCGTAATCTTTATTCCACATTTGCGCGGCACCTTCATAAGCTAAAGCAGCACCTTTTGTTGCCCTTCCAAGTTCGGAAGCCGGCAAATCTTCCCTCCATGGTAATAAAGTTGCCGCTTGCTTGGTATCGGCAATTACCTGTGCAAATACTTGCTCTTGTGTACTTCTTGCGGTTAAACCATCAGTTACTGATTTAAGCTCCAGTGGCACACCGCCAAAACTACCCGCCAGGTAGTAATAGGTCATTCCGCGTAAAAAGTAGGCTTCACCAAGCAATCGGTTAGCTAAACTTTCGTCAAGAATTCCTTTGGCTTTCATTTCGGGAATGATTTCAATTGCAGAGTTAGCCCGAGATATACCCACATAAGCACGTTGCCAAAAAGTCCTGATCGGGCCAAAATCTGTAGTTATTGCGTAGTAATTATAAAAGCGGTCATTTCCCCAGTTAAAAAAATCATGGGTTTGAAAGTTAGCATAATACCAGATCGACTTTTTTAGCAAGTCGGCATTTTGATAGGTATCATAAATTGAGTTTACAAGCGCTATACCGTCAGATGCTTTATTAAAATAAGCATCTTTAGTGAGCTGTGTATAGCTTGTTTGGTCAAGAAAATTCTTTTTACAGCTCAATGGAACCATAAGTGTGGCACCGAGAGCAATTAGTGTGATATATTTTTTATTGATTTTCATTTCTTTACTGTTTTATCGCTGCCCAATTAGAAAGTTACATTTAAACCAAGTGTATAAAACTTAGATGAAGGGTAATTACCCGCATCAATACCAGATGCTGTTGCACTTCCATTAGCTGTGCCAATTTCAGGATCCAGACCTTTATACCCGGTTATAGTAAACAAATTCTGGGTAGAAAAGTAAATTCTCACTTTTGATAGGGTTAACCTTTTGGTGACGTCAGACGGCAATGTATAACCCAGGGTAAGGTTCCTTAAACGGAGATAGCTACCATCTTCAACATACACACTTGATGGTACATTATTTGCGCTGGTATCATCATTATATGTAAGCCTTGCGTAACGATTTGATGGATTACTTGGAGTCCAGTGATTAACATAATAATCGTAACCTACGTTTTCAACACCAACAAAACCCGGGGCCTGAAAGCTTTCAAGCGTCCTTTGCTGATAATTCAGGATCTTATTTCCGTAAGAGCCGTAGAAGTATGCGTTAAGATCAAATGCCTTATAGGCAAAATCGAGGTTTAAACCGCCATAAAATTTAGGGATCGGACTACCGAGGCTTGTCCTGTCTGAAGGGGTAACCTGTCCGTCGCCATTAGTGTCCGCATAGTAACGGTCTCCGGGTTGGGTAACGCTTTTCCAGTAATATGGGTTACTTGGGAATTTAGCTGCAGCCGCGGCGTTTAAAGCATTAATTTGCGCCTGCGACTGAAAAATCCCCAGCGATTTATAACCAAAAAATTCACCTACAGCCTGCCCGATATTGGTTTCGCTGAATTGGCCCCAGCCATTACCGTTAAGACCGGTAACCGTGGTAAGGTTATCAATAAAGGTTAAGCTTTTGTTAATGCTAACTAATTTATTCTTAACTGTGGTAAAGGTTAAACCCAAACCATACCTGAAATCATTTACAGTATGGTTATAGTTTACGGCAAATTCAAAACCTTTGTTATTGATTTCACCAACATTTTGGGCCAGGTTTTGGCTAAAGCCAGTTTGTGACGATACAGGAAGGTTTAACAAAAAGTCTTTCGATCTCCTGTTATAATAATCAACTGTAAAGGTAAGCGCGCCATTCAGGAAGGCAGCATCCATACCAATGTCAGTTTGGTAATCAGTTTCCCATCGCAGGTCTGGGTTGGCAGGTTGTGTTGGTGCCAAACCGGGTTGATAAACCTCTCCTGACGAACCATTTTTACCAAATGGATAGCCCACGTTTGTGCCGGTAGTAGCTGCACCACCTGATGAATATAAGGCATTATATTGAAATAATGGAATAGAGCCCTGATTACCAACTTCGCCATACCCTCCTCTGAACTTCAGATCAGACAGCCATGCAACGTTTTTCAGGAATGATTCTTCTTTAGCTTTCCAGGCTACGGAACCCGAAGGGAATACACCATATTGATGCCCGTTAGCAAATTTCGACGAACCATCGCGCCTAACGGTACCTGTTACAATATATTTGTCATTGTATTTATAGATTAACCGTCCAAATTGTGAAGCAAAAGTTGTTGTATACTGGCTGCCTGTAACAACAAGATCGTTAACCTGCGCCAGATCCCGAAGGGCATTATTGATCAATTTATCTCCGGTACCTGTCATATACCGGTAGGTATTTGATTGTGCTGAAACACCACCAACAAAGTTAATAGCATGCTTTCCGAAGGTTTTATCATACGATATGGTATTTTCCCATAACCACTCAAAAGTGTTATTAGCGCTTTGCGAATAAACAGAATTTTGATTAGCACCGCTTAAACCATATTGCTCCTGCCAGCGAAGGTCTTCCGGTTGAAAGAAGTACCCTGAATAGTCGCTTACGTTTAGGCCCGCATTGGTTTTGATTTTAAGCCCGTCTATAATAGTAGCCTCTAATGAACTACTTGCCAAAAGGTAATTATTTAGGTTTTTATAATCGTTTTTTTCAATAGTATATAATGGATTGTTCCAGCTTTTTGTATAAATATTGATCGGGTTATAAAAACCATAGTTCCCATTTTTGTCTTTTATCTGGTTGGTTAACTTATTACCACCATCAAGCGTGGGGATAAGCTCGGTTAATTGCTGCAATGATCCTGAACCAAATGGATTATTTTGATCCTGCCTTGAATACTTAGCACTGGTAGATGATTTAAGCCATTTACTTACGGTATAATCAATATTCATACCCAGGTTTAACCGCTTAAAATATGAACCTAAAACAATCCCCTTTTGGTCATAATAACCAGCTGAAAAGGCAGATTGAATTTTTTCGTTGCCTCCGCGTATACCAAGGTTGTAGCTCTGTTTTGCCCCCTGGCGATAAATTGCATCCTGCCAGTCAACACTGGTTAATGCCGAAGGATTTGCCCATTCAGGCAATTCTGTAAAATTACCTTCAGATGCGTGATCTTCATTGGCCAGGGTTGCCCATTGCTGAGCGTTAAGAACTTTATACTTTTTTGGTTTTGATTGCAATGAACCATAGGCATCTAACGACACCTGCACCCCACCATCCTTCCGACCTTTTTTTGTAGTAATGATGACAACGCCGTTTGCTGCCCTAACACCATAAATAGCTGTTGCCGAAGCATCTTTCAACACATCAATATTAGCTATATCATTAGGATTAACGTTATTTAAGCCTCCGCTGATCGGGTAACCATCAACCACATATAGAGGCTCATTACCATTTGTAGCCAAACTACCTACCCCCCTGATCAATACACTCACGCTGCTACCGGGTGCGCCATCATTATTAGTAACCTGTACACCCGCTGCCCGGCCTTGCAAAGCCTGATCAACGCTGGTCACAGGTACTTTACCTACCTGATCGGCGTTGATTGAACTAATAGCCCCGGTTAAATCTTTACGCTTAGTAGTACCATAACCCACAACAACTACCTCGGTTAGTGTTTTATTATCAGGCACTAACGATACGTTAATAACCGATCTGCCGTTTATGGCAACTTCCTGGTTTAAGAAGCCAACAAAGCTAAAAACAAGTGTTTCATTGTTACCGGCGGTTATTGAGTAGGTACCATCGGCCTTTGAGCCCGCAGCCTGCGTGCTCCCTTTTATCTTAACGGTAACACCCGGCAAAGGTAGTCCGTTGTCCGAACCGGTGATCTTACCGGTAATCAATTTACTTTGGGCTTGCCCCGACAGGCTTATCAACACAAATGATAAACTTGTACAGAATAAGGCCACAACTTTTTTGATACGTAGTTTTCCTCTCATACGTTTTACTTTAATTTGTTAAAATTGGTTTAACGCATATAATCACTTTTTAACAATTATTGCCAGGAGAGATTATATGCTAAGTAAATGTAGTTAGACATAACAATCGATTGTAATACGATATGAGTAGTTTTTTGTATTATTTTAACACAAGCAAAAAACGCTTAATTTTAAATTAAAAAACTATAAATCAACATCTTAAAAAACAATAAAGACAAAAACATGCAATAAACCAGCAAAATCTTGTTAAAATAGTATCCGTTAACGTTAAATATTGCTCAGTTTATAAATGTTATTTTAACAACAATTTCCATTGAAATTGAAAATAATTCTCCGGGGAAAATAGCTTTCGATAAGGCGTATTGGCTATATTATTTACCGTAAATAAAAAAGCATCCCGGTTAATACCGGAATGCCTCCTAAATTTAAAGCTGCTGTTTATTTTAGCTTCACAAAATAAATCCTGTTCCTGTCAACCGAATTGGTTGCAGGTAGGATTTTAGCTGCAAAACCATTTTTACCGTTATCAACAACACCAAAATCGTCATCATTTGATATAGCAAGGATATTACCGGGTAATAAAGCCAAACCTTCGGCTTTATCATGGGGGTATACCTTTGGCAAATCTTTAAGTAAATCGAGCACCAGTGTTTTGGTAACCGGGGTAATACCGGCTGCCTGCAAACCGGCTAAATCATTAAGTTCTTCAACAGTTTTTGTGTTATATAATTTGCCGTTGGCACCGTTTGCAGGATCGGAGATATCGGTAGCATTGCTGATATCTATTTTAAATACTTTTTTGAACGTAGCGGGATCGGTAGGTGCACCTCCGAACTTACCGTCGCGCTCAATGGTTAAAAATGTGGTGCCATTAACAGCTGTTATATCGCTAACGCCTGTTAATGAAGTATTATCCATAAGGTAAGCATACTGTTTTGTATTGCCCGTTGCAATATCAAAGGTAAGGATGCGCAATACAGTTGAATTAGCAACCTTTGCTTTAGATGGATTATACATTGGCGATTGCATCATGCCCACCAGTGTTTTGCCATCGGGTGTTATGGCTAACCCTTCCATACCGCGGTTAGCTTTGCGGGTGGCAAATACCGCGGGAATTTTACGGCCGCCAGTTCCGGTGCCGAAAGGATTAATGCGTTCGATGGTTTTGCCGCCGGCATCAAAATGTACTATATGCGGACCGTATTCATCACTTACCCAAAAAGTACCGTCGGCCGCTAAAACCAAACCTTCCGAATCAATACCATCAGCACTTGGAGATAACTGATTTCCGCTCAGATCAAATGGAATTTCGCCCGAAGCTCCCATTCCGGCGGGGTTTGGTAAACCATTTAATTTTCCTCCGTTAGCGTTTTTTAACTCTATGGTTTGTTCCAGTATCAGTTTATCATCCTTTAACCTGAATTTACCTATCTGCGGATCAAAATCCGGTTTACCGATGATGATGGAATTGGCTGTCTGCCCGGCAACGTTTGAACCACGGTCGGTAAGCATGTAAAATACATCTTTCTGGTTTGGATCTGCTGCCACTGCCGATCCAAAGCCGCCGTTATAGACCTTTACACCATCAGCAGTGGTGAAAAGGATAGCCGGGTTTTGCGCCTCGGCCACATCAGGATAGCCGAAAGGATTTATCTTATTATCATCATGGCAGGAAGAAAGGATCGCCGCGGATACCGCGATGACGCTAAGGAATTGTTTTTTCATTTAATAAGTGATCGATTAGTCTTACAAAGGAATCGGCCACATGTAAACCTACTGTTAATTCTATAACAATAATTTAACCTCCAGGAACAAATTCTATTGAATTTTAACATATCAACAACTCAACATTTTGCAATAATTATGTTACTTACCAATAATCATTTAAGATAAAACGTATTACCTCGCCTGCTTTTTTATATTTTTAACCTTATGAAACATATTTACCATTATACCTGCAACAACCTTTGGAACAAGGCAAAGCCCCTTGTACTTGGCATGCTGCTTTGCAGCAGCATCGCTCGGGCACAATCAACTAATCCGGTTATAAACAGCATCATGACCGAGGAAACCAGCAATTCACAATTGGAAAAACTGGCACATGAACTATTTGACGGTATTGGCCCCCGTTTGGTTGGTACTCCCCAAATGAAACAGGCTAACGATTGGGCCGTTGCCAAATACAAAAGCTGGGATATCCAGGCTAAAAATGAAAAATGGGGCGAATGGCGCGGATGGGAACGCGGGATCTCGCATATTGACATGGTATCGCCGAGGGTAAAATCTTTAGAAGGCATGCAACTGGCATGGAGCCCGGGCATGGGTAAAAAAACCACTACTGCTGAGGTGATTATTCTACCGGATGTGGCTGACTCGGTTGCTTTTCAGCAATGGCTGCCTAATGTTAAAGGTAAATTTGTGATGATCTCCATGCTTCAACCAACCGGCAGGCCCGATTATAACTGGCAAGAGTTTGCGTTGAAAGAATCATTTGATAAAATGAAAGCCGAACGCACCGCCCAAACCGATGCATGGAAAAAACGCATTAGCAAAACCGGGTTTACCAATAAAACTTTGCCCATAGCATTAGAAAATGCCGGCGCGGCAGGTATCCTGACCAATAACTGGTCGGCAGGTTTTGGGGTTGATAAGATCTTTGCTGCCTATACCAAAATTGTCCCTACGGTTGATATTGCATTAGAAGATTATGGTATGCTTTACCGCTTGAGCGAATCGGGCAACAAGCCGGTGATCAGCATCCATTGTGAATCAAAAGAATTAGGCGTAGTGCCAACCTTTAATACCATTGCCGAGATAAAAGGCACCGAAAAACCAAATGAATATGTAATGTTGAGCGCACACTTTGATTCTTGGGATGGCGGCACAGGTGCTACCGATAACGGTACAGGTACCCTAACCATGATGGAAGCGATGCGCCTGCTTAAAAAATTCTATCCGCATCCAAAACGTACCATACTGGTAGGCCATTGGGGCAGCGAAGAGGAAGGCCTGAACGGCTCACGTGCCTTTGTTGAAGACCATCCAGAAATTGTTAGCAATCTGCAAGCCCTGTTTAACCAGGATAACGGCACCGGCCGCGTGGTAAACCTTACCGGCCAGGGCTTTGTGGAAGCTAAGGATTATTTAAGCAGATGGCTTGCCGCTGTACCGGATACGATCAAAAACCGGATCAAAACTGTATTTCCTGGTCAGCCCGGCGGTGGCGGGTCTGATTTTGCATCGTTTGTAGCTGTTGGTGCGCCTGGCTTTTCTTTGGGTTCACTTAACTGGTCGTACGGGTCATATACCTGGCATACTAACCGCGACACCTATGACAAAGTTGTTTTTGACGATCTGAAAAACAACGCCATTTTAGCCGCCATCATGGCTTACATGGCAAGTGAAGATCCACAAAAAACCGTTAATACTAAAACCGAAGGCATTAAATGGCCGGCACAGGTTAAGGCAACGCGCCGGGGCGGATTGGATAAGTAGACTGAGGATGAGATATAATAAAACGGCCTTATTTACATTCCTGTTGCTGCTCTTTAGCTTTAGTTTGCAGGCACAGGAAAACAATAAAACCAGATTTGTGCACCCTGGTATTTTAAATACCAGGGCCAGTTTGGACCTCATCAGCGCACAACTGAAAGCAGGTGACACCATGCGCACCGCAGCCTATCAAAAAGTGCTGGATTTTATTAAAGATCATGAAAACCCCACTTCGTTCCCGTCAACCATTATAGTTGGTTCAAATGGGGCTACTTCACCTTCAAAAACCCAGATCAGGAAGGATTGTGAACTGGTTTACGCCTTCGCACTGGCCTGGGCCGCCACTGGTAACTCCGATTATGCAAAAAAGGCAATCGGTTTACTGAACGGTTGGGCTTATGCCTTTAAGGATTATGGCTTGCTTGAAGGAAAAACCAATCCCAACCAGCCCGATCTGGAAGCATCATGGACAACACCAAGCTTTGTTGCTGCTGCCGAGATCATCAGATATTATAAGATAAAGGGTAAATCTGCCGGATGGGCTGCTGCTGATATTCAACAATTCAGTAAATATCTTATCAACGTAAAAGATGATTACATCAACAAGATCCCCGATTATAAAAACAACTGGGATGCCTCTGCAGGATATGCAAAGATGGCTATCGGTGTGTTTTTAGATCAGGATTCGGTTTATCGGACTGGGTACGATTTGCTGGTAAAAGAATTGCCAAACATCATTCAACCGGATGGAACTTTGCCCGAGCTTTGCGTACGTAAAGACTGCGTACATTACCAATATTCGTTAACAGCTTACGCATATGCTGCTGCTATTGCCCAAATACAGGGAGATAATAGTTTATGGAAACTCGGCGATAAAAACATCAGCCTTGGCTACGATTTTATGCGGAAAGCTTACGAACAAAAAACGGGCTGCGACTATTGTAACTTAAACAGCAGGATTTTCCCGGGCGTTGAAGTTGCCTATGGTTACTACGATACCGGTAACTTAAAATATCTGAGGAGTTTGCAAGCACCGCTTGGCGTCCCTATAGACAATACCTTTTTAGGTTTTACCACCTATACCCATTGTAAAGTTAAGGGGCTATAAAAACAACCCAACAAAAACGCCGTCCGAAAAAGGCGGCGTTTTTGTTTTATGCTACCGGATGCTTCTCCAACTCCGGCGTATATTTGCCATCCCGGGCAATGGTGTTGATATGCGCGCGTTCATATAATAATCTTTGGGCCTCTTCAATATTTTCGTCCTTACCACCCCATTTTTCAAGGGCCGGTTGTTGTACAGCGCGGGAGTATGAAAATGTTAAAGCCCATGGCATTTTGCCTTTAAAGCGCACATGCATAGCATTTAACCGTTCGGAAGCCAACTCGGGAGATTGCCCGCCAGAAAGAAAAGCGATACCGGGGACAGCCGCAGGCACACAGCGTAAAAAACAATTGATTGTAGCGTCGGCCACCACATCAGCGCTATCCTGCTGCGCAGCCTTAATTCCGGGAACTATCATATTAGGTTTTAATATCATACCTTCAAAATTTACCCTTTGCTGATACAGTTGGTTAAACACAGCGTGTAAAACCTCATTGGTTACATCGGCACAGGTTTGAAGTGAGTGATCGCCATCCATTAAAACTTCGGGTTCCACAATGGGCACAATGCCTGCCTCCTGGCAAATAATCGCATAGCGGGCCAACAGAAAAGCGTTGGCTTTGATGCTTCCACTTGTTGGAGTATTTTCACCTATGGTTATAACAGCACGCCATTTGGCAAAACGAGCGCCCATTTTATAATATTCGGCCAGGCGCTCCGGTAAACCATCCAAGCCCTCGGTTATTTTTTCGCCGGGAAAACCGTCCATGTCCCTTGCGCTTTCATCTACCTTAATACCCGGGATAATTCCTTTCTCCTTCAGGATCTCGACAAACAGTTTACCGTCCGGAGTGCTTTGCCTTATGGTTTCATCAAACAAAATAGCTCCGCTAATGGCTTCTTCCAGCCTCGGCGTGTTCACGATCAGGTCGCGGTACTTACGGCGGTATTCTTCCGTTTGAGGGATATTGAGCGCTTTAAAACGTTTGTTACAGGTTGCGGTACTTTCGTCCATTGCTAAAAGGCCTTTATTACCGGCCATCAGCTGTTTTGCGATATCTTTCAGGCTTTGCAGTTCCATAAGTAATTTGCTTGGTTGTTGGTGGATAACACAAGTTAATTCATACTTGTTTTGAGCGGCGCATGGAATATTGCAGCTTTACTTGTGGATGACTTTAGATGATAAATTGATGTGCGAAAAGCCGCGAATTCAAAGCGCAATGATTTTTTATATCGATCATTAAAAAAATTCATTGCCGTTGACTAAAGTGACTGTTGCACAACATTAAAGTCCACGGCAATGAAACAGAAAATTAACGTTTCAAACGATCTACAACCCAAACCCTTCAGGCACAAAATCAAGCGACACAGAATTCATGCAAAACCGTTTATGCGTTGGCGGCGGACCGTCATCAAATATATGCCCCAAATGCGAATCGCAGCGGGCACAGATCACCTCGGTGCGCTGCATACCATACGAGTTATCTTCCTTATAGATTACACTGTTTTTGCGTACAGGCTCATAAAAACTTGGCCAGCCACAATCGCTGGCAAACTTAGCATCCGAACGGAAAAGCTTGTTCCCACATACCGCGCAATAGTAAGTGCCTTTGGTATCCTTGTTCCAATATTTACCGGTAAATGCACGCTCTGTTTCCTGCTCCCTTGCTGTAGCATACAAAGCCGGTGGCAGGATCTTTTTCCACTCGGCATTTGATACATTTAAATGCTTGGTATCGGTATTGGAATAATAAGGATTGTTTTCGTGCCCCTTTATTGTTTTTGCCTGCTGCGCAAACACGCCTGTTGTTAAAAACAATAGTGCCGCTATCATATATGCCACTTTCATTATTGCTTCAGTTTATCTTTAAACACTTTTTTAAACTTTTCCAGTTCGGGCTGGATCACATATTTACAGTAAGGCTGACTGCCGTTCTGGTTAAAATAGTTTTGATGATAATCTTCGGCCTTGTAAAAAGCTTTGTATGGAACTATCTGCGTTACTATCGGATCTTTATAAGCTTTTTCGGCATTCAGTTTACTGATATAATATTGAGCTTTTTGCTTTTGCTGAGCATTGTGATAAAATATGGCCGAGCGATATTGCGTACCTACATCATTACCCTGCCTGTTTAATTGTGTCGGATCGTGCGCTACAAAAAAAGCGGCCAGCAATTCATCATAAGTGATCTTAGCCGGGTCATAGATAATATTACAGGCTTCGGCATGGCCGGTTGTGCCGGTGCAAACCAGTTCATAAGATGGATTAGCCACATGCCCACCAGAAAAACCTGAGATCACTTTTTCAACACCATTCAGCTGCTGAAACTTAGCCTCGGTACACCAGAAGCAACCGGTAGCGAAGGTGGCTGTATCCAAACGTTTTTTAGGGGTTGATGCAAAAACAGAGAAACAAGCCGTTAACAGCACGGCTATTGAACAAATTATTTTTTTCATGTATATCAAAATAGCTTTAATACGATGCGTATTTATAGCAACTAACGTAAAAAACATAGTTAGCGTTGAACAAAGTTACCACTTTAATGCTTTGTGATAGTTGTTTGACAAAACGGCTTAATTTCGTTTTATAGCTTATACTAACTTTAACCCATGGAAACCCTTAAACTGTTTATGCTTATGCTGGGATGCAAACCACCCGGCAGACACATTGAACAACATGATATATTCTTTGGGATAGCTTCATCTCTCCGTGACCTTGTACCAGAGATCCGCGCGTTTTGGCCCGGGGCTGAAAAGATCCATATTGATGCATGGCGTGAGGTAAATACAGTTGATGGTTATGCTGTCAGGATTGCTCCACGGAGCGATAATAATTCTCAAAGCAGTAAATTATTCTTCATCAACCTTGGAGGCTATCAGCCCGATAAATTTGAAGAGCAGCATTACGTAGTGCTCACAGTTCAAAATGATTTTGCAGCAGCATCAAAAAATGCCAAAGAAACATTTTTCTTTAAGCAGAACCATTTTAAAGGTGCCAACTCACACATTGACGACAAATATGGCGTTGATGTTGATGATATTTATAATGTAGAAGACATCCTTAGTCCTGCTCAAAAAGGGCAATACCAGATCGAACTTGTTCCGGGAGCCGATATTCCTGAAGATAAGACCATGCTTGGTTATTTTAAATTAAGCAATTTGTAAAAGCAGCTACCCATGAAAAAATCAGCAAACGCACTACTGAATATCATTGCCGATAGGGATATCAAAGAATCTTTCTCTGTAGAAAACTGGGACGAACAGCATTTCGATGATCAAAGGGTGCACAGGGCTACTTATAACCGGATATTTTTAATTACTTCAGGTTCGGGCCAGGTTGTTATTGATGATTCCTCCTACCCTGTTACCGGTAATCAATTATTGTTGATAGCAAAAGGCCAGCTGTTTACCTTTTCTGCCGATGCTGTATTAACCGGATATGCCATTTGTTTTGGCGATTGCTTTTGGGAAAAAACACCGGAAAGCGCCAGCAATTGTAAAGCTGTATTATTCAACAATGCATCAGATAACCAGCAAATCCCATTAACAGCCAATGATATACAGGAAATTGATCCACTTTTTAAAACGTTGCATATAGAGTTTCTTAAGCCTGGCTACATCAATAAGCCGGATGCTATGGCGGCATACCTAAAGATCATCATGATCAAAACGGCCAATATAAATGCCTCACTTAGCAAAGGCTTTGATAGTCATGATAACCAGCTTTACCGCCAATTCCTGGAGTTGGTTAGTCGCCAGTATCAAAACACGCATGAGGTTGCTGAATTTGCCAGGCAAATGGGAATTTCAACACGAAAACTTACCGAGCTATGCAACCGTTGTGCCGGCAAGGGCGCAAAAGACATCATTAACGGACAGCTAATTTCAGAAGCGAAGCGCTCCCTGCAGTTTTCGGCAAAGCCCGTAAAGGAGATCGCCTATTACCTTAACTTTTCAACACCCGAGCAATTCAGCCATTTCTTTAAAAAAAATACGCTGGTATCACCCTATCAGTACCGCTCACACTTTGTACATATTGGCATGTGATTAACCGGTTTTAACATTTTTAGCGTGCGGAACCGGCATAATTTTGAGGGGTATTAATTCCATTAAAATCATGTCAATAAACAAAGTAAAAACCATAGCCGGAATCGCCATTCCCGACAGCGCTATCGCTAATCACGCCACCGAACTTTTATTAGAGCACGGCACCGAATTTATTTATAACCATTCACTCAGGGTATTTATCTTTTCGTCTCTCAACGGCGAACGCAAACAATTAAAATATGACCCTGAATTGCTGTTTGTAAGCTCCATTTTTCATGATCTGGGCTTAACACCTCATTACAGCAGCCCCGATAAACGTTTTGAGGTAGATGGAGCCAATGCCGCCCGCGATTTTTTAACAAGCTATGGTTTGCCTAAAGATCAGCTTCAACTGGTGTGGGATACCATTGCCTTACATACCACCATTGGCGTAGCCGAGTATAAAGAGCCTGAAGTTGCCCTGATGTATTCGGGCGTTGGGCTTGACGTTATGGGCGAGGGTTATGAAAATTTAAGCGATGCCAACAGGGAGGAGATCATTACCGCATTTCCGCGCAATGATTTTAAAAAGAAGATCATCCCAACGTTTTTCGGAGGGTTTGAGCATAAAACCGAGACCACTTTTGGCAATATTAAGGCCGATGTTTGTGCTTATATGATCCCTAATTTTCACCGAAAAAACTTTTGCGATTGTATCCTGCATTCGCCCTGGAAAGAATAACGGAATTTTAAAACATTTTGCGTTTTTGGTAATTGTATCATTATCAATTAACCAATTAAAAATTTCCGTTATGAAACATGCATTCATTTTTGGGACTACCATTTTTTTAAGCGAACGAAACACGCTCACTTATAGTGATGGGCTTAGTAATATTGAGTTTTTGAGGATCCTGTCATTTTATGACAACCAAAAAGGCAAGGTACTTACCATTGATGCCAATATTAACGCGCCGAACGGCGAAGTCATCAGGATAAGCGCCAATAACAATGAAAACAATGCTAATGTGCAGCTTGATATAACCGGCGGCCGTATTAAAGTATTTCAACCCGGCCATGCCGAGCCGGTGCTGGATGTTTATGAGCTTGATCCTCATGAATTTCACGGTCTTTCAAGTCACGTACTTAATGAAATTCACGCGCAGCACCCCGATTATGTGGTAACCATTAAAGGAAATTTCTTTGTAGGTGGGGCACACTTCCTGATAGAAAATGAAAAGATGTTCATCGATAATAATGGCTATGCCAACGGTGTAGAGAATGCGCATAATGGCGTGATCCTTTCGGCGGCGGTAGCTTAGTGTAGTTTACTACAAACACGTCATTGCTTCATACCTCGCAATGACGTGTTTTTTTCCTATTCAAACACACTCTTCGCCTTTTTTATCGTTTTCTCAAGATCGATCCCTTTAGTCAGCACTCCTTTAAAAAGATCGCCGGTTTCCTTTAGGCGATCGATAGAATTAAAAATGGTAAAATCTTTCATGGTGAGCCCTGGTTTAACCTCATCCCAATGCAGGGGCATGGAAACCGTAGCACCTGGTTTTGGCCTTAATGAATAAGGGCCGGCAATGGTAGCTCCCGGACGGTTCTGCAAAAAGTCAAGGTACATTTTACCATTTCGTTTGGCAACCATGCGCTCCAGACTTGTATAATCGGGAATTTGCTTGTGAACGATGCCCACCACGAGCCTCGCAAACATCTGCGATTGATCATAATCATACTTAGCACCCAGAGGGATATAAATATGCATGCCTGTTGAGCCCGATGTTTTGCAATATGACGGTACATCCACGGCATCCAGTACCTTTTTCACCTCCAAAGCAGCCTCGATAACCTGATCGAACGTGTTTTTATCGGGATCGAGGTCGATCACGCAATAATCAGGGTTATCCGGCGATTTTACGCGACTAAACCAGGGGTTCATTTCAATGCAGCCCAATGAAGCCATCCACAATAAATAAGATTCATCAGAGCCTACCAGGTACTCTTTGTGTTCGCCCTCGCTTGTAGTGTAAGGAAATGTTTTGGTGATCCAATCGGGAGCTTTCCCTTTTACATCTTTTTGATAAAAGCTTGGCCCATGTATACCATTGGGGAACCTGTTGAGTGACATTGGCCTATCCTTTAAATAAGGCAAAATATAATCGGCAACCTGGTAGTAGTAATTGAACATATCCCGCTTGGTAACACCATCTTCGGGCCAGTAAACTTTGCTCAGATGGGTAAATTTAAGATCGTGCCCGCAAATTTTACGCACCTGCGTTTCGTCTTTAGGGTTAAGCAGGGTTTTACGATCGGTATTTTTCACAGGCTTAATGGCTTTAGCATGTTTATCATTATCAACACTTTCGGCTTCTTCCACCGTTTCGGTGGTGTCTTTTGGGGTTTCAAGCACTACATCCTTTGCTTTTTTATCAGTACGCATCCCTTTAAAAGAGGCTTGTCTGAACACCCCGTCTCCGGTTACTTCGGCAAAGGCGACTTCGCAAACCAATTCGGGCTTAAGCCAGGTAGGTTTTGCACCCAAGCGCTGCGGCCTGAACCGCGATGGCTTATCTACATCCGGCTCTACCTCAAACGGGCTTTTATCAGTAATAAGGGGCTTAAATTGCTGCATCATTTCTTTTTGCAGTTTATCAGAAAAGCCCGTGCCTACTTTGCCGGCATACTGTAGATTACCCTTATTATCATATAAAGCAAGTACCAATGCGCTAAACGACTTGGAAGTCCCGGCGTTTTTGGTAAACCCGGCTATGATCACCTCCTGCCTGCGGTGCACTTTTATTTTGAGCCACTCCTTTGAGCGGAGATCAGAAGTATAAACACTGCTTGCTTTCTTAGCGATAATACCCTCGAGGCCGATCCTTTCAGCGGCATTAAAAAATTCAATGCCACCCGTATCAAAAACTTTGCTTTGACGGATGCGCTCATCATTGGTGGGAAGAACCGCACTTAAAATAGCCTGGCGTTGTTTAAGGGGTAATCCCATCAGGTTTTTGTCCTCGTACCAAAGGATATCGAAAACGTAATAAACCAAATTGCCATCGGCCTCGCTCCGCCAGTTCTGCAGCGCTCCAAAATCGGAGATGCCTTTGTCATTCAATACCAGGATCTCGCCGTCAATTACAGCGTTGATCTGCCACTCCTTTAGTAATTTATTGATGGGATAGTATTTATCGAAAGGTAGATTATTACGTGAGATGAGCTCAGCTCCTTTTTTGTCTATTATTGCGATAGCCCTGTACCCGTCCCACTTAACCTCATATAGCCAATCGGAATCATCAAAAGGCTCATCAACAAGGGTAGCCTTCATGGGTTTGATGTTAGCGGGAGCTTTTGATTTTGGTGCTTTTTTCAGCAGGGTTTCAACATCAAAATCCTCAGTAGCCTTGGTATCAACTTTATCTTCCAGTTGCTCAACCGGTTCGTTCAGGACTTTTTTTTTACCTGCTTTTTCAGGCTTTTCTACATTCTCTTCATGGCCGTGCTGCCAAACCTTTTCGCTGGTTTTTTCCATACTTTCAATGGTTTTGCCAGAAAGAATAGATTTATCTTTTTTGGTAATATCTTTAACCGAGGCAAATTGATCATTGTGCTTAATGAGCAGCCAGCCGTTTTCGCCCATACCATGGGTTTTAACAAGGGCGTATTCACCCTCCAGCTTTTCGCCATGGAGCTTGATCTTTACCGAGCCCGCTTCGAGTTGTTTAAGCAGGTGTTTTTCCTGCGCTTTTTTGCCTTTGATCTCTTCAATGGGTTCATAAGTACCCTCGTCCCAAACTATAACGGTACCACCGCCATATTCACCTTTGGGGATGAGGCCTTCAAAATTCCGGTAGTCAAATGGATGATCCTCAACCATCATAGCAAGGCGCTTGACTTTAGGATCGGTTGAGGGGCCTTTGGGTATAGCCCAGCTTTTAAGCACGCCATCCATTTCAAGCCTGAAATCATAGTGTAAACGCGAAGCATCATGCTTTTGGATCACAAACATCAGGTGGTCTTTGTCTTTGCTCCTCCCCGCTTTAGGTTCACGGGTTTTGCTAAAATCGCGTTTTTCCGCATATTTTTCCAGGCTCATAGTGATACTATTTGTTATTCAAAAATTTGGCTACCGCGGCGGCTGAATTTCCAACGGCACGTACCGCTGTTTTTAACCTTTCCGGGCGAACACCAAATTTGTTCGCCCAGTACTCAACCTCATAATTTTCGCTGGTATTGATGAGGCTGTTGTCATGCAATCCCGCTTTGTTCCTGTTGTTCATGATTAGTTTTATGATTGATATATTAACAGATCGGCCAATTAAAGGTTTGATTATTAATTAATAAATTATTGTAATAAAATTTATTAATCAGCATCTGCTTACTCCCACTCATCACTTTGTTCAGCGTAGTTTGGCATCATCATATAAACCAGTATGGCAAGGCAGGCAAGCAATACCAAGCGGGTTACCCAGAATATAAATGTTTCCATAGTTATTTTTTTAGATGTTTTAATTTGGTTTGCTGTAAAAACTTATGCATACCGCGTGCCGTTTATCAACTATTTAAATACCAACAAGTTACACCAATACCACTAATTAAAATTGACCATATTTCGAGTATCGACGATTATATAACGATTATTAGTGACAAGCAACCAACCCTTATATTGGTGCTATAAACAGTTTTTAAATCGCATTCAGGACAGTTTCAAACAACAAAGCCTGAGAAGTTTCGCTTCTCAGGCTTTTAGATAAAACGCTTAAAAGAATGTTACGATCAGGCTTTTATGTTTTGCCTGCCTGCCTTATGCCCTATTGTGGAATAATAAAGGATAAACAGGTAAATAGGAATAAGTAAAATATAGGCAGACTGCGCCGAAAATTTTTCAGAAAAATAACCGTAGAGCGGGGGTAAAACAGCGCCGCCTGCAATACCCATAACCAATAATGAAGACGCTATTTTAGTAAAGCGGCCTAAACCGGCCAATGCCAGCGGCCATATAGCAGGCCACATTAACGAATTGGCCAAACCAAGCAATGCAATACAAAATACCGATGCGTAGCCGTGGGTTAACAATGTTGCAATGGTTAAAATGATACCCAAAATTGCCGAAGCTACCAACGCTTTTTGTTGTGTGATCAGTTTCGGGATACAGAAAACACCAACCAGGTAACCAACGATCATGGAGATCAAAGTACATGATGTAAAAAATTTAGCTGTTGATAATGGGATATGCTGAGAAGTACCGTAAAGTGAAATTGAATCGCCGGCAATAACTTCGGCACCTACATAAACAAAAAGGGCTGCTACGCCAAGCATCAAATGCGGAAACTGTACAATACTTGTTTTATTGGTATTTGCGGCAGCTACGGTTTCGTCTTCATGCTCGGTGTTGATCTCGGGTAATGATGAAAAATAAATAAGAATGGCCAGCAAAATCAAAACTACAACCATGATACTGTAGGGCATAATTACCCTTGATGCCAGCTCATTTAACTCCAGTGCTTTTTCTGTTGCACTTAAAGTTTTAAGCTTTTCTGTTATCGAATCAATATTGGCGAGTACTACCGTACCCAAAATAACGGGTGCTAAGGCGCCGGCAATTTTATTGCAGATCCCCATGATACTAATTCGCCGGGCAGCAGTTTCGGCAGGCCCCAAAATAGTGATATAGGGGTTTGAAGCGGTTTGCAGCACGGTTAGCCCAGTGCCCTGAACAAACAAGCCAATTAAAAATATCCCGTAAGTACGGGTCATTGCAGCGGGGATAAATATCAATGCACCTATGGCCATTACAAACAAGCCTATGGCCATCCCGTTTTTAAATCCAAACTTTTTGATGGTTTTTCCGGCGGGAATACCCATAACAACGTAAGCAATATAAAAAGCTGTAGTTACAAAATACGCTTCCTTGGTAGTCAGCTCGCACGCTATTTTTAAGTAGGGAATGAGTGTTCCGTTCATCCAGGTTACAAAACCAAAAATGAAAAATAAAGCGCCGATAATTACAATTGGATTTATCGCTGATCTTTTTACCGGCGATTCGATTACTGAACTTGTTGCCTGGGCCATAGTATGTTATTTTATTTAGAGGTATTTTATTTTAAATGAACTTTATTGTACCAAAAAACTGCGGCAAATGAAAATCAGGCACGGAGCTATCTATGTTGCTCCAGCTTATAAAATGCGGTTCGGGCAGGTCATCGCCGCATTTAAAAAAGTTTGCCCGGCTGGTTATGCCATTCAATGTTTGAATATCATGATAAATAAAAACATCAAAAGGAACCAGCAACGTTAGCTCCCATTTATTAAAACTGGCTAAATCTTCAGCCCAATTTATCTTACTTAATACTTTTATGCCACTCAACGTATCATCAGGTACAGCCAGCCTTCCATTGCGGTCTTTGCCAAAACCAACCAATGCAGTCCCGAGGGCATTAAATTCCAGGTTGTAATAATTTTGGTCGTCAGCAAAACTTATAAAAAGTTCTACGCAGCTATCTTTATAAACCGGATCATTTACTGTTTTATAAGTTGCCTGTGTATACTGCTCTTCTACAAAATATTTTAGGGCGACACCGTTTTCGACATGAGCTATTGAAAAATTAACTGATGGGAAATATCCGGTATCGCTCCATAAAAGATTATCGATAGCGTACTTTTTTCCTTTTTCGAGCAAAACCGATAGCTCATCAAGGTTATTTTCATTGTAAGTACCCGGAATAAAGGGGGCGTAAACTTCCTTCACTGTTATTTTATAAAATGTTTAGTTTCAATTTACCAAAAGCGCATCCCAAATCAATGATTCATGCAGAATTAATGCGCTAATGTTAATTTTTCTACCAAAATAAACAAAAAGTTTATAAATTATTTAATAATCTCTATTTACTTATTAAAAAAATATAAAAACTTTTTAATCCTTGTACTTACCGGAGAACCACCTGCAATTTCTCTTTCAGTTCTACTTTATAATTAGCTACCTTGTACTAACCAATTTGTTATGAAAAGAAAAACTTTCATTCAATTAAGTACTACCTTGATGGCGTCTCCCTTATTATCATCATTCGAATCATTCGCGCAACAACCCCGCCTGCAAAACTGGTCGGGTAATTTAACTTACAGCACAGGCAATGTATTTTACCCAAAATCGATTGAAGAGGTACAGCAGCTCATTAATAAACATGATAAAATAAAAGCATTGGGCACCAGGCATTGCTTTAATAATATCGCAGACAGTAAAGATAACCTGCTCTCCACGCGCGACCTGAACAAAGTGGTATCCATCGACAAGCAAAATCATACAGTTACGGTTGAAGGAGGTATAAAATACGGCGAGCTTGCCCCGCATCTCGATAAAGAGGGCTTTGCGCTGCATAACCTCGCCTCGTTGCCCCATATATCAGTAGCAGGCTCAATTACAACGGCAACACATGGCTCGGGCGTAAAAAACGGTAACCTATCAAGCGCAGTAGTGGGGCTGGAAATTGTTAAAGCCGATGGCAGTATCGTTCATCTTTCAAAAGCAAAAGATGCGATAAAGCTAAATGCGGCCGTGGTTGGGCTTGGAGCATTGGGTGTAATCACCAAAGTTACCCTGCAAATACAACCAACTTACATGATGAAACAGCATGTATTTACAGGCTTGCCTATGAGCGAGCTAAAGCAGCATTTTGAAAAAATTGTTTCGGCCGGGTATAGTGTTAGCCTGTTTACCGACTGGCAAAGTGACCATATTAACGAAGTTTGGATAAAAAGCCGGATGGGTACCGATAAAGACGAAAACCTGAAGGAATTTTACGGAGCAAAAGCAGCTACAAAAAACCTGCACCCAATTATAGGGCTCTCTGCCGAAAACTGCACCGATCAAATGGGCGTTCCGGGACCATGGTATGAGCGGCTGCCGCATTTTAAAATGGGCTTTACCCCAAGCAGCGGAAAAGAGCTCCAATCGGAGTTTTTTGTTCCGTTTAACCACGCTGTTGAAGCAATTGAGGCAGTGGCAAAATTGGGCAAACAAATTGGCCCTCATCTCTTCATCACCGAAATCCGCACCATTGCTGCTGACGATCTGTGGATGAGCCCTGCCCATAATCAAAAATCGGTGGCTATCCATTTTACCTGGAAACAGGAAACAGAAGCTGTATTGAAATTGCTCCCACAAATTGAACGGGAACTTTCGCCATTTAAAGCAAGGCCACACTGGGGTAAAATCTTTACCATCCCTGCTAAAACATTAGCAGCACGTTACGAAAAGATGGATGCTTTTAAAGCTCTGGTAGCCGAATACGATCCGCATGGAAAATTCAGAAACCAATTTTTAGCAAACGAGCTTTATACTTCCTGAAATCAATGGGCTAAGGCTGCAGCTAATTAAAAAATCAATTTATTAGCTTTTAGCCTTATGCTTTTTGCTTTAAGCTTTTCGAAAAAACTTATGGCTGCTGCCTGCGCGGGCGTTTTGCTCTTACCGGGGCCGCAGCCTCCTGCTGTTCATAGCGGTTATTTTCGCGCGGAAAGCGGGGCTTATTGTAACCTTGTGGTTTTACCTTGTTAAAACCGGGCTTAGGTTTTGAAAATTGCTGCTTTTGTTGCGGCTGGTGCTTTTGTTCTGCTATCCTCACGCTTATTTCACGCTCATCGATAGTAGCACCATTCATAGCGTCAATTGCCCGCTGGGCTCCTGCCTCGTCGGTCATTTCTAAAAAACCATAACCTTTACTAATGCCACTGTCTTTATCGGTGATTATCCGCACGGTGCTTACCGTGCCATAAGCACTAAACAGTTCAACAAGTTCAATTTCTTCCATGTCTCGCGGAAAACCCACGATAAAAAGTTTAACCATACTATACTTTGTAATTGCAACAGGTAACCAGTGAGCAAATATAGTGCACAAAAATGGTTTAGCCTATTGTTCAACGGTCAGTTGGGTGCTTATTTGAAAAAAAGCGTTCCGTTTTTTGTAACGGAACGCCAGGTTTACACAAATTTGTATAAATAAACTGTATTGAGTTAAGTCCTATTCTGACCTAATTTCTTCAATTTATTATTTCACCTCATATTCAAGTACTTACTTTTAAGTGATCGGGCTACAATTTAAATATAAACAGGTATCAATACCTTTCGGCATTGTATGCAACAGATGGATATGATCAGCCTGCCAGTCATTGTATTGTATGCCGAATGTCATTTACAAACTTGATCGTTCTATTTTATTTTGAATGTACCCTTAAAACTTTGAATGATCAGGTATCTACCCAAATTCGCCGACAAAATTCCCCACAGGTTCCCCAAATCCTTCTTTTATCATTTTTTCCTTTCGGGGCCTTGGATTTAAATCATCTGCAACACCGCCCCATTATTTTGCCTTACGGATATAGATACTGCCGAAAGTAGTTTTCATCAACAATTCGGGACCGCCGCCGGCTATTTTTCCATAAACCCAATCTTCCATCTTCAAACTATACATTCCTTTTTCACCGGTATTTTTGGTAACAACCGGTTTACGTTGCTCGGTAACCACATCAAAGTCAGTAAATATTTCACCCTGGTCTGATTTTAACTTTACGTTAGCTTTAAGACTTGCCGGGAACGTAACATCAACCTTACCGTTAAGCGTTGAAAATGCCATGGCCGCTTTTGCATCAATACTTTTAAAGCTCACCTCAACATTGCCGTTAACCGTATTGGCTACAACAGATCCTGATATATTATTTAGTTTGATATAGCCGTTAACATTCCTTATTTCCAGGTCGCCGCCAATGTTGCTTGCATTGATATTCCCATTATTTACGGTCGATAGCTTGACGCTGCTGCTATTCATGGGTACTTTAATAGTTAGATTGGTGGTTTTATTAGGACTGCCATGAACGTTTACCTGATTGTTATTTTCCTGGGCTTGCACATCAAGATTGCCCCCGGTTGGTAAACGCCTCATCCCGCCCGGCGCCGCTTCCTTTTCACGGTGCTTTCTTTCTTCACCCTGGGCATCAATAATGATATCTTTTCCCTCGTAACCTGTAATCGTGATTGAACCATTGATCAGTCCCACTTCCAGTTTATACGGTTTCCCGGGATCACTTAATGGTACAACTAACTGTCCCTTTTCTCCGTCCTGCGCCCAAAGCCTCGCGCTTAGGAGCATAGTTAATATTAATGTTCCTGTAAATTTTATCGTTTTCATATTGTTCTTTTTATTGTTGTTTTTTTATATAAATATTGCCGTTAAGGGTTTCAAACTTAAATAGCTTTCCTCCTGCCCCTATCCGTACACTGTTATTTTTACTTAGCTTGTAGGTGGTACCGCTGCCGCTTTTAGATTCAGTTTTACTAACCTTTGTCGGTAGTACTTCGGCATTCGGAAAATCGGTATAAAACTGTCCGTTCATACTTTTAAATTCAAGATCAGCTGCCAGGTTAGCCGGGTAAGTTACTTCAAGCTTACCATTAAGTGTATAATAGCTTGAAGCATCGGGTGGCACCGACAGGTAAGTTACATTAAGCGGCCCGTTAATAGTATGTGCACTGGTTGTACCTTTGGCATTGGCAATGGTTATGCCGCCGTTTACATTGTTTACTTTTAATGCCCCATATACATCTTTAACTTCAACATTACCATCGTTTACGGTTGATACGCACAGGTTCATACCATAGGGCACTTTAACAGTATACTCTAATTTTACCGTATAGTCTATATGATGACGATCCTCCCGGTTCCAATTGCGGCGCGGGCGGGTATCGTAGGGTTCGGCTGTGTAAGCGATTATGCTATCAGCTTTTTGATCGAATCCCAGTTTAACTTCTTTTTTCCCTTGTTCTACATCGGATGACTCTTTACCCCTGATGGTTTCATCTACCTCAATAGATACCTGGTTGCCCGAATATCCCTGAACAGCTATAGAGCCCCAGATATTGTAAATGGCCAGTGTAGTGCCCGAAGCCGCTCCCTGCAGGGTAAATTGCTTGCTAACATGTTCCTTAAAATCCTGAGCATGGACCGAAATTTGAACAAGGCAAAGCCCCAGACCTGTTAAAACAGGTAATAGTGATCTTTTCATGATTTGGTTTATTTTAAATAAGTTGTGTTATGGTTTGTTTGATTTTATCGCGAACGCCATGATCAAGGTCTTTTTGTTTCAGCAATTCTTTAAATGATTTTACTGATCGTTTTTCCTGCAGTTTCAGCATCACATCGGCAATGGCCAGTTGCATCAGCGGCGAATCCTGCTCAACTATTGATTTGATGAGGCCTTCCCGTACTTCCGGATGACCGGCAAGCTGAGTAAGCGCGTCAAGCGTGCTGAGGCGCACATTTACATTTGGATCGTTGTTCAGCGTAGCCAGTAGGGCGTCTATTACCTGCTTATCTGCATGTTTAATCTCGCTGGTATAGCTTACCCCCCTTATGCGCTCAGATGCTGAAGGATTTTCAAGCAGGGCCAGCATCATGGTTTGTTTAAGCTCATGCACCTGTGAACTTAGGGCTTTCAGTTGCTTATCCTGATCATCGCTTTTATATTTTCCGAAAAACAGGTAACCAGCTCCTACTAAAAGCACCACCATGGCCAGGTTATAAGCCATTGGCCAGCGGGGCTGCCACTCCCAGATCCAGCTTACCTGGTATTTAATATCAGCCCATAAACTCCTTTGCTCTTTCACCGATTCCTTGTAAGTATTCAGCATGGCATAAAACTTCACTCCCATATTGGCCGATGGTTCGGGCGTTTCGATTTGACCCATTGTATCCCACATTTGCTGAAGTCCCTGCAGCTCTTCGCGACAATTGGCGCAGCCTGCAATATGGCGCTCTAAAGCCCCACTTTCTTCAGGACTTAATTCTTTGTTTATCCAACCGGTAAACAGCTCCTCATATAACTCACATTTCATCTTATTACTGTTTTATCGTTCCATTTTTACATAAATACTTTTAAGCTCCTGCATAGCGCGATGGATGCGCACTTTTACCGTACCTTCGGTCATGCCCAGTATTTCGGCTATCTCCTGGCATTTCAGTTCCTGGAAACGGCTCAGGGCCAAAATTTCCCGCTGGCTTTCACTTAGTTTTTCCATGGCCCGGTGCAGTTCGGCTTTGGCTTGCTTTTTTTCAAATTGCTCATCGGGCACAAGGCCTCCGGCTATGGTTTCGGCTGCTTCCACGCCCTCATGCTGTACCTGCTGTTTGTTTTTTCGCCAGTGATCTTTTAACACATTGCGGGCGATAGAGTACATCCAGTGGATATATTCGCCGGTGCCGGTAAACGTGTGCCGGTATTTGAGCATTTTGTAAAAAACCTGCTGTACCATGTCTTCGCTCAGCTCGCGCTGGTAGGTCATGTGGAACAGAAAACCATACAACTGCCGATTGTAGCGTTCAAAGAGCATACCCATCCTGTCAAGGTCGCCGGCTTTCACCTTTAGCATAATGGCATTGTCTGTAAGCGTGTTCAATCAGTTTGTAATTATGTATATACCTTAAGTACTTCGGCGGCGTAAAATGGTTACAGAAAATTTTAGTTTTTTTTCGGAAGATGCAATTGTAGATCAAACTTAACAGAAATTTAAACCAAACAGGCAATTGGTTTGAAGTGTTATTAACTAACTTTATAACAACAATTAAAACCATAAGATCATGACCACCACCGAAGTAGCAGAAAAATTAGTACAGTATTGCCGCGAAGGCAAACACACCCAGGCTATTGATGAGCTTTATGCAGATAATATTGTGAGCCGAGAGCCAAAAGGTTCGCCGATGGAGCTTACTGAAGGTAAAGAAGCCGTTAAAGGCAAAACAGAATATTGGTATGCCTCGGTACAGGAGATTCATAGCGGCGAGGTATCTGACGCGATAGTTACCGGTAATTTTTTCGCGGTAACCATGGATATGGATGTTACCTATAAAGAAGGCGGCCGTATGCCAATGAATGAAATTGCGGTTTATGAAGTGAAAGACGGAAAAATTATAGCCGAGCAGTTTTTTTATAATATGGGCTAAGCGCACCTAACCAATAATAAATGACAAAGGCCTTCGCTCTCCGCAAAGGCCTTTTGTTTTTATCTTCGGAGCAATAAAGATCACTATTCCATTGAGCGGATAATACCCAGCTCAAGCCCTCTTAATTCGGCAAGACCGCGAAGCCTGCCAATGGCCGAATAACCGGGATTAGTTTTCTTTTTAAGGTCATCAAGCATCTGGTGACCATGATCGGGGCGCATAGGGATACTTAATTTACGCTGTTTCATAACCTGTACCAGCTCTTTTACCACGGCGTACATATCCACATCACCCTCCAGGTGGTTATCCTCATAAAAATCGCCAAACTCATTGCGGCGGGTGCTGCGCAGGTGAATGAAATTGATCCTGTCGCCAAATTGTTTTACCATGGCAGGCAGGTCATTATCCGGTCTTACGCCGTAGGAGCCTGTGCAAAAGCATAAACCATTGTTTAATGATGGTACAACCTCAATAAGCGCGTTGATATGTTCGGCGGTGCTTACTACCCTTGGCAGACCCAAAATGGCGTACGGCGGATCGTCCGGGTGGATAACCATTTTTATATTATTGGCATCGGCAACCGGGATAACCTGCTGCAGGAAAAAGATCAGGTTTTGCCTCAGCCTTTCCGCATCAATGCCGTCATAGGCAGCAAGGGCTTCCCTGAATTTATCCAGCGTAAAGCTTTCTTCGCTACCGGGCAGGCCGGCTATTATATTACGCTGAAGAAGTTGCTTGTCATCGTCGCTCATGGCATCAAAACGGGTTTTGGCGCGGGCAAGTTCATCGGCGGTATACTCATTTTCGGCACCTGCTCTTTTGAGCATAAATACGTCGAATGCAATAAAGGCGGCATTTTCAAAACGGAGGGCTTTTGAGCCGTCTTCAACTGTAAAAGCGAGATCGGTGCGTGTCCAATCAAGCACGGGCATAAAGTTATAGGTAACGATATGGATCCCACAAGCGGCCAGGTTTTGCAGGCTTTGCTTATAGTTTTCAATATATTGCAGGTAGTCGCCGGTTTGGGTTTTGATGGCTTCATGCACGGGTACGCTTTCAACTACGTCCCAGGTAAGCCCGGCAGCTTCGATGATGGCCTTGCGCTCGTTAATGGCCTCAATTGTCCATACCTGGCCGTTGGGTACCTGATGCAGAGCACTTACTACGCCTGTACATCCCGCCTGCCTGATATCGACCAAACTTACAGGGTCATTAGGGCCATACCAGCGCATGGTATTGATCATGCTGAAGGTATTGCTTGTATTGGTATCACTCATTTTATATAGTAGTAGATTTAATATTCAAAAACAGGGTGTTCAATTTTAGAAAGGTTGAACACTTCAAAAAAAACCAATATTGATAATCAAGCACTTAAGTGTTCAAAGCATCACGGCAAAATAACTAAAACACTAATAATCAATAAAATAACATTTAACAACTTATTTTATTGAACACCTGATTTTTAAAAATTGAACACTGACACAGCCATGTCAGTAAACACATATCAAGCTGCAATTATCACGCGTCAATAATCGTTATATTTTTTTAATCGATTAACAGTTAATTGCAAATTATTTTGAGTTACGAATACATAATGGGGATTTCTTCACGCATTCCCGGACAGGTTAAGAAATGATCGCCACGGGTTTGGGAATTCGGCAGGTTGAAAAGTGAATAAGTGAAACGGGGAAAGACTTACGAAGTTTTGAAAACTTCGTAAGTCTGGGTTCTATAGCTTATTATGGGTAATAACGAAACATACTCTTGCCCTGTATAGCAGTTCTGCATATTGAAGAAGATCCTTCGCTACTCAGAAAAAATGGATGTCATGGATAGCCAGTCGAAGCATGGTGGGCAAGGCCTCTGCACACGACCCTTCGACTGGCTACCCATGACAACTTAAAAAATGGGTGTCATACTGAGCCCGTCGAAGTATGGCGGGCAGGCCTCTGCGCGCGAGTCTTCGACAGGCTCAGACTGACAGGCCCTCTTTTGTCATTTCACCTTCAAAGGCCCCCGGATTTAAACACTCAGGGTGACAAGCCCCCCTCTTGGTTTACGCCCAATCAAAATCAACCACCCTGCCGTTTAGTTTCCATTTGGTTGGCAACATGGTTTCTATCCAATCTAATGGCTGGCCAAGTGGCTGTATTTTAGCGGCCTGTGCAAATGCTATTTTTACGGCTTTCTTTTGCTCTTCGCCCATAGCCTCGGGTTGCCCGGAGATGAACAGCGGCGCGCCACTTTCGGCTAATAATTGCAGCCATTGTTTGTTCCTTTTCCATTCAATATCTTTAGTAAGACCCACGCAATCGCCATCTACCGCATAAAAGGCATTGTGCTGCGGCAGGCGGAAAGCGAGCGTGTTAACGCCCATTTTACGGGTACGCGCCCATTCATGACCACTGGTATCATCGCCGATACGGCAAAGTTCAAATACCCCGGCCGACAGGTGGCTCATCGTATTACAGCCAATCACATAAATGCCATCACCCGCGGCTTCACGGATGGAGCGGTACAGGTGCAGGATGATCTCGGCATTGGTCTTGTTCCTATCGTTAAAATGCCAGCCCGGCGAAGTAAAGCTATCCTTCATATCAAAACCCCAGCGACCGGAGATATCATAAGTTGAAAAATCGTGCTTCACCATTTCGTAGCCCCATTGCTTGTATACATCGAAGTTATGTTGGATGCGTGCTATATTTTCGGGGATAGTTGGGTCGAGTGTCGGGTTTTTAGGATCATCACGGCCGGGAATCTTTGGCGAAAGCAAGCTGGCTTTTTCATCGTGCCTTGCGCAAAGCGGGCGCATCCATAAGCCTGGGCGCATACCTAATTTTTTGATCTCATCGCCCAGCGCATGCATATCCTTAAACTTATCATTGGGCTTTGAAAAATCATCATTCCAGCCACCATCACCGGGCAATAATGGCGAATAAGTGGCCCAACCGGCATCAATTACCGAAAATGGTTTGTTGCTATGATCGGTAACCAGTTCGGCCATCATCGCAGTGGTTTTTTTGATAAGTTCGGCCGAGTTGTTGCCATAGGCAAAATACCAGTCGTTAATACCATATACCGGTTGTTTGGGGATCCGCGGCTTTTCGCACATTAGTTTACAAAAGCGATGGGTCGCGGCAAAAGTATTCTCTCCTGTTTTAGCATTGGTAGTTATGATATCGGCAGCATGCAATTGCCTGTCGCCCAGCAACACACCTACCCCACCCGAAGTTGTATCCAGGGTAAGTTCAATGCTGTCATTATTTACGCCCCACCAGCAAATACTATTAGCACCGGTTTTTACCCCGAAGCATGCCGTTTGTTTATCGTCGTGTATAATTACATACCATGGATTTTTGATGCCGGCAGCTATGGTTTTCCATTGCAGGTCCCCGTAAGATCGCTCCCAATGATCGCCCAGGAATTTAGCAGAAGCAGCGGTGTTGTGTTTCCATTTTAAGCGTACAGCATTTAATTCCTGCTTTGGTGATGAAACATATACGCCAAGTGCATTGCCGTTTGTTTTTAAACTTACGCTGATTTCTTTATGGCTGTAGTGAGACCCGTTTGAGGCAGTGAGTTTAACCCAGTCGGCACCTGATTGTGCCCAAACTTCATCGGGACCGCTCATGATTGCAGCTCCGTTAGAGGCCGAATAAGTAAGTTTACTGAAAAGCATGGCAGCCGATGTAGCTGCAGAAAGTTTTATAAAATGCCGTCTTTGCATAGTAAATGTGGTTGCAGTGATTATCTGTTAAGGTAACATTTAAATTGGTTTACAACATTACTAAAAGGATTAAGCAAAAACTAATACAATGTTGAATTTTTATTGAAGTTACCCGCCACGTTCTTAGCCTGCTTTTGCCACGGCGGCCGGAGGCCGCTTTATAGTTGCCACTCGGCTGGGGCCGAGCGGCGGCGGAGATATTGATTTTTTATGTCATTGCGAGCGCAGCGCGGCAATCTCGTAGCCAATGCTTGTCCGATGTGCATAGCTACGAGATTGCCACGTCGCCCCAAATGCTTTTGCCTGTGCCGCTCCTCGCATTGACATAACTTTTATTAGAATACAACCATCACATCAATATTTATAGCCCCGTCGCCTATGTTATCAAAAATAAACCACAAACTCAGTTTGCCTTTCTGCAACAGTTTTTAATGAAAACTCAAAGCCGTGGTTCAGCATGATCTCGCGTACCAGGGTTAAGCCTATGCCCTGCCCGTCTTTTTTGGTGCTGAAGAAGGGGGTAAACAGGTTGGCATTTTGTTCGGCTGTAATACCTTTACCTGTATCGGTGATAATGAGGTTTTTTTCTTTGGGATTGATGGTAAAGGTTACTGATCCCTGGTCATCAATAGCCTCAATGGCGTTTTTTACAATGTTGATGAATGCCTGCTCCAGTTGTTGTTCATCAGCCATGATATTAACCGGTTCTTCGGGTAAATGAAGGACTAACGCCACATTTTTTTCTTCAGCACGGATATTCATCAGCTTTACTACCGAAGCTAAGAGCTTTTGCAATACAACCGGTTGTTTGTTGGCCGGCGGCAGCTTCACCAAATCGGCAAAATTGCGCATGAACAGGTTGAGGTTTTGGTTCCTGTCCATTGCAACCTGCAGGGCGTCTTTTATCGGGTCGAAATAATGACCAGCCCAAAGCTTGTCGGTTTTCATGGCCGATTGCATGATGGAATTAACCGGGCCGATGGTATTGTTCACCTCATGCGCCATCATCCTGATCACTTTACCATAAACCTTTTTTTCGGCTGCCAGGATCTCAGCGGTCAAATCCTCCAGCATAATAAAATGGCGCGAAAATCCCCGGTCGATAAAGTGCGATTTCTGCAGTTTGAATGAGTTGATCCCATCCAGCTTAACCACCATAGTTTCGCCCGATTTAAGGGCTTTGATCTGTGCGAAGAGCGGGTGTTTCAATTCTCCGATCAGTTCACCTATCAGGTCTTTTTCGCTCATGTTCAGCGCCTGCAGCGCTTTAGGGTTTACCTGTTGTACACGGTCATCAAAATCAAGGATGATGATCCCCGTTGGCGAAGTATGGATCAGCTTTTCTAAAAAGAAATGCTGCTGCTCCTGTCGTGTCCGTTCGGTTCTTAGCTCGTCCATCATTTGGTTATAAACATCAATCAGCGCGTCAACCTCGTGCTTACCTGTTGAAAGGAATTTCACATTAAAATCTTTGTCTTTAATAGCCTCAACGCCCTGCATCAGCATTTTTAGTGGCTGAATGAGCTGCCGGTAAAGCTGCAAGGCGATTACCGAAGAGATGATCACAACCACCTCCGATATGATAAAATAGATCTTGTTATCTTTGAAAATAAAATAAGTAAGCACCAGGGTTAGCAGGTGCAGGATCACTACGAATAAAATGTATTTAGTCCTCAGCTTCATCGTACGGGATCTGGTATTTCTCGAGCCGCCGGTACAGGGCGCTGCGCGTAAGCCCCAAAGCAGCGGCCGCCTTGCTTATCTTGTTTTTATGATGATCTAAAGCCCGTTTTATCATCTCTACCTCAACCTCTTCTAAAGTTAATGTGCCCACGCCCGGCAACTGGATACTCCCCTTTTTTATGGGCGACATTTCCAGCTGCGACCGGAAGTCATCAATGCCCAGTTCATCCCTGCGGCTCACCAAAATGGAGCGCTCCACCAGATTTTTCAACTGCCGTATATTGCCCGGTAAAGGCAACTGCTGTAACCACTTCATAGCCGATGGTGCTACCGACAAATTGGGCCGGTTATAGATCTGCTTTAAGTTATTAATAAAAAAGCTAACCAGCAATGGGATATCCTTTGGCCGCTCGCGCAGGGCGGGCAGGTAAACAGTGATCAGGTTGATTCGGTACAGCAAATCCTCGCGAAAAGTACCCCGGGCCACCATCTCGTTAAGGTTTTTATTTGTGGCGCAAACAACACGGGTATCAACGGTTTTGGTGCGACTGCTGCCCAATACTTCATAGGTGCGGTCCTGCAATACGCGGAGCAGCTTTACCTGGCTGCCGGCATCCAGGTCGCCTATTTCATCTAAAAAAATGGTGCCTTTGTTGGCCATTTCAAAGCGGCCTACCCTGTCAAACCGGGCATCGGTAAAAGCACCTCGGATATGACCGAACATTTCGCTTTCAAACAACGATGTTGAGATGCCACCAAGGTTTACTTTAATAAACGGCTTATTACGGCGCAGGCTATTTTGGTGAATGGCCTCGGCTATCAGCTCTTTACCTGTGCCGCTTTCGCCCATGATCAGCACCGATGCATCGGTTGGGGCTACCCGGCCAATGGTTTCCAGGATATCGAGCATCCGGGGATCTTCGCCTACAATATTTTCAAAATTGTAGGTTTTATCCAGCTGCTTACGGGTATGGTGTTCGGTCTTTTTATCCTGCAGATCGAGCAGGGTTTTAACCGATTGAATAAGGTACTCGTTATTCCACGGCTTATTGATGAAATCATTGGCGCCCAGTTTCATACCTTTAACTGCCAATTCAATGCTCCCCCAGCCGGTGATAAGAATCACGGGGATAGCGCTGTTAAAAGCTTTGATCTTTGCAAGCAGTTCTATACCCTCCTGTCCTGATGTATCTATCGAAAAATTAAGATCTAAAATGACCAACTCAGGAGCCTTTTTCTTAATGATCTTCAAGGCTTCGGCAGGCTCATCGGTACCTGCAGCATCATACCCCTCGCTTTTTAGCAGTAGGATCAGCGAGGTGCGTACGGCAATATCATCATCAATAACCAATATCATAACAGGCGGTTAATATCGTAATTATTCTTCGTGTAAAGCAACAGCCGGGTAAATAGCCGCGGCCTGTTTGCCGGGGTACAGCGAACAAATGAGCACCAGTAGGTAAATAAAAACAACCGACAACAAAATAGCCATAATGTAAACGGTGGCCGGCATATCAAAAACATTCATCAGCGGGAACTGCACCGCAAAAAACGAACCCACAACTAATGATATTGTAGCTAATATCAATGATTCGCTCACCAGTTGCCATGATACCGATTTACCAGTTGCGCCAATTGCCCGCCTTAGCCCGATCTCCGAGCGGCGCTTGTTAATATTATACCATAACACACCAAACAAACCCAAAGCTACATTGATAATCAAAAAAGTAGCCACTACAAGCAAAATGATGGCCGGTACAATGGATACCTGATTTATCTTTTTAAGTTTATTATCTAAATGCTCTATTTCTACATTTGACTCTTTCATGGCGTTCGATACGGTTTTGTACAAACGGCTTTCAAAAGCAGCGTCGGCAGTAGGGCGCACCTTTACCAGCATAGTACCTATCCACTTGAATGAGCCGGTATCTAGTCTATTATAAAGGCCAAGGCCGGCAGGTTTATAATCACCTCTTATTTTCATATCGGCCACTACGCCAATAATGCGCATTTTATCGGCTTCTTTATCTTTTTCATTACCTAAAATCTTACCTATAGCGCTTTCTTTTCCAAATACCTCTTCCTTAAGCGATTGATTAATAACCACGGGCTTATTTTTGTATACTATATCCTGTTTGCCAAACCAACGCCCTTCAAGTACTTTAACTTTCACAACATTTGGATAATCATTATCCGCTGTAAAAAAATCAACGCTATTAAGATGTCTCTTTTTATATTCAACTCCGCCATTGCTTTGGTTAAACGAAAAGGGCGAGTTACTGCTTACAAAGCTCGCATCCTCAATTTGAGGCATTGATTTTATAGTTTGCTTTAAAGTTTCATAAAACAAGCTCAATGAATCGGCACGGGTTGATTTGACAGAATTACTATAATTAATTACCCAAACCTTGTCATAGTCAAAGCCCATAGCGTTTTTGTAGTTACTGTAGTAATACACAACCAGTGTGAATACTGCGAAAATCACCATAAAGGAGATCAGCATCTCGGAAATAAGTAGAAAGTTTTGTTTCTTTTTATTCCAGATTAGTTTAAATAAATGCTTAAACATAATACTTTGATTAAAATGTCAATTGATTTTATTACGCCTTTAAAGCCGTTACCACGTTGAGCCGCGACATGCGCCAGGCCGGATATACGCCCGATAGTAGTCCGAAGAAAATACAGGTGAGCAGGCTGTAAAACAACACGGTAAAGTTTAAAGTAAGTTCAAGATGGGCTATAAGATTGGCCCCGTTAATTATTTTTATAACAATAACAGATAATACCACCCCGATAAGCCCACCTAAAAATGTAAGAATAATATTTTCGATAATAAACTGGTAAACCAGTGTTTTTGACGAAGCACCAAATGCCTTACGAACACCAATCTCCGACGAACGCTCCATAATGCGGGTGATGTTGATATTCACCAGGTTTAAGGTTGGCAGCAGTAAAAACAGGAAAACGAATATAGATATGATGACAACGAACGTGGCCATCCCGGAATTCTCCTTTCTACCGGCCATAGTACGCACGAGCGTGTTAAAATAACTATCGGCATAACAATACAGGTGGTTAAACTGCTTGTCTTTCATCGAAATGCGAGAGATAACATTTGCGAACTCGTTTTTCATTTTGGGAAGATTGTCTTTTGAATTTCCCATTAAAATAGCCGAATAGTTGCCGCCGAAATCTTTATTCCTGTAATCATTTTTAGATACGGTATACGGCAGGTAGATATCTGCATAAAGGGTAAACAAAGTTGCAGGAACATCTTTAACCACGCCTAAAACCCGGTATTTAACATTATCTGCCTCGATGTATTTACCAACTACTGATGGTATATCGCCAAAGTAATCCCTCCGTGTATCTTCAGATATAACTGCTACCTTTTCGGCATTATCAATTTGCTGTTTTGTAAAGGGCCGTCCTTCTAAAAATTGGTAATCAAGCACATCCCAATAATCGGCGTTGGCAAATTTCAGGCTGATACTGATCTTTTTATTATTCACATACGTATTGGTAAAAGTGAACATTGATGAAATGGCGACCTTTGCCGGTGTTTTCATACTGGCCGCATAGTGATTGAGGAAGTAAAACGACATGGGCCCTTTATTCATCCCCTGCGTTTTATCATCAAACTCCTCATGTTCAATCACATATAACGACCTATCGCGCTTGTTATCCGGGTAATTAGGACCAAACATCTTATCGGCAAAAGAGGTAACTACCATTAATATGGTAAGTGTAAAGCTGATGCCAAACAAGCTGATAAATGTAAAAAACTTGCGGCGCTTAAGTACCGCTATGGCTATTTTAAAATAATTTTTAAGCATAACTTCTAATGTTAAAACCGGTTAATTACTGAACCTGGGCGCCATCAAACAGGCGTACCAAACGGTGGGTTTTATGGGCCATATTTTCATCGTGGGTTACCATTACTATCGTAGTGCCGTCATTGCGATTAAGGTTCAAGAGGATCTCCATAATTTCGTTGCCCATGGCGCTATCCAGGTTGCCGGTAGGCTCGTCGGCCAAAATAATTTCGGGCTTGCCTACAATGGCCCTGGCTATGGCCACACGCTGCCGCTGACCACCAGACAGTTGTGTAGGAAAATGTTTCAAACGGTTAGCAAGCCCTACCTTTTCCAGTGCTTCGGCAGCCAGCTCACGGCGCTGTTTGGCGGTGGTATCGCGGTAAAGCAACGGCAGCTCTACATTGTCAAGCACCTGCAGGTCGTTAATAAGATGATAGCTTTGAAAAATGAAACCTAGCTTTTTATTCCGGAAAGCTGCCAGTTGCTTATCATTCATACCTTCTGTTTTTTGATCGTCAATCCTGATCTGTCCTTTTGAGGGCGCGTCGAGCAGGCCCATGATGTTAAGCAGGGTGCTTTTGCCACAGCCCGAGGGGCCCATGATGGATAAAAATTCGCCTTTGGCAATGTCAAGGCTTACGCTGTTCAGGGCCAGGGTTTCTATGGTATCAGTACGATATACCTTTTCAATGTTTTGTAAACGTATCATGAGTGATTAATTATTGATTTAATGAATTAGTGATTTAGTGATTTTTATCGTTTATGTGTTTAGGTTTCTGTTAAATAAATTATTGATTTAGTTATAGGTGATTTTTTTATTTGTTTCAAAATCATAGAGCGAAAGGTAGCGCAACTGGTAGTAAGCTCCCCAAAAATCACGGAGGGCGGCTACATAATCGCGCTGGGCCTGGTCGTTTTCGCGGAAGGCTATGCCAAGGTCGGTAATGCTCAGGTCGCCTAAAACATAGCGTTCACGTGCTATCTGGTATTTTTCGGCGGCTATGCTATCGGCCTGCGCGGTATAAACCAGTTGTTCTTTCATTACATTAAAAAGCGATACCTGGGTTACTATCTGCTGTTTAAAAGTTTGTTTATCCTGCTCAACAGCATACTCGGTAAACTGCTGGTTGGCCAAAGCCGTTTTGGCTCGGGATTTGGACCTGCCCCAATCCAGTATCGGTATAGAAAGCTGTACCTGCAGCAATTGCTGGTTTTGAGGGTTCTTGTATACATCAGGAATATTGGTAGCTGTATTTGAAAAGCCCAGGCTGGCGGTAAGCGTGGCGGTTAAACCATTTTGCCCTTTGGCTTTAGCCACATCGCGTTTTGCTTCTGCAATACGGCGTGAAAAAGCGATTGCATCCGAGCGGTTGGCGTAAGCTTCGGCCAGCACCTTATCTGATGAAACGGTCATCTGGCTAATATTTTTCGGTACTACCAGCACTATCCGCTCACTCCCCTCCTGCCCCGTAAAACTGCGCAGGTTCAGTGTAGCAATCTCCATATCGCGCCTCGCTGTACCAACGGCTTTCTGCGCGTTGATCTTTTCCAGCTGCAATTGCAGGATTTCGTTTTTAGATACCTTTCCTAACTCGTACTTGAGATTGGCTACCTTTAATATCCCCTGGGTATTAGTTAAGTTGGTTTCGGCGATTTTGAGGTTTACCTGGGCCAGCAGCAGGTCGAAAAAGTACCCTTCCACGTCAACAGCAATCTTTTCCTGGGCTTCAATGTAAACCTGTTTGCTTTCATTAAACTTTAAAGGCTCAATTTTTTTATCCCATTTAAGGCTGTTGAACTGAAACAGCGGCTGTGAATAATTTATACCGTAAGGGATACCGTTATACAATACATTATGCCTGTCAAAATCATCAAACCGCTGTAATTGTGTAGTACCATAAATAGTACCGCCGGTAGCAGTAATACTTTGGCTAAAGTTAAGCTGTAATGATGAGTTATCGTTATGAATAGGCTGGAAAAGTATAGTACCGTCAGGCTGCTGCACCTGTGAAAATGTTTTGGTATAGCCCGGTAAAGTACCGCTTAACGCCAGCTGCGGCTGGTAGTTTGATTTGTAGGTGCGGTATTCCCAGTACTTGGTTTCGCGTACGGTAGCAGCCTGCTTGGCGGCTATTGAATTGGCTTTGGCCATGTCAACCACCTGCTGCAGCGTTAGCCGCAGGGTGTCGGCGCCACTGTGAGCCAGCGCTCCTGTGGTTATGGTTAATAATAATATGGTGTATAGAAATTTCATGATGCCTGATTCTATTTTCAATCGTCATTGTGAGGAACGAAGCAATCCCCGATTAGCAAATCCGCACTGTATTGTTCGCGATTGCTTCGTTCCTCGCAATGACGGGTTCGTTTTTAATTTGTTATGGTTATCCTCGCCGTTGTTGGTGTTGTCACCAACAACTTTTTACCCCAATAATTTTGTAATCACGGAAAACCGTATTCAAAAGCCTGGCGTAGAGCTGTTGGTGACAACACCAACAGCGGCGGGAGGAACGAAGCAATCCCAAACTGTGCAAATCCGCTCTGTAAGTCGGGGATTGCTTCGTTCCTCGCAATGACGTGGTTGTTTTATTATTTCACTGTCACTTCCATCGAGTTTTTATATTCGCTCATATCGGATGTGATCACCACATCACCGGGTTTTAAGCCGTCCCGGATCTCCACATAGTCAAAATTGGTGAGACCGATATGTACCGTGCGGCGTTCGGCTTTACCATTGTTTAGTACAAAAATGTCCTGAACAGAAGGGCCTTTAAATGCCGGGCCATTAGCCACGCGCATAATTTTATTATGTGTAGCCGTCACCAAAAAAACGTCGACTTTCATATTGGGCCGGAGCAATTTGCTGGCCCGGTCATCCAGCTGCACATCAAACGAAATGATGCTGTTTTGTACCGATGGGGATATATTGCTTACATGCCCCCTTAGCTGGGCATCATTGATCCGCACTATAACCGGCAAGCCGCTATGCAGCTGATCTGCAGAGTTATCAGAAATACTGCCCTGGATCCTGAAACTGCCCAGGTCGGCGATACGGGCCAGGGTTTCACCTTCGTGGATATTGGCGCCAATATTTTTGTTTACATAAGTGATCACCCCTGCCCGTGTTGCCACCACATTGGCCAGGTCAAGTTTGCGTTGTAATTCTTTAAGATCATTCTGCTGGATATCTGCAGCTATTTCGGCTTCTTTAATCTCCAGCTGCATGGTTTGCTGCTTGCTTTTGATCTCGTTTTCCAGTTGCTTTTTTTCAAGCTGTGCAACTTTGAGGTTAAGCTCAGCTTGTTCAATATTTTCGCGGGTACCGCCACCTGCTTTATACAGGCGTTTAGCATTTTCAACGGCATCGGCAAGGTTGCTGATGTGGAGTTGCTTAATATCGTTGTTTGATTGGATGTCGTAGAAGCTTTTGTTCAGATCAAGCTTGAGTTTGCTGATCTCGGTGCGTTTGGTTTCGAGCTGGAACTTCTGTTTTTCAAAATCGGTTTGGGTAGCCGATTTATCCAGCGTTAATATCGATTGGCCGGCTTTAACCTTATTACCGGCATCCATCAGCGCACTTTTGATGGATGCATTTATCGGGCTGGTGATGATCTCTTCAAATTCCGGCAAAACTTCGCCGGTGGCATTGATGGTATTTTCGATATTGCCGATTTCAACTTTGGCGGTTGTAATTTCGGCCCTGGTAATGGTTGATTTAATATATCCCCGCAAAAGCATTACGGCAAGCACCAAAACAGTTATGCTGACAATGATGACTACCGCGCTTTTTTTGCGTTTGGCAGCTGTAACTTCAAGTGTAATTTCCTTATCCATTGTGATAAATTTGGATAAGGTTTTGCAAGAGCTATACCAATGTTAAAACATTAATCACCAATAAGTTACATGTTTTTAATTTTGAAAAAGTGATCGATATCGGACAAAATATTCAATACCGACCGTTGATTGATTTTTGATTGCGTTGATGGCGCTGATTTATTTTTATACCGTTGAGTTGTTCCAGACGGAGATGTTGTGTAACCCTGGCACACTAAAAATGCAATTCATTTAGATGCTGTTTAAAAATGAGAGGAATCTCTTTTGTAGAGACGCATAATTGCGTCTCCCACATGCAATTTAAGATACTGCATTTGATCTGACCTGATTTGCAACCAGGAGACGCAATTATGCGTCTCTACATTCAAAACAGTCATTTTTAAATAGACTCTTAGATACTACAAACCTTTTGCACCTCTGGTGCAAGTCCATACGTTGAACCTGCCGGCAACCTAAAAATCAGAGTAATCTGCCGGACGGAGAAAGATAATATCAGCATGGGAAACGTTATGCTGGTACTCGGCTTTAGCCGAAAGCGTTTTCCAGTAAGTATCTTTACCAAAAGTGTCCCAATGTTTGTCCCGGTCTTCTTTACTGTTAAAAGTGGTCATGTACATTAAATTAGGCATATGACTGCCCGCAATAACCTCCGAATAAAAAACGGCATTAAAACCAAGCCGTTTAAACAGGCCTATTTCATCGCCTACATTAAACATGGTTACCTTATTGACATTATATTTTTCGGTAGGACTTTCGTAGCTGCGCAATTCATAAACCCTATCGGCTTTGTTAGCGGTCAAATTAGGCACCGCTGTTGAAGGCATGCCCGGAAAAGCCTGCAGTATAATTGTTTCCAAACGGGTATAAGGCTGCTCATTATAAGCGGCGTCAATGTAATCCTTTCCATCGGCAAGATACGCCGCATCGGCCTGTAACTTTTGATCGATACCCATTAACTTATCCCATGATTGAAAGGGTGTAAATACATATAACAGCTTCGCGGTATCTACCTGGCTTATGGGTTTAAATACGCCTACATTTTTAATACCGGCCCGGTGCAGCGCAGGTATATAAGCTTGTTGTAAATATTTTTCAATGGTACTTTCCTGTGCCTGGGTTTTGTAGTGATATATTTTAAGCTGATAATAGTTGCGCGCGGGCGCATTTGCCAATGCCACTGCAGCGATAAATAAACAGGAAAAAAAAGCGATAGATGATTTAACAAAAAGGTTCATAATGGCCGGGTATTTTCGGAGTAAATATAATGTCAATTCATTAAACTTGTATTATGTCCGTTTATATATTTACCCCATCTTTCAAGCATCTCCATTAAGTCGGAAAGTTTCATGGGCTTGCTCAGGTAATCATTCATGCCGGCGTCAATACAAGCCTGCTTATCTTCGGGCATGGCGTTAGCGGTCATGGCAATAATTACCGGCTGGTCCTGCATGTTACTACGGATAAAGCGCGTTGCTTCCAAACCATCCATATCGGGCATTTGTACATCCATCAAAACGAGGCTGTAATGTTTTGTTACCATAGCATTTAACGCAGCATGGCCATTTTCGGCAATATCGGCGCTATAGCCCATTTTACTTAACATATGCATAGCAAGTTTCTGGTTTATTAGGTTATCCTCGGCTATCAGGATGCTCATGGGGTAATTTTTAGCAAAATCTTTGGAAAACGCTGTTTGCACCTGGTGGTACTCAGTTTTAATACTGCTGCCAGCTTTTAACTGCTCAACTATATGCTTATGTAACAGGTTATGCTTTGTTGGCTTAGTTAATACCGCATTAAATACATTGTCTTCCCGCTTACTTTGTTCGCTGCCTATCGAGCTTAATAACACAATAGGCATTTCAGGAAATTTCCGTTTTACTTCTTTAGCCAGCTGCAGGCCATCCATTTCGGGCATGCTCATATCTGTTATCAGCAGATCAACATGCTCATCCTGATCGTTAAGCACTTTCAACGCCTCAGTTGCCGATGCCACAACTACAGGCTCATATTTCCACTGCCTCAGCTGCGTGTCAATAATATCGCGGTTGGTAGCATTGTCATCAACAAATAAAATACGCTTGTTTTCAAGCTCGGTAAGGTTAAGGTAAACGTAATTTCGTTTTACCTTTTGTCCCACTTTTGATTTTATGGTGAACGAGAAAGTAGTCCCCCTGCCTATTTCGCTTTTTACGCTGATTTCGCCGCCCATTAGCTTCACCAGTTTTTCGCTTATAGCCAAACCCAAACCGGTGCCCCCATACTTACGTGTGGTACTTGAATCAACCTGCGAAAACGGCTTAAACAAACGCTCCAGTTTATCCTCGGCAATGCCGATGCCTGTATCCCTTATTTTAAAGATCAATTCAAGGTCGTCATCTTTTTGCTCTTTTACCCCTACCAGTATAAAAACTTCACCCTGGGTTGTAAATTTCACGGCATTACCTACCAGGTTAATCAGGATCTGACGAAGACGTATCGAATCGGAAATAATTTGTACCGGCACATTATGCTCAACCTGGTAAACCAGGTCAAGATTTAACCGCGAAGCCTTTTCGGCAAAAACATCCAAAACGCCTTCTATACAATCGCGCAGGTCAAAATCCTCTTCGTCAAGCTCCATATTGCCCGATTCAATTTTAGAGAAATCAAGAATGTCATTGATAACCGTTAATAGGGCATCGCCGCAATTTTTTATGGTTTCTGTATACTCCTCCTGCTCACTGGTAAGCCGGGTACTGGCCAGCAATGTTGCCATACCGATAACCCCGTTCATAGGTGTCCGGATTTCGTGGCTCATGGTAGCCAGGAAAATACTCTTGGCCTTATTGGCGCTTTCGGCTTCTTCACGGGCTTTTTCTGATGCCTCGCGGGCCAGGCGTTCATTCGCTGTCATTTTTACCAGGCTTTCGGTACGTTCCTTTACCTGGCGCTCCAGTACGGTTTTCTGTGCTTTCAGAAATTTAATCCGGTATTTAAAAATAAAGTATACCAAACCAATTATGGTTACTACGGCAATTAATTTAAACCACCAGGTTAACCAAAACGGCGGCACAATGGTAATTTTTAATCCCGCCGAAGGCGGCGACCATAACCCTGACGTATTCTGATACTTTAACTTAAAAGTATACTCGCCCGGTGGCAAATTGGTGTATGAAGCAGTATTCCGGCTTCCCACATTGTTCCAGTCTGCGTCGAAATTTTCGAGTATGTAACTGTACTTCTTTTTATCAGATGAAGAGTAATCAAGCGCCGCGTACTGTAATGTAATTACGGATTGAGTATAGGATAATTTGATTGATTTGGTATCACTTATATCTTGTTTTAAGGGAGATGGGTCATCCTTGCCGCCGGCAATTTTAACTGTTTTATTGAACAATTGAAAATTGGTGATAACCAGGGGCATAAAGGCCGATGGTTTTAAGATCTGCCCGGGTGTAAAGGAATTGAAACCGTTAATCCCCCCAAAAAAGATCCTGCCGTCCTTAGTTTGCAGGGCCGAATGTGATTTAAACTCTTCATCCTGTAAACCATCTTCAATAGTATAGTTTTTAAAGGTGTTCTTAACCGGATCATAGTTGGATAAACCATTATTGGTACTAACCCATATGGTGCCCAGCTTATCTTCGCGCACAGCATAAATGACATCGCTTGGTAAGCCATTTTTGGTTGTAAACGCCGTAAAATGTTTGGTAACAGGGTTAAATAGATTAAGCCCCGAAAGTGTACTGATCCAGATGCGGCCCTTACTATCCTCAAACAAATCGGGGACGCTGTTATTGCTGATGCTGTTACGCTTCTCATCGTGCTGAAACCGGGTAAAGGTACCTGTTTTCCTATCCATCAAATTGAGGCCGGCATCAAAAGTGCCGACCCAAAAATTGCCGTTATGATCCTCAAGCAGGGAATAGATCCTATCGCTGCTGATACTTTTAGGATCATTAGGATCATAATTAAAAGCCGAAAATGTACTTGACTTTTCGTCATACAGGTCGAGGCCGCCGTTATAGGTGCCTACCCAAATGCGGTTATCGCGGGTTTGGGTAAGGGCATAAACATTATTATTACTTAAGCTGCCGGGTTTTGCCAGGTCATGTTTAAAGCCGGTAAATTTGCCCGTGGTGGGATTAAACCGGCACAAGCCATCAGCCCAGGTACCTATCCAAAAGTCACCCTTAAAATCCTGGATGATGTTCAATACATAATTTCCTGTCAGGCTATTGGCATTAGCCGGATCATTCATATAGTGTTTAACGGTACCATCCTTGTTAAACACATTAACGCCGCCCCCGTCGGTACCTACCCAAATATTACTATCCTGATCTTCATGCAGACAAAGTACAAAATTATTGGCCAGGCTGTTTGGCGATGAGCTATGCCTGAAATGCGAAAAGCTTTCGGTACTGCGCTTATACAGGTTAATGCCGCCACTAAATGCCCCCAGCCACATATTACCCATCCTGTCCCGGCAAATACTGTAAATGGAATTACCATTCATACTGCCCCTGTCAATATCATCATGCTTATAGCCTGTTATTTTTCCGGTAACCGGGTTCAGGATATTAACGCCATTATTTTCGGTACCTACCCACAAATTACCGTTCAGGTCCATGCTTAATGCCAAAACAGTATAGCCCGAGATGGTGCCCGAATCTTTTTTATTCTGGAGGTAATGTTTAAATGTGCCTTTTCCCGGGTCAAATAAATTAAGCCCGCCATCTTCGGTTCCTACCCATAACCTGCCCGCAATATCTTCATAAATAGTACTTACATACCCTCCTGAAATGCTGGCATTTACTCCCGGCTGGCTTTGATATCGTGTAAAAGTTTCCTTCTTTCTTTCAAACAGGTTAAGGCCGTGGCCCAGGGTACCAACCCATAAACGGTGTTTGGAGTCTTCCTTTAACGCGGTAACATCATCGTCACTTAATGACGACAGGTCGGCCTCGTTGTGTTTGTAATGGGTAAATTTATTTTGGTAGATATCAAACCTGTCGAGCCCGCCTTTTTGGCTGCCTATCCATAAAATACCATCATGATCAAATATCAGCCTGTTTACAAAATTACTTGAGATGCTGTTTGAATTGGCGCTGTCATGAAAGTAATGTATAAACTTACCTGTTTTACGGTCGAGTTTATTTAGGCCAAAAAGTGTAGCGAGCCATATGTTGCCCTCTTTATCTTCGGCAATATCTGATATCAGGTTACTGCTTAATGAATTATCATCCTGGATACTGTGTTTATATATCACAAAGCTGTACCCGTCATACCGGTTAAGGCCGTCGCGGGTACCTATCCACATAAAACCCCGGCTATCCTGAATTATGGTACTTACATTAATTTGTGATAAGCCCTCCCGGGTACCGATATGTTCAAACTTAAGGTTCCTATCCTGCGAAAACCCGTTTCGGGCACTCAGCAAGGCAACCACAACAAACAAATATTTATAGATATTCAAAATAACAGGCTGTGTTGAGTTTTAATGTTCCTGAAAATCCGCTCCTTAAAAAGAGAAACAGAAATGGTTTATAGTTAGCTTATACGGCTATAATATTTATAAGTTTAATGTAGACAAAAAAAACCAATCATATAAAACTGAAAGCGGAATGCACCAAACTAAAGCTAACAAACGGATTAGCAGATAGCGATATATAAACGAATACAGCGTTAAGCATCCGTAGAGTCTGCCTTTAGAATATTAAATACGGTACCACAAAAAAAGCCTCCCGGCATTACCGGGAGGCTTATCATATGTTCAAAAATTAGTAGCGTTGCTTACAGCTCTCTTACCCAAATATTGCGGAAGCTAAGCGGCTCGCTCTTATCGCCATGGGCCTGTAACTTAATTGGCGACGGGCCATGTTTTTTACCTTCATAAGATGGTTTGCCGATGTATTGAGTAGGACCAAGGAGCTCAAAGTTGTTTTCAACCAACACGCCATTGAAAAATACGGTAGCCCTTGCTGCCGATTTCAATGAACCGTCTTCGTTAAATACAGGAGCGGTCCAAATTACATCATAAACATTCCACTCGCCGGGTTTGCGACCAGGGTTTGCCAGTGGGATCACTTGCTTATACAAGCTGCCTGCCATGCCGTTAACATAAGTTTTGTTTTCGTACGAATCTAAAACCTGTAGCTCATAACCTGCATCACCTTTACCTATCGAAGCTAAGAACACGCCGCTGTTGCCGCGGGCCTGCCCGCTGCCTGTAATGTTAGCAGGCACTTTCCACTCAATATGCAATTGGTAATTGCTGAAAGTTCTTTTGGTTTCAATATTACCGGTAGCTTTATTTACGGTAAGTACATCACCTTTAACCAGCCATTTAGCCGGGGTTTTATCTTCAACAGAAACCCACTCGTCAAGGCCTTTACCGTTAAACAAAATAATTGCGTCTGAAGGGGCATCGCCTAAATTTTTGCCCGGCGTAACTACTTTAGGTACCGGTTCCCAAATCTCGGTGTCTTCAGGTTTGGCATTTTGCGCGTTTGCCATGAAGCAGCTTCCTGCTAAAAGGGCGGTTAGTATTAATGGATATTTCATCTCTCTAAAATAATTGGTTTAAACGTGAAGCGTATTTTTCAGATATGAAGCGCTTTTTGCAATGCTCACATACGGATCAATATTGGTATAGTTTTCCTGCTCAACAATAAAGTGCTTAATGCCCGCAAGTTTAGCTTTACCCAATATGGTTTTGAAGTCGATATCACCGTTACCTATTTCTGTATTTAGTTCGGCATTGGTTTTATCCCTGTCTTTAACATGCACAAAAGCGAAACGGCCGGGGTGTTTTTCAAAAATCTCAACCGGGTTTTTACCGGCGCGTACTACCCAGTAAAGATCCATTTCCATGGCCACCAGTTTAGGGTCGGTGTTGTTAAGTACTACATCGTAAAAAGTAGTATCACCGACAGGCGCCCACTCAAAGTTGTGGTTATGGTAACCTAATTTTAAGCCCGATGCTTTCAGTATCTCGGCAATCTTATTCATTTTCTCGGCAACGCCTTTGCAGTCGTCAACCGTTTTAATAAAGTTGTGGTTTAAAGAAGGGATAATAATGTGCGACTGGCCAATGGTATTGGCAACCTCAATGTATGCGTTCAGGTCGTCAGTTTTACCAGAGCCAAAGTATTCGTCCAGTCCGTAATGACCGCTTGGAGTTGTTAAGCCATTATCTTTTAATAGCTGACTAAATTCTTTACCTTTTAATCCCCAATATCCTGTTTCTTTGTTAAAGCCAAAGGTTTCAACCTCATTATAACCGGCTTTTGCCACTTGTGCAATAACACCTTTTACATCTTTGGGTAATTGATCGCGCAGGCTATACAATTGCAGGCCCACTTTATTTGAAGCTTTCGCCGATACCAATTTCGGTGCAAGCATTGCGCCTGCTGCCATTAATCCGGCTTGTGCTAAAAATGTTCTTCTGGTTGTCATGTATTTGTTTTATTAGTTTAGCTTTTTAGAGTGATAAGGTGATGTAAGGTTTAAACATCACAAATATGCACCGCCTTTTTAAGCGAAGCTATTTTATCTTTCTGTTTCGGGATGAACTCCTGCGCTACAAAACCCTTATGCCCTACCTCAACAATGGCACGCATAATGGCCGGATAGTAAAGTTCCTGTGTTTCATCAATTTCGTTACGGCCGGGAACACCGCCGGTATGGTAATGAGCGATATACTGATGATTAGCGCGGATATTGCGGATCACATCGCCTTCATCAATTTGCATGTGATAAATATCATACAGCAATTTAAAGTTTTCCGAACCGAGCCTGCGGCAAAGTTCCGCGCCCCACTCTACCCTGTCGCACTGGTAATCTTTATGGTCAATTTTGCTGTTCAGCAGTTCCATTACCAATATTACGTTGTGTTTTTCGGCAAGGGCTACCATAGGTTTAAGGCCTTCAACGCAGTTATTCCAGCCCTCCTCGTCGGTTTTACCGCGACGGCTGCCGCTAAAGCAGATCAGGTTTTTATAACCGGCTTCTGCCACCAGCGGGATCATTTTGGTATAGTTTTCATGCAGCTTGGCATGAAACTGTTTATCGCCAAAACCATCGGTAAGGTTGATCTCGGCACCGTTGCACATAGATGAGAACAGGCCGTATTTTTTGAGGGTAGGCCAGTCTGAAGGGCCAACCAGGTCGATCCCTTTTATGCCGATATCCTTAGCGGCGGCACAAAGCTGATCTACCGTAAAATCGCCGTAACACCAGCGGCATACAGCATGGTTAATATTGCCTTTGAGCTTATCATCAGCCTGCATATGTTTTTCAGTTTCGGTGGTAAATGAAGATAATACGCCCGACGCGCCAATTGCGGCCGTGCCCGCGATCATGCTTTTAATAGCCGACCGCCTGTTTTGATTAGATCCCATAATTATATTTCGGTTTGTGCTGATGGTTCCTGAATATCCAAACCTGGTTTTGTGGCCATGCTTGTTTTATCTTTAAATAAAGCGAGGAATAATATCAATACCACAGCAGCAATACCCGCAGGTATAAGCCAAATGGTTTGCCAGTTATGTGAGGTATCTGATACTTTCCAATGATCAACAATAGGGCCTGAAATGTACGAGCCTATAAGCATACCTACGCCATAAGTAGCTAAAGTAATAAAGCCCTGGGCCGCGCTTTTAAAACGCTCGCCCGCTAAATTATCCGTATAGATCTGCCCGGTTACAAAGAAGAAATCGTAACAGATACCGTGCATTACTATACCCGCAATCAGCATCCAGTAACCCGAACCTGCGTTGCCGTAGGCAAAGAATATATACCGCAGTACCCAGGCCAGCATACCAATAGCCAGCATTTTTTTTACACCGAACCGCACAAAAAACAAAGGCATCGCCGCCATGAACGCCAGCTCGGATACCTGCCCCATTGCCTGTACACCGGCAGCGGCTTTAACGCCCACTTCATTTAAAAAAGGGTTGGTAAAGTTGTAGTAAAACGCCAAGGGCACACATATAGCTACCGACGCCAAAAAGAAAATTAAATACGACCTGTTTTTTAACAAGCCGATTGAATCTAAGCCAATGATATCGCCAAATGTGGTCTTCTGCCCTCTTTTTACAGGAGGGGTATCGGGCAATGTAAAGCTCAATAAACCCAATATCAGGGATGCTATTGATGCCATTTTAAAGGTAAGCACAAGCGATCCGCTTTTTTCCCATCCTAATAAGCCGATTACTACCCCCGCAATGATCCACCCGGCTGTGCCGAACACCCTAATCAAAGGAAACTCTTTACTTGGGTTTTGCATCTGCTTAAATGAAACCGAATTTACCAGTGCCAGTGTTGGCATGTAAATGATCATGTAAAACAGGATATTAGGGTAAAACTTATCAAAATCGGCTATGGTAGTTGCATAATAAAGTGAAGCCGCGCCCAATAGATGCAGTACACCCAGGATCCTTTGTGCCGAAAAATATTTATCAGCAATAAGTCCGATCACAAAAGGAGCTATAATGGCACCTAATGATTGCGTTGCGTAAGCACCGGCATTTTGCGTTCCGGTAGCTTTTAACGTAACCGTTAAATAAGTACCCATTGTTACAAACCATGCGCCCCAGATAAAGAACTCCAGGAACATCATTGTTGAAAGTTTCACCCTAATTCCGATAGTCATAATTATACTTTAAGGCCGGATTTAATTACCCTTATTATTTTTTTAATGATAAAATGTACTGTACAATTTCTTTGGCATCACTTTCAGGTAATGAAGGGTGCGGGGTCATGGCTATGTTGCCCCAGTTACCGCTGCCGCCGCTGATGATTTTTTTAGCAAGCATATCGATATTAGCCTGTGAAGCATCATATTTTTTAGCGATATCCTGGAATGCAGGGCCGATAACTTTGGTATCAACTTTATGGCAGGTACTGCAATCTAACGTTGCTATTAATTTTTCGCCGGTTGCTGAACCCGCAGAACCGCCTGTTGATTCGGTGCCGGTTTTAGCTACAACTGTATCTGCATCAGAATTTGCCGCTTTAGCAGATTGATTTGCACCCTGGGTACTGTCGCTGCCACCGGTGTTTTTTGATGAATTTCCGCCACAGGCAGCAAAAGCCGCGCTGATACAAAGAATAACGAATACTTTTTTCATAAGAGTTTAATTGTTGTTTTCGATGATAACCTAACAGAAAATCTGTTCCTTAACAAAGCTCCTGCTATTTTTCATCATGTATTTTTAATTGGGTTGGTTAATGAGGCGAAAATTACAATTTTTTATCATAATTAAAACCCTATTAAACCGATATAGCGCCTAATGAAGCAGTTTTTTTACGTGAGCGCATGTAAATTACCAATCCTATAAATGCCACGATTAATACAACCGGTATAATCAGGGTTGTGTTTAACACTTCCGGACCGGCCGCCGACCGTGCAGCATCGAACGCCTTCGCCATTTCAGAGCCAGCCGGCGCCGAACGGTAAGCATCCAGACTGGCACCTGCCGGTAATTTCGAAGCCATTATTTTATCGTAAAAACCGCCCATAAATATCATATAAATAGACACTCCGAACATGCCCGCGCCGCCCATCAGGTTTAGGCCTACAGCACCGGTACGCGGCAGGTTTTCGGCCACAAAGCCTATCATGCAAGGCCAAAAGAACGCTACCCCTAAACCAAAAACTACTGCTGCGAAGTAAATAGCATCACCATGCAGGTGTACCATCAGATAAATGCCCAATGCCGATAATATGGCCGAGATTAGCAGCACTCCCTGAGGTGCCAAACGATGAACTATCGGGCTTGCAAACGCGCGGCCCAATACCTGTACCGAGGCAACAAAAGTTAAAATAAGGATGGCGTTGTCCGTAACTGTTTTGAATAAAACGTCAGTCCACTGGTTGGTGAATAATTCGGTAATAGCTGTTCCGAACATACAAATGATCATGAACAGGAACAAGGGGTTGATCAATGCCTTATACATATCCTCGGTACTTACACCGGCAGATACACGCTCGGTAACCGGGAAATCCAATTTCGAGAACAGGTACCCATAAGCAATGGTAGGAATCAGCATCAAAGCAATTTCAACCTGCGAGATCCAGTATGGTTTGGGCGATACGCCATGGGCCAAAGTGGTATCCAGTCCGAACACGATGAGCGTACCGATCACGATGCCCGCCGGGAACCAGAGGTGAAAGTGATTAAGCTTTGTAGTTTTATTATCTGTATATAGCGAAGCTACAAGCGGGTTACATGAAGCCTCAACCGTACCATTAGCAATACCAATCATTAAGGTAGAAAGAAACAGCGTCCAGTAGCCATTGGCAAAAATGGTAAGCAGGATCCCCACCAGGTGAAATACGAAGGCTGACACCAGCAGCTTTTTCATACCAATGATATCGACAATAAAGCCGCCTACAATGATAGCCAGCGGAAAGCCCCAGAAAGCGGTTGCTGCAATGGTACCCAGTTGCGAAGCGTTCAAATGAAATCTTACGCCCTGGTCATTCAAAATCCCGGCACGGATACCGAATGATAATGAGGTTACCAGCAACGACAGGCAGCTTGCCCTGAATAGCTGTGTACGGTTAATAGTTTGCATTTTAAATTATTTAAGGTTATTTGATAATTGGTTAATTGGCTGTATCAAAATGCTTTTTTGCCGAATTGCATCAGCTTTGTATTTACCAGCTTTGCAAAGCTCATCTTTAAAGTGGCAATTTCAAATTACGTCATTGCGAGGAACGAAGCAATCGCGAACTATACTGAGCGCTTTGCATTGCTGCTCTGCTAATCGGGGATTGCTTCGTACCTCGCAATGACGGAAAAACAATTTTAGAATCCAGACTTACGAAGTTTTAAAAATTCGTAAGTCTGAAATAATATCGTCATGCTGAACTTGCTTCAGCATCCCACTTGCCAGGCAGCCATGCTAAGCACTCGCATACCTATCTTATGGGGTGCCGAAACAAGTTCGGCATGACGCGTTTTTTAAATTCAATAAATCCGAAATCGAAAATCCGAATTCCGAAATCGAAAATTAGATCCCTAACGTTTTCCTGTTGAAAGCATCATCAGAACCTGATGCTGCGAAATCATCAAAAGCACGTTCAGTTACACGGATAATATGATCTTTGATGAACGGAGCACCTTCTCTTGCACCATCTTCCGGATGTTTAAGCGCGCATTCCCATTCAAGCACCGCCCATCCCTTATAATCATATTGTGTTAATTTACTAAATATCGATTTAAAATCAACCTGCCCATCACCTAATGAGCGGAAACGACCGGCGCGGTTAACCCAGCTTTGGTAGCCGCCATAAACACCCTGGCGCCCGGTTGGGTTAAACTCAGCATCTTTAACGTGGAACATTTTTATGCGCTCATGGTACAGATCGATATATTCCAGGTAATCCAGACATTGCAATACAAGGTGCGACGGATCATACAGCAAGTTAGCACGCTTGTGGCCTTTTACATGATCAAGGAACATCTCGTAAGTGATACCGTCATGCAGGTCTTCGCCCGGGTGAATTTCATAGCAAAGGTCGATGCCGTTTTCTTCGTACACATCCAGTATCGGTGTCCAGCGTTTAGCAAGTTCACCAAAGGCGGTTTCAACAATCCCGGCAGGGCGTTGCGGCCATGGGTATACCATAGGCCAAAGCAGGGCACCGCTAAAGGTAACAGAAGCATTTAAACCTAAATTTTTTGAAGCCTGCGCAGCATATTTCAATTGCTGTACAGCCCATTTTTGCCTTTCGGCCGGGTTACCGCGTACATGCTCAGGTGCGAAACCGTCGAACAGATCGTTATAAACCGGGTTTACCGCTACCAGCTGGCCTTGAAGGTGGGTTGATAGCTCAGTTATTTCTAACCCCGCAGCATTTACAATGCCTTTGATCTCATCGGCATAAGTTTTGCTTTCGGCGGCTTTTTGCAGATCGATAAAACGGGGATCGTTTGTTGGCAGTTGCACACCTTTGTAGCCTAAACCCGCTGCCCACTGGCAAATTGATTCAAGGCTGTTAAATGGTGCCGCATCGCCTATAAACTGTGCTATAAATATGCCAGGTCCTTTTATAGTAGTCATGTTTTTATTTTAAATAGATGTGGATTAAATAGTGAAATCAGTCCATTTAACGTCCGATTTACCTGATGCTATCACATTTTCGATAAAGGCCATTCCACGAACGCCTTCTTCGATACCCGGAAAATCAAGTTCTTCGGGAGTGGCCTGCTTACCTTCTAAACCGGCTTTAACTGTCAAAGCAAAATTACGGTACAGGTTGGCGAATGCCTCCAGATAACCTTCGGGGTGACCGGCAGGCGTACGTGAGTTATGCTGCGCGAATGAGCTGGTATAACCACCACCAGTGCGCCAGGTTTCGGCAGGTTTATCAGTATACATTACTGTAAGCGAGTTAGCATCGCTCTGGTGCCATTCCAAACCGCCTTTTTCACCATAAACCCTTATCTTCACATTATTTTCTTCGCCGGCTGCTATTTGAGTTGCAGTGAGCACACCACTTGCACCGTTGTTAAATTTCAACAGGGCAGCGCCGTCATCATCAAGTTTACGGCCTTCAACCACGATGTTGATATCGGCACAAATTTTAGTAACCTGTAAGCCGGTGACATACTCGGCCAGGTTAAAGGCGTGTGTACCGATATCGCCCATGGCACCTGCAATCCCGCTTTTACCCGGATCGGTACGCCATGAGGCTTGCTTGTTATCTTCTCCTTCTAAAAAGCTGCTCAACCATCCCTGCGGATATTCAACATAAACTTTTCTAACGGTTCCTATCTTACCTGCTTTGATCAGTTGCTTGGCTTCTTTAACCATTGGATAGCCGGTGTAAGTATGCGTAAGGCAAAAAAGTTTACCCGATGCACTTACTACTTTCTCCAGTTCCTTAGCTTCTTCAAGTGAAAAGGTCATCGGTTTATCAAGCACCACATGAAAACCATTTTCGAGTGCCATTTTGGTTGGGGCAAAATGCACATGATTGGGCGTTACAATGCTGATCACCTGCACACGTTCATCCTCGGGCAGTTGCTTTTCTTTTTCAATAAGTTCCTGGTATGAGCTATATGAGCGGCTTGCCGGTAAACCAAGCAAAAGACCGCTGGCCTGCGATTTTTCGGCATTACTGCTAAAAGCACCGCAAACCAGTTCATATTCGCCATCAATACGGGCAGCTATGCGGTGTACGGCACCAATAAAGGCACCTTGTCCGCCGCCTATCATTCCTAATCTTAATTTCATTTGTTTTTGTTGGGGTTGATGTTTTTTGATGATTAAACGCTTCTCAATCGATTGTATACATCAAAAACAGCATTATTACATAATGCTGTTTTTGATAGCAATTCAAATTTTATAAAAATCAAAGGTATAATCAATTGATATTGCAATTTTTTAGGTTGCCCAGGCTTTATCACCTTTTTTGTATGGCAGGTTACCGTCATATTTACCAGGAACGGCTATATAACGTAAGGCCTGTGTGGCACCCGGTTTTGAAGTGAAGAAACCCAGCAGGGTTAATTCCTTCAGCATCCTGAAGTAATGGTTAGGATCTTCCGGTTTTTTTGTTTTGGTATAGGCTTTTTGCTCTTTGTCAAGCTCGGTTAACAGTTCTGTACGTTGCTCAGGTTTAGCCTCTAAAAACTTTTTGCCAAATTTTTTGTCGCTCGCATCATTCAGGTCTTTAAGGCCTTTAGTGAAAATTTTCTGATCATCGGCAGTATAGCAATCCTGTACCATTACGGTCATAAATTTGCCAATTTCGGCAGCTTTAGCACCCGGGGTTGAAGTTGCAGGTAAAATGGTTTCACCGATTTCATCCATCAGGGCCACATCATCCTGTGTAAAAAGGTCGTTTACTTTCGGCGAAGATGATTTACATCCGGAGATGAAGAACTCGGCGCCGATGATGGTACCGCCAAGGATCAAACCTACCCTGCCTATCGCTTCTCTTCTATTCATGTTTAATTATTGATTTAATGAATTAGTGAATTAGTTGGGTTAGTGAATTAGTGTTTACCGGAGTTACGAAGTTTTAAAGCTTCGTAACTCTTTTCCCAGCTAATCACGTATTCCTAAATTACGCTTTTAACACGAAACCTTCGCGGTAATCGCGTTTAATATATTGATTAACAGCATCAAAGTTGGTAACTTTCATAGCCTGGTTATCCCAAACTAATTTTACCCTGCCGCCATTTAGCTCATGACCGCGAACCGCAAGGTTAGCCATCAATAAAGCCTCAGTAAGCGGACCAGCCTTATCAAACGATGAGCTTAGCTCTGTTTTACCGTAACCGGCAATACAGCCTTCAACCCACTGTGCATAGTGGCCGTTAGCGCCGCCCGGTACACGTGCCCATTTCTGCGGAGCTTTAGCGCTTTTGGTAAGCGATTTCGGCAATAATGTCGCTGCATCAGAATAGGTGCTTGCATACATTTTACCTTTTGTACCGATAAACAATGTACCGTTACCTTCTTCACCGCCAAAATCTTCGCTCGCTAATAATTCAGCAGGCCTTTCAGGTTGGATACCACCGTCCATCCAGTGCAGGGTAACATCGCCTTTAGTTTTTTCAGTTTTAGGGAATGTTAAGGTAATGTGGCTTGATGGAGGACAGCTTTCAGGGAAGTGGCCTTCTTTAAACTCATCTACATAAACACTGCCAACACTGGCCTGTACATCCTTGGCATATTGGATACCCAACACGCGGAAAGGTGCTTCAACCAGGTGACAGCCCATATCGCCAAGGGCGCCGGTACCGTAATCCCACCAGCCGCGCCAGTTAAATGGTACCAGTTTATCAACGTAATCTTTTTTAGGTGCCGTACCTAACCACAGGTCCCAATCCAACTCTTTAGGAATGTTTGGCTGTGGTGGCGGCCATGCAATACCTTGCGGCCAAACAGGGCGGTTTGTCCAGCAGTAAACAGTGTGCACATCGCCAATCAGGTCGGCATCATACCATTCCGACATTAAGCGTGTACCGTCATTTGATGAACCCTGGTTACCCATTTGTGTAACCACTTTATATTTTTTGGCAGCCTCTGTTAATAAACGGGCTTCCCAGATATCATGTGTCAGCGGTTTCTGAACATACACGTGTTTGTTCAGTTGCATAGCATTATAGGTAATAATGGCATGGTTATGATCGGGTGTTGAAACCGATACCGCGTCAAAATGCTTGTGTTCTTTGTCAAACATTTCGCGCCAGTCTTTATAATACTTTGCCTTAGGAAAATCGCTGCGTGACCTTGCCGCTCTGCGGTCGTCAACATCGCACAGGAAGGCGATCTCGGCCTTGCCGCTTTTGTAAAAATTAGCAATATCGCTTTGCCCTTTACCACCGGCACCTACGCCGGCAATCAATAACTTGTCGCTTGGAGCTATAAAACCTTTACCGCCCAAAACATGGCGCGGAACTATCATAAAACCAGCGGCCGCTATGGCGCTGCTTTTAATAAATTGCCGTCTTGACGGGTTTGGGGTTTTGTCCTTTTCTTCAGTCATAGGTGTTTTTATTAGGTTGTTTTTATGTGATGCTGATTAAATTTCTCCCTTTTTAAGTGCGTCAACGGCATAGTTAGCGGCACGTGCAGTCAACGCCATGTAAGTAAGCGATGGGTTTTGGCATGCTGCCGATGTCATACAAGAGCCATCGGTAACAAATACGTTTTTAGCATCCCAAACCTGGTTCCACTGGTTCAATACTGAAGTTTTTGGATCACGGCCCATACGTGCGGTACCCATTTCGTGAATACCACGGCCAAGGAACGGGTTAGTACTTGAAGTTTGTACATCTTTAGCGCCAATGGCTTCCAGCATTTCTTTGCCGTCTTTTTCCATATCGATACGCATTTTCAGCTCATTTGCTTTTAATTCGGCGTCAATGGCAACAACAGGCAAGCCCCATTTATCTTTTTTGGTTTTGTCGATGGTAACCTTGTTTTCATGGTAAGGTAATGTTTCGCCAAAAGCGCCCATACCTATATGCCATGAACCTGGCTCGGTCAATGCATCCTTAAACGCACCGCCTATGTTCAGTTCGGCAATGTCACGGCTCCAACCTTCGCGGCTTGCCGAGCCCTGGTAACCGAAACCACGGATGTAATCACGTTTTTCGCCGTTAAGGTTACGGTAACGAGGGATATAGAAACCATTTGCACGGCGACCGAAATAATATTTATCCTCATAACCTTCGATCCTGCCATAAGCGCTAACATTAAGGTGGTGGTCCATCAGATTATGGCCAAGCTCACCGCTGCTGCTGCCTAAGCCACCTTCCCAAACGTCCGTAGCCGAATTCATCAGGATCCAGGCCGAGTTAATGGTTGATGCGTTTACGAAAACGATCTTTGCGAAGTACTCATAAGTTTTATTGGTTTCAGCATCCAATACCTCAACGCCTTTGGCTTTTTTGGTATCCTTATCGTACAATATCTTGGTAACTATAGACCAAGGGCGAACGGTTAAATTACCGGTAGCCATAGCCGCAGGCAATGTAGCCGATTGTGTGCTGAAATAAGCACCGAACGGACAGCCCAACCAGCATTTGTTACGGTACTGGCAGTTGGTACGGTTGTTATGCGGTACAGTGATATTAGCCGTACGACCGATGATCATGTGACGTGCCTCTTTATAAAATTCTTTCAAACGTTTTGAAACGTCTTTTTCAACCACGTTCATTTCCATAGGCGGCATAAAATCACCATCAGGAAGGATAGGTAAACCATCTTTATTACCAGAGATCCCGGCAAACTGCTCGGCGTAGCTATACCACGGAGCGATGTCCTTGTAACGGATAGGCCAGTCGACAGCGATGCCATCTTTTAAGTTGGCTTCAAAATCAACATCAGCCCAGCGGTACGATTGGCGTCCCCACATCAGTGAGCGGCCGCCCACGTGGTAACCACGGAACCAGTCGAAACGTTTAATTTCTGTATAAGGACTATCTTTATCACTTGCCCAATAGTCAAGGTTGGTTTCATTTAAAGGATAGTCGCGTTTAAGAACCGGGTAATCATCAATCATTTTCTGGGTACGGCCGCCTCTGTGCGGAAATTCCCATGGATCTTTGGTTGCGTTTACGTAATCTTTAATGTGCTCAATATTACGGCCACGCTCAAGCATGATGGTTTTCAAACCCTTTTGTGTTAGTTCCTTGGCAGCCCACCCGCCTGAAATTCCTGAGCCAATGACTATTGCGTCATAAGTGTTTGCAGACATACGAATAATATGATTAGTTTAATTTGTTTACTACTTGGTTATCTCGTTAAATGTATGAATAAAATTCATTTTCCAAATATTACATTGTGTTTTTTTTACACGAAGCCTTTAGTTGTAGTAGCACTGGTAGTAAGTTTTAGTAGCAGTAGCACTGGCAGTTGCAGTTAATTTCCCCTACATATTTGCTGTTTTCTACAACTTTTACTTTTAAATAGCTGCTACTTTTAACTGCAACTGCTACTATTTAAATAACCGCCACTCAAAACTACACTATATATTCCCCTTTTTCATCTCGCTCATGGCATAATCGGCGGCCCTTGCGGTAAAGGCCATATAAGTTAGTGACGGATTTTGGCACGAGGTTGACGTCATGCTGGCGCCGTCGGTAACAAATACGTTTTTAACGCTGTGTACCTGGTTCCATTTGTTTAATATCGATGTTTTAGGATCATTACCCATACGTGCGCCACCCATTTCGTGGATGTCCAAACCTGGTGCCCTTCTATCCGTACTGGCTTTGATGTTGGTAAAGCCCGCGCTGGTGAACATCTCGGTTAACTGCTCCACATAATCCTTCTTCATCTTCTCATCGTTATCGTCGTAATCAATGTTCATCTTTAATAATGGTACGCCCCAGGCATCTTTTTGCTTGTCATCAAGACTTACAAAATTGCTTTCCTTCGGGATGGTTTCGCCCATCATGTGCGACCCTACACGCCACGGGCCAAGCTCTTTGTTAGCCAGGTTATCTTTCAGACTGCTACCTACGCCGTCCCAACTACGCTGCGGGGATCTGTAAGCGCCAAAGCCTGAAGCATAACCGCGTAAAAAGTCGGTTTCTTGTTTGTACACATTCCTGAACCTTGGGATATACCCCCCACCGGCAGGGTTACGGCCATCTGTTGTCCATTCTTTAGCGCCATCATACTCGGCTCCAATATGGGCCGAATAATTATGGAAAGCTACATATTTACCCAGCACACCGCTATCATTGCCCAAACCATTAGGGAAACGGTGCGACTTGGAATTAAGCAATATCAGGTTGGTATTTAACGCCGCGGCATTGACAAATATTACTTTGGCGTAATAGTCGATAGCTTCTTTAGTATTGGTGTCAATAACCCGCACACCGGTAGCTTTGCCCAGCTTATCATCATAAATAATAGATTCCACTACCGAAAACGGCCTTAATGTGGCGTGGCCGGATTTTAAAGCCCAGGGGATAGTGGTAGCGTTAGCGCTGAAATAGCCACCAAAGGGGCAGCCACGCTCACAGATCGTTCTCCTTTGGCATTGTACCCTGCCCTGATCAAGGTGGATTTGATTAGGGGTTGACAGGTGGGCGCAACGAGCGCTGATCACATGTCGGTTTTTATACTTACTTTTTACGTGATCTCTGAAATATTCTTCAACAGTATTTAATGGGAATGCGGGTAGGAACTCACCATCCGGCAATTCGGCAATGCCATCACGGTTACCCGAAATGCCGGCGAATTTCTCTACATAACTATACCATGGTGCAATATCTTTGTAACGGATAGGCCAGTCTACCGCGAAACCATCGCGGGCGGGGCCTTCAAAATCAAAATCGCTCCAACGCTGGGTTTGACGTGCCCAAAGCAGGGATTTGCCGCCAACCTGGTATCCGCGGATCCAGTCGAAGGGTTTATCCTGAATATATGGGTGCTCTGCATCTTTAACAAAAAAATGCGCGGCGCTTTCTCCAAAAGCATAACAGCGGTTTACAATAGGATTGGCTTCCTGTACCGCCATCGGCAATTCGCCCCGGTGTTCAAACTCCCAGGGGTACATATTGGTAGTCGGGTAATCCTTAATGTGCTTCACATCGCGGCCACGCTCCAGTATCAATGTTTTTAACCCTTTATCTGCAAACTCTTTAGCAGCCCATCCCCCGCTCATGCCCGAACCAATTACTATCGCGTCGAAAGTGCGTTCTTTAACGCTGTCGATATTTAAATTAGCCATTACTTATACTGCTTGCTTTTGTTTGTAAGGGAAATGCGCATTGTACCTGCCCGGCACAAGCTCATATTCCACCTCTTTAGTCATAAAATATTTTGAATTGGTATAACCGTTTATGGTTTGTCTTTTTACTATGCTGTAAAACTTCTTAAGCTCGGGCGAATATTTGCCGGCAGGAGGCGTGGCAGGTGCGGCATCTTTTTTATCACTGTTTTTCCTGGCCGTCTCTTCTTCCGCTTTACCTTCTTTTTCTATATCCAGCAAAAACGCTTCACGGGTTTTAACATCGAGCTGATTAAACGTTTTACTATATAATTTCTGAGACTGGCTTGCAAAATTGCCCATGCCAGTTACAAACACCTGCTGATCTTCTTTTTTATAGCAGTCATCCACCATTTTCAATACAAATAAATGGAGCAACAGGTCTTTCGCACCCGGCGTTGTTGTTTTAGGTATAATAGTTTCTGCTACATTGCCTATCAACTGTTCCTGATCGGCAGTGATATCGATATTTTTGAGTGCAACCTTCGACTTTGCTTTATCCTGCGAACAGGCCGGGAGCAATGCAGCCCCTCCTATTATTAAAGCCAGGTTTTTAATGACGGTACGCCGGTCCATTGTTTAAACTAAATTGTTTTAGCTAAGCCCATTTATCTGCCACAAAACTTTCAACTTACTGAACAGGTAACGAGAAAGGCTTAATATGATTTATAATGTGTTCCCAAACTTAATAATTACAATTCAAAATAAAAGGCTGTAAAAATTAAATCTTCACGGGTGTAAGTTAGTCTTATACTATTAATAGCCCCATTTTTTCATGATTTGTAAATCAATTTTTACACAATCGATTGGGTCTTTGCCCTGGTATGCTTCCTGCTCAATAATGAACAACGAGGTGCCGCCTTTTTTTGCCCCAGCCTTTACAATATCCCTAACAGGCAGGATCCCCGCGCCTAAAATAGTACTCTCAGTATCATCGCCACCATGAGGCGGTACTTTAATTTCGTCCTTTACGTGCATGGACTGGAAACGGCCGGGATATTTATTGATAAACTCCAACGCCCTGCCACCAGTAGTGTACATGTTGCCGATATCTATTTGCTGGGCCACCAAAGCCGGATCGGTATTTTGGATGATATAATCATAAAGGGTAATATCCCCTACTTTGGTACTGATCTCAAAGTTGTGGTTATGGTAGCCAAACATCATGGATGATTGCTTGCAAAGCTCACCGCATTTGTTAAACTGCTCCATAGTGCGTTTCAGGGCATCGGTATCTGTACGTACCTTTTCATCAAGCCAGGGGCTTATCACAAACTTTTGCCCCATAGTGGCCGCGTCTTCAACAGTATACTTCCAGGCATCGGTAAAATCATTTTTGGCTGCATCCCAGTGCTGAGGTGTCATTACGGTATGGCCGCTTGGCATTTTAAGGTCAAGATCGGCCAGGATCTTTTTAAATTCTTTGGCGGTATAGCCGTAAAATTTTCTGTCGATGTAATTTGCATGCTCCACATGTGCATAACCTGCATCAGCTATCTTTTTAAGCGTTCCCTGCGGATCGGCCTTCATGGCATCGCGTACACTATAAAGCTGCACCCCTACCCGTTTAAGTTTATTATCCGTAGCGGCAAATAAACTATCAGGAAGTAGCGCCGCCCCGGCTACTGCCATTGCGCCGGTTTTTAAAAATGATCTGCGTGATGTATACATGGTTATATGTTTAAGGTTATTTTGCAATAGGAAATACAGGGAACAATAAATCAGAGTTACTTACAAATGCCAGGTGCTTGCTATCCGGCGCCCATGACGGGGTGTTGATAGTACCCTGGCCACCGTACAGATAGGCTACTACTTTTGACGGACCGCCATTAACCGGCATTACCCGTAAGTATACGTGTTTATAAAAGGGGTGATCGCCGGGAGATACTTCGTTTTTCAGGAAGGTGATATAAACTATCCATTTACCATCCGGCGAAATATGCGGGAACCAGTTGTTATAGTCATCGTTGGTTAATTGCGTTTGTTCACTGCCGTCGGCTTTCATGCGCCAAACCTGCATCAGGCCGCTGCGTACAGAATTAAAGTAGATGTATTTTCCATCGGGCGAATATTCGGGGCCATCATCCAAACCGGGCGTGTTGGTAAGGCGCTCTTCGGGACCACCAGCGGCGGGGATGCGGTAAACGTCAAATTCCTTATTGCGCTCACCACAAAAAACGATGTACTTTTTATCAGGCGACCAGCCATGCATATAACTTGCGCCGTGCCCGGTTTGGGTTACCCGTGTAGCCTCGCCACCGGCCGAAGAAACTGTGTATCCTATTGATGGGCCACCATCGCCGCTGCTGATAGCCAGCATTTTGCCATCGAAGGAAAGCACATGGTCGTTATTATTATTTTTAGCGATGCCGGTATTGAGTACCGTTGGCATATGCGATTCAAGATCGAATTTATACAATGAGCCTTCGCTGTTATAAATGAGTGACTTGCCATCAAGCGTCCAGTTTGGTGCCTGAAGTGATTTTGGTGATTGATAAACCACCATGGCATTCTGACTTTCGAGATCAAGCAACTCAATGGCGCTGCCTAAATATTGTTTGTAAGGTATCAATGTGGCCGGTGCGGGTGTGACGATACGTGTATTGTTGAATACCGCTTTCTCCGTAACATCCGCATTGTGCGAGCAGATGAAAATGCCTACATAAACGTCGTCGCCCAGGTCAAGACCGCTTACTTCCTCGCTCACAAAGAGATCGCCTTTTCGTGCTACCGACATAGTATAGGTATTACCTTTGCGTTCCAGCTGGATCACATCGGCCGCAGTGATGGATGCCTTCTTTTCTTCGGTAATGCCGCTTACCGTTTTACGGTATTGCAACGAGGTTAAGCCATCGCCATGCACAACGGCATTGATATGTTTTGAATTTGAATCAAGCGTGGTGCGAACCATTAGTCCAACCTTGCGATGCGCTTCAACACCTTTGCCTATAAATGCAGCGTTGGTGCGAAGAATGAAATCCCCTTTCATTTTCTTCCACACAAAGTGAAAATCATCATGCGTAGCCCAGATATTCTGGCCCGAACCAATAAGCGTATATTGCTGTAATTTAGTATCATATGCCCCACTACCCTGATGCTTGACCGTACCAACATCGGTTTGGCCTTCAAATATTCCTACGTCCTGAGCACTAACCCGGGCAGAAAACAAGGCAATGCAAGCCATGCATAACACAACATTTAATATTTTACAGCGCATTGGTTTGGTGTTTAGTGTACACTATAATCGGTTCACTAAGGTATATAATCAATTCGCTATTAAGATAGTACTATTTTAACAATTCTCCACATTTTTGATATATAGCCAGATTTTTACAAAGTGTAATTTTAACACGGAGTGGAGGTTAAAGCAGGACGCTGTTGTTATTGGTATTGTCACATTGCCGTTGTTGGTGTTGTCACCATAGCCGTTAACCTAAGGATTTTAAAAAAGTTTTTTTGAGGAGTTATAAATGACGGGGCTTCGCCATTGGGCAA